>JAGPGT010000050.1 GCA_018055905.1 Phycisphaerae bacterium
TTTCGCCGGGGCCAAGGAGTTTTTTGAACGACTGCCCGACGACCCTGCGGCCAGGAGCTACCTCCGTCGATGTATCGACCTGTGTGCCCATCCCCCAGTGGCATGGGATGGTGTGTGGGGGTTGACGGAAAAATGAGCCTGCGGCTTTTCATCGGTGGAGTGCGGGGCAGCCGGCCCGCTATCGGCAACGGCTTTGACGAGTTCGGCGGCGATACGACCTCCCTGCTACTTATCGGGTCCCGCGGGGAACGGCTGATCCTCGACGCAGGCACAGGCTTACGGGCCGTGGCGGGGCAGTTGGCTGCGATGGAGCCGGGCGAAGTGACCGTCGTATTCTCTCATTATCACCTGGACCACATGGCCGGCCTGACGATGAATCCACTGTTCTACAGGCCAGACTGGTCATTCCGGTTTATCGGGCCAACCTTCGCCGACAGCACCGCCCAAGAGGCGATCACCCGATTGCTGGCGCAGCCGTACTGGCCGGTCTCCTGGAAACAGATGGCCGCAAGACTCGAATTCGCGAAGTTCCCCATAGGCGGAATCGCCGTCGGCGGCCTACGCCTCCGGGAATGCCCTGTGCCGCACCCGGGCGGGTCTTTTGCCTATCGCATCGACGACACAGGTTGCGGTGCATCCATGGTCTTCGCCACGGATATCGAATGGAAACTGCGAACACCTGCGAACGAAGCGGCGTTTCTGTCGCTCTGTCGCGAGCCATCGCCCGCGGATCTGCTCGTTATCGACGCCCATTTCGCCGACGCTGATCAGAAGGCATTCGCCGGCTGGGGGCACAGCAGCCGGGAGGATTGCCTTGCGATTGCCACCGAAACGGGCATGGGACGCGTACTCCTTGGGCATCATGCCCCCGAGGCGGAGGATATGGCGTTGCTCGCGGTGGAAGACCAAGTGAAACGGGTTTTGCCCGGCGCCTCCCTGGCCCGGGCCGGACAATGGTTGACGGTTGGGGACTGAGGAACGACTATGCAGGAACAACTCAGAGCGATACTGCCGTATGTTCAGAACATCACGTTGGCCTTGGGCGTGCTCTTCCTCGCATACGTCCTGACCCTGCCGTTGAAGCGCCGCTACGCTTCGTCCGAGGGCATCGAGGTGAAACGACACTCCGCCCGGCAGTTCATCGGCATCCTGTTGACCTATCCGGCGTTTTCCGTCCTGGTCGTGTTGCTTTCGCTTCCGGCCCTCCGGTGGTTCTATCATGCGCCCGAGCCACCCGACACGAAACCCTACGCCGAGGCCTGGCTGCTCTTCTGGGGGATCCACGCCGTCGTGCGACTGCTCGAAGGACTGCTGGTCGAAATGTTTGTGCAGATGGGCCGAGTTTGTCCGCTCAGTCGGCTCAGTCGCGGATTGTTGCACTTGGCGATCATGATGGGCGTCGCTTTCATGCTGATCAAGTATCAGTTAGGGTTTGAAATCGGCGTTCTGCTGACCTCCACCGCCATCGTCACCGGCGTCATCGGCTTCGCCATGCAGGGAGTGCTGGGCAATCTCCTGGCGGGCATGTCCCTGCATGCCTGTCACACCCTGGCCGTGGGCGAGTGGATCCACGTCGAAGGAGTCAAAGGACAGGTCATCCTGGTGAATTGGCGGGAGACTCGCGTGCGTACCCTCGGGGGGCACGTCGTCATCATCCCCAACAGCAAGATCGCGGATGCCAAGATCTACAATTATTCCTCTCCCACAAGCCTCCGACGGCACGAAGTTCTGGTCGCAGCCAGTTACGGCGATCCGCCCGCCGACGTCATCGCTGCGTTGGTCGAAGCCGCTGACTGTATCCCCGCAGTGGAGAAACACCCTGCCCCCGACGCCTATATCACCGGTTTCAAGGATTTCTGCATCGAGTACGCCCTGCGGTTCTGGTCGAAACACTACGAACGCCGGACCTCGATCGAAGGCGACGTCATGCGGATGATCTGGTACAAGTTCCAGCGCCGAGGGATCGAGATCCCCTTCCCCATGAGCGGCCGACTACTCGGCAACTTCCTGGAAGCGGTTCACGCCCAGAAGTTTGAGAAGCCGCTGGCGTCGGAGATCGAACGAATCGTGGACGACATGCTGCGCAGCGATTTCGGACGCAAACTGCTGGCGAACTCCGAGGGGGTGTGCATTCTGAGCCGGGACGAACTTCGAACGGTGGCTCGCAGCGTCAAACGCACACGATTCACCTACGGCGAAACCCTGATGCACCAGGGGGACACCGGCGAATCCTTCTACGTATTGGTCGAGGGAACGATTCATGGGTGCATCGCCAACTCCGACACGGCGCACCCCGTCGAATTTGATCTGCATCCAGGTTCTCTCTTCGGCGAAATGAGCCTCCTGACCGGCTTGCCCCGCAGCGCGACGATGACTGCGGTCACCAACTGCGAACTGCTCGAATTCGATCGCGCCGCCTTCACCCAACTGCTGGCCCTGCGGGAAGAGATCCCACGAGTGCTCTCCGACCTGGCGGCTGCCCGTGCCGCGGAGAACGCCGCGTCGATCGAAAAATTGAAGGCTTCCGCCGTCGTGCCGCCGGAGTTGGCCCGAGACGGGATCCTCCGGCGTCTCAAAAGGATGTTGAGTGATCGAAAAGGCAGATGAAGTGGTTGTCCTGGCCCTGCAATCAAGAAGGGACAGAGACCAGACAAAGGAGAACGGGATATGGAACGGAGAATCGTCGATTCGTTGAAAACCCAGAAGAATGATGGAGCCCTCTGCCGTCGTGAGTTGCTCACCCGCTTCGCAGGGTTCGTCGGAGGCGCCGCCGCAACCTGCGTCCTGTTGCCTCAATCCGGCGTCCACGCCCAGATTGTCGCAAGGGATGACCCTCGTCTTCACACGGAGTGGATCGAGTACCCCGGCCAGACCGGACCGATGCGGGCGTATCTGGCCAGACCGAAAGCCGAGGAGAAACATCCCGGGGTGATCGTGATCCACGAGAATCGCGGTCTTGTCCCCCACATCCAGGACGTCGCCCGACGCATGGCGTTGGAAGGGTTCCTGGCCGTCGCCCCCGACGCACTGTCGCCGCAGGGCGAAACTCCGGACGACCCTCAGAAGACTCCGCCGCTCTTTCAGAAGCTCGATTATCCTGCCACCGTCAAGAACTTCGTGGCCGCGGTGCAGTATCTCAAGACGCATCCGCTCTCGACCGGAAAGGTCGGATGTACGGGTTTCTGTTGGGGCGGAGCCATGACCAACCAGGTTGCGGTCCACGCCCCGGACCTGTCGGCGGCGGTCCCCTACTACGGCGCTCCGCCTGCGATCGAGGATGTCCCCAAAATCAAAGCCGCGATGTTGTTGCACTACGCCGGACGCGACGAGCGAATCAACAAGGGAATTCCGGCGTTCGAAAAGGCTCTGAAGGATGCGTCGGTCGAGTACAAGATCTACATCTACGAAGGGACCGAACACGCATTCAACAACGACACGAACGAGACCCGCTACAACAAGGAAGCGGCTCAACTTGCGTGGCAGCGGACCATCGCGTTCTTCCAAGAAAAGCTCAAAACCTGACGGCCGCTCATCCGTGAAGGCAGCAGTTCTTATACTTTCGGCCGCTGCCGCAGGGACAAGGGTCGTTGCGACCCGTTCTTACGGCCGTCGGGGGAATCGGGGTTTGCACCGAAGCCCTCTGTTGTCGACGCCACAGGGCCGCCACCTCGGCCACGAAAGGCCGGCAGTGATGGAAGAAACGCCTATATCCTGCACACAAGTAATTGAGTCCCGGTTCGCCTTCGGAAGAAACGAGGAACCGATCCTTCGGGCATCCACCATGGCACATGGCCAAGACCTCGCATTCGCGACAACAGCGAGGCAGTGAATCGAGCTTGGCCTGTCCAAACGCCTTCTGCCTCGGGTCGTCGAGCAGTTGTGCCAGCGGCGTGGACAGGATATTGCCGAGGCGGTGCTCTGCGTCCACGAAATGGTCGCACGAGAAGAAATCCCCGTTACGCTCGACGACGGGCACACCTCCGCACGTCGTCCGAAAGACACACAGCGTGTGTTCTTGTCCGAAGGCCGGCCTCGCCGCCTCCTCGAAGATCTGCACCTTGACCCGCCCGATGTCCTGAGTCGCCCATTCGTCAAAGATCGTGCACAGAAAATTCCCCCAGGCCTCTGAGGACGGTGTGCGGTCGCTGACGCCGCTCGGGGCTTGCGGCCGGCGTTCCACCAGAGGCAGAAAACTCACGTAGGCGGTTCCCATCTCTTTGAACAACCGGTAGGCCGCGAGAGGATGTTGGACATTCGCCTGGCTCACGACACAGAGGATCTCGCAGGGGACCCCGTGCCGTCGAAGGAGATGGTACCCTCGTATCGCCTGCTCGTAGGAGGATTCACCGGTTCGAGTCAGACGGTACCGGTCGTGCATCTGCTGGGGACCGTCCAGACTCAACCCGACGGTGAAACCCTCGGACGCCAGAAAACGGCACCATTCTTCGTTCAGGAGAGTTCCATTCGTCTGGAGGCCGTTGACGAAGGTCCGACCGCAAGGCTGATGCTTGCGTTGGATCGCCACGATTCTGCGAAAATAATCGAGGCCCAGGATCGTCGGTTCTCCGCCGTGCCAGGAGAAGCGGATCACCGGCTCCGAACAGGCGTCGAAGTGTTGGACGATATACTCCTCGAGAACCTGATCCGACATTCGAGACGGTTCGCCATCCGGATAGAGATTGCTCTTCGACGTGTAATAACAGTACCGGCAGGCCAGGTTGCACGCCGCGCCGGCCGGTTTGACAAATACCTGAAACTCGCGAGACGATTCGACCATCACAACAAAAGTCCCCACCGGATCGAGCCGGTTGACCGATTATAACGCCCTTCCGACCGCGGGAGCAACGTGAAACAAAGAGCGTCAAGACGGCCAGGCCCTATCCCGTGGCAGGACGCCGATTGCGATTGTCCTTTGACCGAACCCTGTGGTATGCTGACAGCGTCCCTCGGTTCGACGGTTCCGTGTCCGCCGAACGGATTCGATACCCATAACCAGGAGGCTCTCTATGAAGGCAAGCGGATTCCTGTTGCGAAGCGCTCTTGTCGCGGCCCTTGGCGGCCTGCTCTTCGGATTCGACACCGCGGTCATCTCCGGCGCCGAGCAGGCGCTGCAGCAGATGTTCGACGCGACATACGATTCATTGGCCGCGAATTTCGGGAACATCCGCTTTCTGGGCACACCGGGATTCTGGCACGGCTGTACGACCGCCAGCGCCCTGATCGGCACGATTCTCGGCGCCTGGCTGGCCGGCAAACCCTCGGACGTCTGGGGCCGGAAAAAGACCTTGTCCGTGCTCGCGATCCTGTATTTCGTCTCGGCCGTCGGCAGCGCGCTGGCTTGGGACTGGTGGTCCTTCGTGATCGCCCGCTTTCTCGGCGGACTGGCCGTGGGCGGGTCGTCGGTCGTCGGCCCCGTTTACATCGCAGAGATCTCCCCGGCCGCCAATCGCGGACGCCTCGTGGCCCTCTTCCAATTCAACATCGTCTTTGGAATCCTGCTGGCCTTCCTGTCCAACTACACCCTCGGAACCCTCAACCTCGGCGACATCGAATGGCGTTGGATCTTCGCAGTCGAGGCATTCCCCGCCGCCGCCTTCTTCCTGCTGCTGTTCGGCAATCCGCGCAGTCCGCGCTGGCTGACAACGAAGGGGCTGGTCGACGAGGCGAGAGCCGTTCTTCAGCGGATCGGTATCGACGACGTCGAGGGCGAACTCCGTGCGATTCAGGAATCGATCGACCTCGATCATCACCGCGTCAAGGAACCGTTTTTCCGAAAGAAGTACCTTCGCCCGATCCTGCTGGCCTTTCTCATCGCGATGTTCAATCAGCTCTCGGGCATCAATGCCTTGCTGTACTACTCGCAACGAATTTTCGAGATGGCCGGCGCGAGCATCAGCGACGCCCGCCTGCAAAGCGTGATCGTGGGTCTGACGAATCTGATCTTCACCATGATGGCCATGGCGGTCATCGACCATTTCGGCCGCAAGAAGCTCATGATCGTCGGCTCGCTCGGCTACATCGTGAGCTTGAGCACCGCCGCCTGGGCGTTCCACACCGAACGCGGCGGGTACGTCGTTCTTGTCAGCTTCATGGTCTTCATCGCCTCGCACGCCTTCGGCCAGGGGGCCGTGATCTGGGTGTTCATCAGCGAGATCTTCCCGAACCGCGTCCGCGCCCGTGGCCAGGCGCTCGGCTCGTTCACCCACTGGTTCATGTGCGCCGGGATCTCCTGGACGTTCCCCATGCTGGTGGGCAAAGCAGACGCCCCCGGCGCCAGCCAGGCCGGCGCAAAGGTCTTCGCCTTCTACGCGGCAATGATGGTCTTGCAGTTGGTGTGGGTGCTCGTTGTGATGCCCGAAACCAAAGGCGTGCCGCTCGAACAGATTCAGAAGAAGCTCGGTATCGAGTGACACGAGCGACGACCGCTTCACGCAGAACTCCTGTCATCCTGAGCAAAGCGAAGGATCCGGCTCAAGAGCGTGCACGTGCTCTCGCTTGCTGTCTCCCCCCGAAGGCTTACCGGTCCGCGTTCACGGCGTCGAACATCGCGACGATGTTTTCCGGCGGGACGTTGGCCAGGATGTTGTGTACCTGCTGGAAGACGAAGCCCCCGCCCGGTGCGAGCGTACGAACCTGCTTTCGGACGTGCTCGGCCACCTGATCGGGACTCGCTGATGCCAGGACGTCCCGCGTGTCGCAGCCGCCGCCCCAGAAGGTCAGGTCCCGACCAAACTCGGCCTTGAGCTCGGCCGCGTTCATTCCGGCGCAACTGATCTGGACGGGGTTGATCGCGTCGAGTCCGGCTTCGATCAGGTGCGGGAGCAACTCGCGGACGCCGCCGCAGCAATGGAGCATGACCTTGACGTCGGCCAGCTCTTTCGCCCGCGTCCAGAGTGTCTGGTGGCGGGGCTTGAAGAACTCGCAGTACATCCGCGGGCTGAGCATCGGACCGGTCTGCATGCCCAGATCGTCGCCGAAGAGAATGACGTCGATCGACGAGCCGACCGCAGCCAGGAACTTCTCCAGGTTGGCCAGGTGGATCTCCACCAATCTGTCGAGAAAACGATGGGCCTTCTTTGGCTCCCCGGCCAGGAGCATGAAGAAATTGTCCGCGCGATAGAAGAACTGGCCTGTCTCGAAGAGGTTGCCGCCGAAAAGGCCGATGATCGCGCGGTGGGTGCTTTCGCGGAAACGCTTCGCCCCGTCGCGCAGCGTTTTGGCGTCGACAGGTCCTGGAGGAGCAGCCACCCCGGTCCACATACATTCGCCGAAGGCATCGGCCAGGCGGCTTTCCTCATCGGATTCAGCCAAGGGGAAATACGTCTGCTCGAAGTACAGAGTCCCGTCGGGCATGTGGGCAAAGACCTTGCCGGAGGGGGACAGAATGACCCAGCGGTCGGAGCGACGTTCCATGCGGGTCCAGGCCGGGATCAGGCAATCCGTCCCGTCGGGCAAAACCCAGGGCTTCCACGCATCGTCGCGAAGGGCGAAGCCCCGTCCCATCTCAATGCAGTCCACCCCGAAGCGGCTCAGCACGTCCTCATCGACTACGGCAAGTTGCTGAATCACGTCGTACACCCGGAGGGGCCTGGGCGGCAGTCCGAGGTGCTTTCTCAGTTGGGAATACGCGATTGCGGCGATCCCCGAGGAACGATGTCCCGACAGATCGATCGGGACGCGGTCGGGCTCGATGTGGTTCAACGTCGCCAGCACTCTCTCTCTGGGTGTCATAGCCATTCCCCATTGGGTCACACTGCGTCTTCGCAGCCTTTTGATTGCCGAGCCTCATTGTAGCCCGCCCGGCTCGTCCAGGCAATTCCTCTGTTGGGACCGGACTTGTGCCCCCGTCCCTGGCAGGCTATGATGGGTCTTTGATTCGGAAAGTTTGCAGGTAGTCAAGGACTGATGTATTCCAGGGGCCCCAAAATGTCGCACACACCGATCATCCGTCTCCTTCTCCTGACGTTTGCACTCTCGGCCGGCACGCTCGCCGCCTCGACCCAGAACCCGGCCGCCTCGCTGGCCAGGCGGATTCTGGACGACCCGAACCTGCCCGCGGTCCTGGCCAAGGCCGAGAGCTTGCTCAAAACCGGGTTCACCGCCGGCAGTGGCTACGGCGAAATCTGGATCCGCGACCTGAACACTTTCATCGAAATGTCGCTGAAGGTGAACGATCCCCAATCGATCCGCGAGGCCTTGCTGACCTTCTTCAAGTTCCAGGGCGATGACGGCAACATCCCCGACGGATACATCCCCAAGACGCAGGCCAACGTTGCGTACAAGTACCGCCGGTCGGCCCTGGCGCCCGACCTGCTGGCGCACAAGAACACCGTGGAGACCGACCAAGAGTCGTCGCTGGTGCAGGCGGTGCGGAGGTACGTCGCGATCACGAAGGACACCGCCTTTCTCGATGAACGCGTTGACGGTGTCACCGTGCGACAGCGTCTCGCGAAAGCCCTCGACTATGTGGGCACTCATCGTTTCGATGAAGAACACGGCCTCGTCTGGGGCGCGACCACGACCGACTGGGGCGACGTCCAGCCCGAGCATGAATGGGGCGTCGAACTCAACGAGGATTCGCACCGAGCACTGGACATCTACGACAATGCCATGTTCCTGGTCGCCATCGACGACTACCTCTGGCTCGTGGGCGACACCGCCCCCGAGGCCGCCCGCTGGCGACAGATGCGCGACAATCTTCGGGCCAACGTGCGAAAGCACCTCTGGGACGCCGACCGCCGCAAGTTCCGGCCTCACATCTATCTCGCAGGCTCCCCCTTCCCCGAGACGTTCGACGAGGCCTCCGTCTACTATCACGGCGGCACCGCGGTCGCCATCGAGGCCGGGCTCCTCACTCAGGAGGAGATTGCGGACTCGCTTCGCCAGATGAAGGACAACGTCCACCAAGCCGGCGCAAGCTCCATCGGTCTGACACTCTATCCGCCGTATCCTCAGGGCACGTTCAAGAATCCTGCGATGGGACCCTACTCCTATCAAAACGGCGGCGACTGGTGCTGGTTCGGTGGCCGCATGATCCGCCAACTGATCCGCCACGGCCTGATCGAAGACGCCTACCGCGAGTTGACCCCGATGACCAGCCGGGTGCTCCGCCATGGCGACTTCTACGAGTGGTGGTCCAGGGACAATCAGCCGCGAGGCTCCGGCCAATACCGCGGCTCGGCAGGCGTCCTGGGAATCGCGATCGTGGAATTGCTCGCCTGGGCGAAGGAACACCAGGACTCGTCCGCCGTCCTCTGGCGAATCGGCCAGACCGACGGAGACAACGCCGAGTTCGCCCTGGCCCCGCGCGGCTGGGGGCAATATGAAAGCGATGGATTCTACGTCGTCGGCAGTTCAGATCCCAAGAAGGACTGGCCCTACGCACACCCCGGCCCCTCGGACGCCTGGGCGGGCGCCCAAAGCCACACGTTTGTCGTGCTCTTCGGACTCGTTACTGCGCCGACCGCGGGCGACTGCCGTCTGGCGGTCCACCTTCTCGACACGCACAGCTCCGGCCCGCCGACCGTGCGGATCGAGATCAACGGCAAGTCGTTCGAACGGTCGCTGCCGGCCGGCGCGGGCGATGCCTCGGTGAACGGTGAACCGGCGAAAGGCGCCAGGAGAACGCTCGAAATCGCGTTTCCCGCCGAGACCTTGAAGGCCGGCGACAATGAAATCCTTATCACGAGTCTCAGGGGCAGTTGGATGCTCTACGACTCGGTGGAACTGATCGCCTCCGAGAGGCTCGTTTTGACCGATGTCCAGTCGCGAACGCTCATCGAGCAGGCCAGGCTCATGCGAGCCCTGGAGGATCGTAATGGTCGAATGGTCCAGCCGGTCACCGTCAGCGTGCGCCACTTCGGCGATGAGACCGACGCTCAGGTGCGCTTGGGCGATGGGCAGCCCGTGCCCTTGAGGCTTGTCAAAGGCTCTCAACAGGTGGAACTGGCGGCTCCCGACGTGCAGAGCGATACGAAGCAGACCGTCATTGTCGCCGTAGACGGCAAGACGGTTGCATCGCGGGAGGTGGTCCTGAAACCGGTGAAGAAGCTGACCGTCTACATCACGCCGCACTCACACACCGATATCGGCTACACCGAGATCCAGACCGCTATCGAGGCCAGGCAGGTGCAGAACCTCGTCGACGGCATCGCCGCGGCCAAACGAACCGCGGACTATCCCGAGGGCGCCCGCTTCGTGTGGAACGTCGAGGTCCTCTGGGCGGCGGATCTCTACCTGCGACGGCTCGACGACCAGCAGCGGGCGGATTTCCTCGACGCGGTCGCCAAAGGCCAGGTCGCCCTCAACGGCATGTACCTCAACGAGCTGACGGGCCTGTGCCGACCGGAAGAACTGGTCCGCCTCTTCAAGTATTCGACGGAGCTGGCCGCAAAGACCGGCGCGATCATCGACTCGGCCATGATCTCCGACGTCCCCGGTTACACCTGGGGAACGGTCACCGCGATGGCGCAGGCCGGGATTCGGTACTTCTCCGTCGCGCCGAACTATTTCGACCGCATCGGCACCATCCTGCGGGAATGGGAGAACAAGCCCTTCTATTGGGTCGGCCCCGACGGCCGTTCGAAGGTGCTCGTCTGGATCCCCTTCTGGGGCTACGCGATGTCCCACCGCTACGGCAAGATGTCCGCCCGTCTCGTCGAGGACTTTTCCGAGGGCCTGGAAAAACGCAACTATCCGTTCGACATCGCTTACGTGCGCTGGGCCGGGCACGGTGACAACGCGGTGCCCGATCCGACCATCTGCGAGTTCGTCCGCGACTGGAATGCGAGGTACGCCTGGCCCCGATTCATCATCTGTGGCACAGGCGAAGCCTTCCGCGCATTCGAGAAACGATACGGCGATCAGTTGCCCCACGTGCGAGGCGACTGGACGCCCTATTGGGAGGATGGCGCGGGCTCCTCCGCCCTGGAGACGGCGATGAACCGCGCCAGCTCGGACCGACTCGCCCAGGCGGAGACGCTCTTTGCGATGCTCAGACCCGCCGGGTACCCCAAAGTCGCTTTCGAGGATGCGTGGAACAGCGTCCTGCTGTACTCCGAACACACGTGGGGCGCTTGGTGCAGCGTCAGCGAGCCCGAACGAAAAGAAACGCGGGAGCAATGGGAAATCAAGCGAAGCTACGCAGAAACCGCGGACAGACAATCCCGCGACCTGCTGGCCGCCTCGCTCGCAAACGCCGGGACCGTCGACTCGAAGGCAATCGACGTGTTCAATACCCTCTCCTGGCCGCGAACGGAACTGGTTACCGTGCCCCCAGCACTTTCCACAGCTGGAGATCGTGTCTTGGACGACAAGGGCGCACGGATCCCGTCCCAGCGACTGACCTCGGGCGAACTGGTCTTTCTGGCCAGGAATGTGCCACCTTTTGCTTGGCGACGTTACAGAGTGACGGAGGGCGGGGCGTACGTCGAGGGCCGGGCCGCAACACAAGGGCCGACGTTGGACAACGGCGTCGTCCGCCTGCGAGTGGATCAAACAACCGGCGGGATTGTCGAGTTGACCGCCAAAGGCCTGGACGGCAACTTTGCCGACACCCGTAAAGGCGAGGCGTTGAATGATTACCTCTACCTGATCGGGGACGATCTCAAGGATTTGCGGCGCAACGATCCCGTGACGATCCGTACCGGTGAAAACGGGCCTCTCGTGGCGTCGCTCGTGATCGAATCGCCCGCCCCGGGTTGCAAAAAACTCACACGCGAGTTGCGGGTCGTGGCGGGTCTCGATTCCGTCGAGATCATCAATACAGTCGACAAGGAGCGTCTCCGGGCCAAGAGCTATCACGCCAAAGAAGGCAAAGAGAGCGTCAACTTTGCGTTCCCCTTCGCAGTGCCCGACGGCGAGATGCTCCTGGATATTCCCTTGGGCGTGATGCGTCCCGAGGCCGACCAGATGCCCAGTGCATGCAAGAACTGGTTCACCGTGGGCCGCTGGGCCGACGTGTCGAACGCCGATCGGGGGATCACCTGGGTGACGCTCGATGCCCCTCTGCTCCAGGTGGGCGGGCTGACCGCCACCCTGCTCAACTCGCAGACCGACCCGAGCGTCTGGCGAGCGAGCGTCGAGCCGACGCAGACGCTCTATTCGTGGGCGATGAACAATCACTGGGGCACCAATTACCGCGCTTACCAGGAAGGTCCTACCGTGTTCCGCTTCGTCCTACGTCCGCATCGCAAGCGGGATACTGCGGAAGCCTCGCGATTCGCTACCGGCTTCAGCCAGCCGCTGCTCGTCGCGCCGGCGGCCGGCGAGAGCCCCACAACCAAGTCCCTGTTAACGGTTGAACCCGCGGACGTCCTGGTGACTTGCCTCAAACCCAGCGACGACGGCCGGGCGTTGATCGTGCGTCTGTTTGGCGCGTCGGATCAAGTCCGTTCCGCACGACTGATATGGCCCGGCCCCCAACCCACAACGATATCCCTGAGCGATGTGAGCGAACGAGCCGGACATCCCATCCGCGGGCACATCGAAGTGCCGGCCCATGGGCTTGTCACACTTCGTGCGGAGTTCACACGGTAAAATAACTCCTTCGCTTGAAAGGAAATCCCCAGGACCATGGACGCTTATTCCCTCCGTCAAAATCCGGCACGAGAAAACCACGGCGCCCCCCTGCTGCTGACCAGCGCGGTCGTCGCAGCGCTCGGATCGTTCCTCTTCGGGTTCGACACCGCGGTGATCGCCGGAACGACCGAGAGATTGCAGGAATTGTACTCGCTTAGCGACAGCCTCAAAGGGTTCACCGTCGCCAGCGCGTTGATCGGGACTTTGTTCGGCGCGCTGTTGGTGGGTCGGTTCTCCGATCGATGGGGCCGTCAACCCGTTCTGACGGCGCTGGCCGGGTTCTATCTGGTCTCCGCCGTCGGGTGCGGTCTGGCGTGGAACTGGGGGTCGCTGCTGTTCTTTCGCTGGCTCGGCGGGATCGGGGTCGGCGGAGCATCCGTCGTGTCTCCGATGTACATCACCGAGATCGCGCCCCCTCGACGTCGCGGCCTGCTCGTGGCGGTCAGCCAGTTGAACATCGTCGTCGGCATCCTGGCAGCCTACTTTTCGAACTATTTCGTGGCGCGCAGCCTGGGAGCGGAACATCCTGATGCGTGGCGGTGGATGTTCGGCGTGGAGGCGATCCCCGCCATGGCATTTCTGCTTGCGTCCCTGCGGATCCCCGAGAGCCCCCGTTGGCTGGTCAAGAAGGGACGGATTTCCCAGGCCGAAGAGGTGCTGATCCGCTTCGGACACGAGAATCCCGCGGGCGAGGTGGACGAGATCTCCGCGTCCCTGGCCTCCGACCGAGCGCAGGGACGCCAACACCTCCTGCAACGAAAATACCTCAGGCCTCTCCTGCTGGCGGCCATGATCGCGGCATTCAACCAGTTGGACGGCATCAACGCGGTGATCTACTACACGACCGACATCTTCCGCATGGCCGGCTTGGACAAGACCAGCGCGCTGAAGCAGTCGGTCATCATCGGTGCGACGAACCTCACTATGACCGTCCTGGCGATGGCGGTGATCGACCGCGTAGGCCGCAAGTCGCTCCTGTTGGCAGGATCCGTCACCTTCGTCCTCTCCCATGCCCTGGCCGCCTGGGTGTTCCACACACACGCCCAAGGCTGGATCGTCCTGGTCGCGATGATGGGGATCGTCGGTTCACACGCCTATTCTCAAGGCGCCGTGGTCTGGGTGTGCATCAACGAACTGCTGCCCAATGCGGTCCGCGCCGCCGGCTCGGCCGCCGCCTGTTTCCTCATCTGGCTGTTGTGCATTGGCGTAACCTGGGGTTTCCCCATCGTCGCCGGCAAACCGACCGACCCCGCCGCCACCGGCACATCGGCCGCTCCGGCGTTCGCATTCTTTGCGGTCATGATGGTCGTACAGTTCGTCCTGGTCTGGAAGTATCTTCCGGAAACCAAGGGCGTTTCGCTGGAGGAACTCCAGAAGCGCCTCGGTGTCAAAGACTGATCCCAAACCGCGAAAGCTCGACGCCAAGAATACCCCCGGCGTCGAGCGACAACTCGATCGACTCGACCCCGGCGGCGCCGCGAACGGGCAGGTCGATCAAGCCAACGCCTGTTTGCAGAACTGAACGCACTTGGCCGTCTCGGCCACCGGGTCGGAATCCTGCGGGACCGGATACTCCAGCTCGATGTCGGCCGGGATGGGCCATTTCTCTCTCTTGAGCAACTGCAACACCAGCGCCACCGGCGTGTCGCCCTGGCCGAACGGCATGTTGGGACCGTTGTTGATCTTGCGGTCCTTCAGATGCAGGCTCAGAATCCGCTCGTGGTATTTCTCGATAATCGGAATCGGAGAGTGGTTCGTCCCGGCGACGTAGTGGCCGATGTCGAAATTGATCCCCAGGTATTTCCCATACGAAAGGATCGGCCCTTCGTAGGTATCAGGCTTCATCTGGGTGTGGTTGTGGAAGCCGATCATGATCTTGTGCTTGTCTGCAAGGGGGCCGAGCCGTTTGGCCGCCTCCTCCGACAATTCGCGCGTAATACCTCGGGCCCCGAGCGCCTTGGCAACTCGGAAGTAGTAGTCGATTTCGCCGTCGGTCATGTTGGCGTCGCCGATGTTACCAAACTTGACGATGTGGATGTTGACACCCGCGTCGTTGTAAAGCTTACGGAGGGCCTGGAACTTGTCCATCGGAGCCGACAAACGCCATTGAAGCTGTTCTTGCCGGCTTTTGTCCAGGGCCTTTCGTTGTTCGTCGGTCATCTGTCCGCGCGGTCCTCCGCGGGGCCCGGTGGGGACTCCCGCGAACTGCTCGACGGGCTCGCCCATCAGCTCGATCGAGCTGATCCCGCACTGCACCACGTACTTGAGGATGTCTTCGGCGGTACCCGGCAGACCGCGGAAACTGTAGGTGATCGTCCCGATCTGCACCCCGCCGAAATGGGAGTTGGGTCGCGCCGCAGGCTGGGCCGCAACACTCTTCAACGCCCCTTGTGGCGTCAGCGCAAGTCCCGCGACCGCCCCCACACCGCCCAACAGTTCCCGGCGGGACATGATTCGTCGTTCCCTGGTCTGTGTCTGATTCTGCATGATCACACTCCTGAATTGTTCTTCCAACCCGCCCTTCAAAACGCCCTACACTTCGAGAATGGCGGCGTGGCGCCGTGCTGTCGAACTCATCGTGTCTTCGACGCCGGCCCCCTGGTCGCGGGTTTCCGATGCCACCAGGTCGCCAAGATCGAACCGGAGATGTTCATCCACGGTCCGAAGACGGCGGGCGCCAAAGCCGCCGGCGCACTCTTGAGCACGTCGATCGCCAAGCCCGACGCCATGCCGCCATTCTGCATTCCCACTTCGATCGCCACGGTCCGACAGGAACTCTCATCGAGACGCATGATCCTTGCGCACCCGTAGCCCAACAGATACCCGACCAGATTCAGCAGCATCGCCGCACCGACGAGATGGATTCCCACGGTCATCAGTTTCTCCGCAGAGCGCGCGGTGATGATGGCGATGATCAGGACGATCCCCGCCATCGAAACAACCGGCAACGTCCTGTCCATCCAGTTGCTCGCGCGTTTGAGCCCTATGTTGACCACCACCTTGGTCAGCGAGACCAGGCCGACCAGCAATGTCCCGACGATGAAACCGTCCTTCTTCAGAACCACATTGCGCCAGGTGAGAACCGCCGACGGCGCCCACAGCGCGAGGCAGACGCCCGCCGCGACGCCGCCCAGTCCGATGAACAACACGATCCGGCCTTGTTGAAAACTCTTCTGACGCCCGTACAGAATCCGGTTGGCGATCAAGCCCGCGACGATCGGAACGATGATCATATTGATGATCTCGAACATCATCTTCACGAATTCGATATCGACGAACCGACCCGCCAGAGTCCGCATCAAAAACGGCGTCATGACCGGAGACGCCAGCGTCGAGCAGGCTGTCATGGTCACCGAAAGCGGGACATTTCCTCCGGCCAAGTAGGTCATCACATTCGAGGCGACACCGCCGGGGACGGACCCGATCAAAACCACGCCGGCCGCCACCTCCGGTTCGAATCCGAATACCTTCGCCAGTGTCAAGGCCGTCAGCGGCATGATCGAGAACTGCAGGACGAAACCGATGAAGACCGGCCAGGGCATCCTCGCCACCCGCGAAAAATCCGCCACGCTCAGGGTCGTCCCCATCCCGAACATGATGATCTGAATCAAAGGGACAATCAAAACAACCAGGTCGAACCCGAACCACGTCATGAACGCCCAGGGATAGGTCATCGAGGCGGATACGAACGTGAAAACCCACGCGGTGAACGTGAAACCCCTCAGGACCGGACGGCTCCTGCAATACAACGCCAGCGACGCAAACGCCAAGATCAGCAAAGGTCCGCACAGGTCCCTGCGACCCACGAGAAACGCAGTCCCCACCGCGGCAAAACCGACCGCTGCCGCCATCCAAAGATGCCTGATCCTCGAACGTTCAACCGGCATGAGTCTCTCCTGACGATCACCTGTAAGCCCAAGGCAAAAACGGATCAACTCCAGAGCCGGTCATTGGAACGATCCTGGTTCCACTCGTCGGTCGGTGCGAACAGTTCGCCCCCCTGGTCCAGATGCTCTTTGACCACGTCCAGGTTCAGTTCGATGCCCAGGCCCGGCCCCTCCGGCACACGCGCAAAACCGCCGGTGTGAAACGGTTTCGCCACGCCGGTGACCAGATCCTCCCACCAGGCGACGTCCACGGAATGGTGCTCCAGAACGACGAAGTTTTCGGTCGCCGCGGCGCAGTGCAGGTTCGCCATGAACGACACCGGCGTCCCCGCGAAGTGCATCGCCATCGCAATGCCCGCGGCCTCGGCGTAGTCGCCGATCTTTTTGGTTTCGAGGATGCCGCCGGCGGTGGCCAAATCGGGATGCACCATATCGACGGCGCGCTCGTCGATCAACTTCTTGAAGCCACCGTCGAGGGTGTAAATGTCCTCCCCCGTCAGCAAAGGCACATCGATCGCGTGCTTGATTTCCTTGAGCATGTCCGTATATTCCCACGGCACCATGTCCTCGAGCCAAGCCAACTGATAGGGCCCCACCGCCTTGCCCAGCTTGATGCAACTGTTGACGTCGATGTGTCCGAAGTGGTCCGAGGCCACAGGGATCTGCCATCCGACCACTTCGCGAACCGCGGCGAACTTCTCGGCCATCAGCGCAGCCCCCTTGTCGGACAGTTGGATACCGGTGAACGGATGTTTGCCCTGCCAGTTGGTCTCCCGGGTCGGATAGGTCAGCGCGCCGGGGACGTCGCGAATGCTTCGGATTCCACAATCGTACTTAAGGAACGTGAATCCCTGCTCAATCCGTTTCTTCAAACCGGTCACCTGGCCGTCCGGCGTGTCCGCGTACAGCCGGACCTTGTCGCGATAGCGTCCCCCGAGCATCTGATAGACCGGGACTCCGTAGGCTTTGCCCGCCAAGTCCCACAAGGCCATCTCCACCCCGGAAACGCCGCCGCCCTGACGGCCATGGCCGCCGAATTGACGAATTCGCTTGAACAACATCTCGACATTGCAGGGATTCTGTCGAAGCAGGCGGGATTTGAGCATGAGAGCATATCGTTCGCTGGCTCCATCGCGAACCTCGCCGTAACCGCAAATCCCCTGGTTTGTGTCGATACGGATGATCGGACATCGCATCGGCGCCCGTCCGATCACCGCGATGCGGAGATCGGTAATCCGCAGCTCCGAGGGACTGGAACTGCGAGAGACGTTCTGCGTGGCGCAGGCCACCTGTTCCTCAATCGGTGCGTCCACCAAACCTGCCAGAGTCAACCCGGCGAACGCCGTCCCGGCGGTTTTGAACAAAGAGCGTCTTGAACAGGCTGCCTCGTGCTTTTGCTGCTTCATCGTGCGTCTTTCTTTGTATGAGTCAGGTTGATTCGGTCGTCTTACCAGTTCCTCGCCTTGGGATCGAGCATCTCCTCGATCACTTCCTTGGGCACCGGCAGTTGGTGGATGTTCTGCTTGAGCCAGCCTCGGAAATCCTCGCGAATTTCGGGCGTCCATCGGCTGTCGATCTGTCCCGGCGTGTACTTGCCTTCCTTGAGTCGCTGATGTCCGAACATGTCGCGAAGCGTGATCGCCTCCGATTCCGTGACCACCTTCTCCGCCAGATGCGCTGGGACAAAAACGATCCCTTCCCGCTTGGCCAGCACGACGTCGCCTGGGCACGCCACCGCCCGGCCGATCCGAATGGGCACATTGATCGCACTGAGCATTACCTCCTTGAGGTAGCTCGGGTCCGCACCCTTGTGCCAGGCGTTGAAACCTTCGATCTCTTCGAGCCCCTCCAGGTCACGTACGCCGGCGTTGAAGATCACGCCGTTGCCGCTTCGGGCGTAAATCGCGTTGCCCAGGTTGTCGCCAATCAGCGTTCCGTCGAGGACCTTGCCGAAGCCGTCCGCGACGTAAACGTCGCCCTTCTGGAGCATGTCGATCGGCCAGGAATTCGAGTTGCCCAATCGTCCTTCGGCGCGTCCTTGATCCATGATCGCCTTGTTGAAGTCGGGCTGCAGGGGGATGTACTGCGCGGTGAGCACGCGACCCACAATCGCCTCTTCCGGACGCATGATTTGCCAGCCCAAGGCCGTTTCGTAGCAGTTGTGGTAGCCCGCGTTGCTCACGATGCTCCAGGCCATCGTGATCGGCACGTTTCGCATCCGCCGGATCAGATCGTCCGAAACCCGCGGCCGTCCGTCCGCCATCCGCGGGCCGGTCCATTTCGGCGTACACTGTAGCACTCGCGTGCGACCGGAAATATCCACTGGCTCGATGCCCCCGTCGGCGGCCTGAATGCGGAGATTCCGCCAGCGGACCTCGTAGGGTCCTTCCTGGTTCCCGATGCCATGCACCTGCAAGCCGATCACGCCTCGCAAAGTCATGCTGTCCCGTAAGTCGACGCAGGGCACGTCGTTGACCCACGTGCGAATCCGGTCGCCCTTGCACTCGACACGGTACTTGTTCCACTGGTTATCCTTGAAAGCCTTGCTCGCAACGGGGTCGGAGGTCGTGCTGGCGAGCATGATCGCGCGACGTGCCTCGTCGTAGATGCTGCCGGAAGAGCCGGCCTTTTCCGTGGCGATCTCTACCTGATAGCCGTACACGCGATCGGGCGGAATCACCAACGACTGGGGCTTTCCGTCCCGACCGGGGAACACAAAGGCCATCTCCGTCGGGGCGATCTGGCTGCGGATCTGGACTCCTGAATTGAGCCGGGGATCGACCTTGACCTCGAATTCCAGGACAAAATCGCCATACTGTCGTTCGGTACAGAGAAACGTGTTGGGGCTGCCCTTGACCGTCGTGCCGACAATCTCATCGCCTTCGATGTGATACTTGGCCGTCCCGCTGTGGACCGACCATCCCGCTAAATCTTTGTGCACCTTCGGATCGAAGAGAGCGACCCAGGAGTCTTGGCGTTGATCCTGAGCAATTCCCCCACCCATCGCGGCCAGCACGAACGCAGCCACAAACCCCATCATCCTTCGATAATCCATTCGACACCCCTTTCACCTGTCCTTATCGTGTGACTTCGTTAGCCGAGGTTCTCCCGGATCTCCGTCAGAAGCTTCCCCCTCCCAACTGGCGTTCGATGTCGTCGTGCATTCTATTCCCCCCCTGCGTTGTGTACCTTGAGTACCGCCGGGCAGATAAGGACCACAGATCGCGCATATTCCCGCCCTTTCCATGATGTAAGCGTCACTATGCGGATGACCGAATCCATCGGTCCGATTATTGCCCTTGGGGAACTTGATGTAAAGGGTAAACAGGCATCTCGACAAAACCTCCCCCTGTACCGGCCGCAATCCACCCGCTCTCGGTTCCCCTCCGGTCGTGCCTTCCACTTCGCACAGCCGGCCGGACACAACGCTCAAGCGAAGACAAGACACCGGTGGAACCGTCTCGATTGCAGCAGGGAAAATCTCTCCGACTCATCCGAGGCACTGTCGCAACTGGGCGGTGCAGGATTCGAACCTGCGACATTCTGCGTGTAAGGCAGACGCTCTGGCCAACTGAGCTAACCGCCCGAAGAAGGTATCAGGATAACGGCTCTTGGGCCTTGCGTCAAGGCGACCGAAGACGTATATTCGGAACCGCCCGTAAGGTGCGTTTTCAGTGGTCAGGTTCTTTTCGAGGAGCAAACACATGGATGTCGCACAGGCAATCCGCATGCGATGTTCCTGCCGAAACTATCAGGACAAACCGGTCGAGCAGGACAAGTTATTGGCCGTTCTGGAGGCCGCCAGGCAGGCGCCGTCGGCTAAGAATCTCCAGGACTGGAGGTTCGTTGTCGTGACCGACAAGGAAACCAAGAAGAAGCTGGCCCAGGCCGCCAACAATCAGACCTTTCTCGAGAACGCCGGTGTGGTCATCGTCGCCTGCACGGTCAGCGACCATGTCATGCGCTGCGGCCAGGCGGTCGGCCCCATCGACGTCGCCATTGCCCTCGAACATATGTGCTTGCAAGCAACGGAGTTAGGACTTAGCACCTGCTGGATCGGATCGTTCTACCCCGACCGCGTCCGTCCCATCGTCGCCATCCCGGAATCCGTGACGATCATCGAGTTGCTGGCCCTCGGTTATGCCGCCGACACCCCCAAGGAACACCGCCGGGAACCCCTTGAACACATCGTGTCCTTTGATCGTTGGCAATTCTGACCCATCCGGACGATTCCCGGAAAACCGCTGAATTCCCTGTTGACATTGAGACGATAGAACATAGAATGCAGTTTACGATTCTCTCGGGGACGTGGTGTAACGGGAGCACACGGCGGTCGCATCGCCGGAATGAGGGTTCGATTCCCTTCGTCTCCATCCTTTTGATTTGCAAGG
>JAGPGT010000248.1 GCA_018055905.1 Phycisphaerae bacterium
ACTCGACGGGGAACCGCAAGAGCGTGATGCTCAGCGGGGCCAGGGAGAGCCGGTTCTGCCACTGAGCCGGACCCTCGACGATCTTGATCCGCTGGTTCTTCTCGTCGTTGCGGACCTTCGGATCGTCGCCTGCGATGGTCCATTTCGTTCCCTGGGCCTGCGGCTTGATCCTGTCGAGCTTGAACTCGAGGACCTTGGAGTCGCGGTTGGGATTGACCACCGCTAGGGTGATCTCCTTGCGGTCGGCGGTCCAGGCGGCCGCCACGTCGAGGGCCGCCGCGGCATGATTGCCCTCCACCGCGATGGGAATCGAGCCATAGTGGTGGCGGTACAGCATCAGGGGCAACGCCGTGGCGTCGAAGAACGCGTCGGTCTTGGTGGTCTTGATGCAGCCGATGACGTTCACCGTCTGGGCATAGTGGGCCATCCGGATGATATCGGTGTTCCGCGAATACTCGTGCAGACCGATGGCGACGCCCAGAGCGTCGGAGAGGTCGTAGGCGCAACCAAGCTCGCCATACAGGTACGGCTGATGCCAGTAGTTCCACTCGTCCATCGCGATCGGCACCGGACGGGTGTCCAGCAGACCCAACTCCTTCTGAAGCTTGCGATGCCCTTGGGCCTTCTGGAGGATGGACTGCTTGAGAAGATTGACGTGTCCGATCAGGTTCGGTTCCTCCGGCGCCCACGGTGTGCGACCGCGATAGAAGTGCTCGGAGATGTAATTCATGAAGTCGGCGCACTCACGCAACATGCCCTCGGTCCAATGGTACTTCTGTTCCGGATCGTTCTTGCTGTTGACCTCGCCGAAACTGCCCACGCCGATCAGTTGCACAGATGGATCAACCTTCCACATGGCCTGGGCCACGAGGTTGTGTTTTTGCACATAGTGGCTTAACTGCATGAAGCCCAGTTGCCAGGGCCCGAACATCTCGTTGCCGACGCACCAATATTTGACGCCGTAGGGCTTCTTGTGGCCGTTCTTCACCCGCCAACTTCCGCCGACGGTGTCGGTCCCGCGATTGCAGTATTCGACCCATTGGGCGGCCGAGTAGTCGTCGCCGAAACCGGTGTTGACCGCAATCACAGGCTCAGTTCCGATCTCCCGGCAGAAGTCGATGAATTCATCGGTCCCGAAATCGTTGTGCTCGACACCGGTCCAGGCGGGATTCTTGCGCGGGGGCCGGCGGTCGCGATCGCCGATGCCGTCGCGCCAATTGTATCCGCTGACGAAGTTGCCTCCGGGCCAGCGATACATCGTGCCACCCAACTGTTTGAGCAACGCCAGAGTGTCCGCCCGCATCCCACGGATGTTGTCGGCGGGCATCAGCGAGACCGTGCCGACCCTCACCTCCCCGTCGGAGACGAAAATCTCGAGCATCGCTTTCTCCGTGGCCGCGCCGGCTGTGAACTTCAGCGGATACTTCTGGTATTTGTCCCTTACGTTCTTGATCCGAATGTTTTGGCGGGCGTTGTCCGATGAACCCCAAACCAAGGCTACGTCCACCGACGCCCGACCCCGGGGGGCCGAAAGCCAGATGTAACCGACGTACTGTTTGTCGTGAACGGTCGCCAGATCCCGCTGACGAATGCCCCCGCCGGCCTTGATCTGCGGCGTGTGCTCGCCAACGAAGACGTCTTCTTTCACCATCGTCACGGAATCCGCAGGGCCGATAATCTCCCAAGGAGAAGCCCCGACAACCGGGAACGGCGTGTCCTCCAACTGGCGATAAGGTCGGTACTCGGCCGTGATGGGGAAGTAAAACTTGCGGTCTTCGAGCATCTCCGCCCAAATGCCGCCGTAGATACACCGGCCCAGGTGTTCGATGAACTGGCCGTAGATGAAAGGGTTCATCGCAGTCCCGGTGCGGTCGCCATGGAGCGTGACGACCGAGGCCGCAGCGACGGTCTGGGCGTTCAAGGCCCCGACCCGGGCAAACGAAACCAAACCCGCCGCCAACCATAATGCCATCAGACGCACATTGACAGTCCTGTGCCCGCACTTCATATGAAACCTCCTGCTTGCTGATTGTCCGACGAACCGAGTGGACGATTCCTTCGTGACGGGTCTTCAAACGCCACGCACTATCGGGGGATCGTAAACCGCGCAAGGGAATCCGTCAACTTGCTGACGCGTTATTCCCCCCTGGACGCCAAATCACGACAGATCGGATCGGACACATAAAAAAAGGCCTCGCCCAAGGGGCGAGGCCTTCTGGCGTTCATGTGCGATCGCGTCCTCAGCAGGGGACGACATTCGTCGCGCAGGGGCCTTTCTTACCCTGGCCGACGCTGAACTCCACGGTCTGATTCTCGTCCAGCGAGGCATAGCCCTGCGTCTTCACTTCCGAGTAATGAACGAACAGATCCTGCCCGCCACCATCGGGAGTAATGAAGCCGAAACCCTTGCTCGCGTTAAACCACTTTACTTTACCTCTTGCCACTACTGTACTCCTGAGGCCGAATTGCGGCCTGCAAACAGACAATCCCTCTTCGGGTCGAAAAAAGGGGTAAACTCCGAGGGAGGAAAGCGTACTCCTTAAAACACTCTATGGAGAGTCTATCGACCCGTCCGACCGGTGTCTACAAAAAAATCCGAAAATAAATGACAAATGACACCCCTGCGGTTTCTCCGTCTGGGGCGCCGGTGCGTCCCCAAACGATGTTCAGGGGAGATGCTACGCCTTGCGTCAACGGCAAGGAGGAACCAGCCGCATCCCCCAACTTGTGATCGGACCACTGCGGCCCTTGCGTCGGACGGATCGGTGAATTATGCTGGGAGCGACTGTGAAAAGTTTTTGGCACGACATGTGATTCGAAGGACACAGAGCATGGTGTTGAGGTCGATCCTCTTGATGGCAATGATCCTTTCCGCGACTGCCCGGGAGGGGATTTCACAAGACGGTTTTTCCCGACGGCACTTTCTGTCGATTGCAGTCGAAGACGACCAGAGCGACTTCGACGCCTCGGCCGACGACGCCAACGACGGCAAGACCAAACCGGTCTCCACCCCGTTGCCCAGAACCGCACTGGACCTCAAGTCGATCCCCTTCAAGATTGTACACGAGACCTATCGCCAGACCCGGGGCAAGCGCAACTGGGAAATTTTCATCCGCAACGCCGACGGCTCCGACCCGGTCAATCTGACGAACACGCCCGACCTCGATGAAATGTATCCCCACGTCTCTCCCGACGGCACAAAGATCTGCTTCGTCACCGACGAAGGACGGGGTCGAAACCGCGTCCGCCATGTTTACTACATGGATATCGACGGAACCAACCGGGTCCATGTCGCCGCCAACGCCCGCGAGCCCTGCTGGTCCTTCGACGGCAAGAGCATCGCCTATCTTAAGGGCGAATACGAACGCTACACCACCCGAGAGTACGCCACCAGCGGCCTGACCTTCTACCACATCGACGAAAACTGGCACCAGCCGCACCAGAACACCGAACTGCACCATCTCTACGCGATCTGCTGGTCGCCCGACGCAAAGTGGTTCGTCGCCGCCGTCCAGGGCGGCATGGGCTACAGCGACACGATCATCGCCTTCGAAGCCTTCGGCCGGCGCGTCTTCGACCTCGAACGGTTCGGCGTCCGCGGCTGTCGGCCCGACCTCAACGCCGACGGAACCCGCATGGTCTGGGGCCAGACCGACTGGAACCTGCAAACCGGCGACATCGACCTCAAGTCCGACGAGCCCAAGGTCTCCAACGTCCGCGACATCCTGCGGGTCGCCCGCCAATCCAAGGTCTACCACGTGGACATCTCGCCCGACAGCAAGTACATCGTCTTCAGCTACGGCCCCTTCTCCGGCGGCCAACAGGTCGGCGGTCTGGCCGAGGGCTGGGACCTGTGCGTCTCCGACATGGACGGCAACTGGGTCCAGATCACCGACGACGACCTGCACAACAAGGAACCCGACTGGGTGCCGGTGAAGAATTGACAAGCCGTGGGCGTTGGGGAGCGATGCCGGCACAGGACCCGGATCGGATCGTCATCCCGGCTCCTTTGTGGTTCTTTCGATCAGAGACAAAATCTTTCGGGCGATCCGGGTCTTTTCGCTTCGTGACATCTCAATCCAGTCCGCGCCGCGAACCTTGATCTGGACCGTCGATCGCTCAGTTCCGATCGCCCCCGGCGTGTTGGCGACGACCATGTCGAGATTCTTCTCGCGGAGCTTTCGTTCGGCATTGGCCCGCAGATCGCGATCCTCCAAAGCGAAGCCGACGAGGATCTGGGAATCCGCTTTGTGTCGGCCCGCCCACTGGAGAATGTCCTGTGTGGGTTTGAGTTCGAGTGCGAGCTTCGTGGCCTGCTTCTTGAGCTTGGTCTTGGAGGGTCTGGCAGGCGTGTAATCGGAAACCGCGGCCGCCATGATCAGGCAGTCGCATTCGGGAAAACACTTTTTCACCGCCCCGAACATCTCGGCGGCGCTCTCGACCCGAATGATCCGGACGCCCGCCGGCGGTTTCCGCGAGGTCGAAGTGGTGATCAACGTTACGTCATGGCCGGCTTTTCGCGCCACCCGAGCCAGAGCATAGCCCATCCGACCGCTGCTGGCGTTGGAGATAAACCGCACCGGGTCGATGTACTCGCGGGTGCCCCCCGCCGTGATCGCAATCCTCATAGCCTGCCTCCTGGAACAAAACACCGGCCGCCCGAACGAGCTGAGTCCGGCGTCACTACGACATGGATTCTATC
>JAGPGT010000051.1:0-16441 GCA_018055905.1 Phycisphaerae bacterium
TCGAAATGCCACATTACCATCGCCCACCGGGCGAACAGAACCTGTTGGAAACGGAGGTATCGGTCGCTGACGGTGCGGATCTTCGCGGTTTCTTCATCCGAAAGGTCGAGCATCTTTTGCATCCAGTTTGCGTTGCGGCTGAGTCGTCCGAAGAACATGGCGATGGCCTCGGTCGTGAAGGGGTGGGCCGGCTCACGCAGTAACCAGGGCTCCCTCATGTCCTTGTAGCGGTCGTAGACCGCATGTCCCAGCTCGTGGAGGATCGTCTCCATCCATCGCTCGGTGTCCTGGATGTTGGCCAGGACGCGGACGTCACCGCAGCGGTCCACGTCGTGACTGAAGGCGTGCGGGTATTTGCCTTCACGGTCGTACAGGTCGCTCTTGGCCAGGATGTCGTCGATGGGCAGGCCGATGCCCGCGTAATACTTACGGGCCAGGGCCTCAATGTCCCGGCCCTTGTAGTATTGATCCAGGTCCAGCTCGTAAACCAGCGGCGTTCTCTGGAAGAACGGGTCGTGATAGTGCCAGGGCATCAGCTCCTGGGGCGAGATGCCGTAGCCGGCGGCCAGAATCCCGTCGAGCTCCTGCTTGAGGCGCGTGAACGGTTCGCGGGTCAGGCGGTCCAGCTCGTCGAAGATGCGGTCGATGTCATCCACGTCTTGTTCGCCCGTGACGATCATCATCGTGTGGTAATTGTCGAATCCGGCCTGCCGCGCGGCCTGGTTGCGGAGCCGGACCAGGGTGAGGAAGTCCTCGATGATGACGTTGCCAACCTGCCTGCTGGCCTGCCATGCGGCTTCTCTCTTGGCGACGTCCGTTTCAGTCGTCATGATCGTGTAGACGTCGCTGACGGTGATCTTGCGACCGTCCACCGTGCCGCGGTAGTTGTTGTAAGTTCCCTGGACTTTCGTGTCGATCGCGACGATCCGTTCCATCAGGCCCGACTCGATCCGATTTTGCAGGTAGTTGAGATAGAGTCTTTCAATTTGGCGTGCCAGACGCGCGTTGCGGACTTGGCCCGGCTCCCGAAGCGTCTTAATCCGGTTGAAGTCATCGAGATTGGCAAAGACCTGCTTGGCCTGGACCTGAAGCCGCTCCAATTCCTGGAACTTCTCCGGCTTGCCCGTCGTGGTCGCCTCCCAGTACATCCGATTGGCCTGCGTGGTCAGCGGCTCGACCTTGGCCACGTGAACCTGAACGACCTGTGCAGCTTCCTTCTGTTGCGGATTCACCGCGCAGCCCAGACAGGAAACGAACAGCAACGCGGCAACCTGCAAAGGCAAAAGCCTTCTCATGCGGCACCTCTCACCATGATTGTGAAGTCGTGATATCTGCGATCAAGCCGATCTGCCTGACTCGCCTTGCGGTTCTCGAAGGAACAACTCGACCTCGGCAAGCAATCGCGGCAGATACTGGTCGGCAATGCCCCACACGGTGGCGTCATCGACTGTGTCGTAACCGTGGATGATTCGATTCCGGAAACGGACGATCTTGGATAGTTGATCGATATGTGCAGCCATAGCAATGGCACGACTCTGCCAACGTCGTCCGCTTGTTTTCGACAATCGCGACCATGACATCAGGAGTCTAGCCGCCATCGACAGGACTGTCAATTTGCGAAATGGGCACGACTTACGAACATGCCAGATGTCATCAGTGGTTGACGGGCCATACCTAGCCTTCGCCTGGGCAAGAATCCGTCAGAACCCCTTTTGCTCGGTGCGTTCGATGATCTCGTTTTGCAGGGCTTCCCCGAGATCCACAAAATAGTCGCTGTAGCCGGCTACGCGGACGATCAGGTTTTGATATTCCTCGGGGCGGGTCTTGGCCTTGCGCAGCGTCTCGGCGTCCACCACGTTGAACTGGATATGGTGCCCGTCTAGGCGGAAATAGGTCCGGATCAGTTGGGTCAGGTTGTCCAAGCCATCTTCGCCTTCTAGCAAGGCGGGCGTGAACTTCATGTTCAACAGGGTGCCGCCGGTGCGGCCGTGGTCCATCTTGGCTGCGGACTTGAGTACCGCGGTCGGGCCCTGGCGATCCACACCCTGGACGGGCGAGATACCCTCCGAAAGGGGCAGACCTGCCTTACGGCCATCGGGCGTGGCGCCCATGACCGACCCGAAGTAGACGTGCACCGTAGTCGGCAGTAAGTTGACGCGGTACTTTCCGCCTTTAGTGTTGGGGCGGCCGTCCACCGCTTCAAAGTACGTCTCGAAGACCGCCCGCATGATCTCATCGGCGTAATCATCGTCGTTGCCGTATTTGGGGGTCTTGTGCAGGAGCGTTTGTCGAAGAGGCTCGCGACCTTCGAAGTTGGCCTTGAGCGCCGCCAGTAATTCGCCCATCGCCAGGGTCTTTCGATCATAGATGTGGTACTTGATCGCGGCCAAAGCGTCGGTGATCGTGCCGATACCCACCCCTTGAATATAATTGGTCGTGTAGCGGGGGCCGCCGTCGTGGTAGTCCTGGCCTTTGGCGATGCAGTCGTCGATCAGGATCGAGAGGAAGGGGGCGGGCATATACGTCGCGTAGAGCCGCTCAATGATGTTGTTGCCCCGCATCTTGACGTCGATCAGGTGGTTGACCTGTCGGCGGAAGGCCTCGAAAAGCTGTTCAAAAGAGCCGAATTGCTGGGGGTCGCCGGTCCTCAGGCCGATCTGTTTGCCGGTTCGCGGATCCACGCCGTTGTTGAGGGTCAGCTCCAGCACCTTGGGGATATTGAAATACCCGGTGAGGATGTAGGCTTCCTTGCCGAACGCGCCGACCTCGACACAGCCGCTGGAGCCGCCGTTGCGGGCGTCCGCGAGGGATTTGCCCATGCGGATCAGTTCCTGTACGATTAGGTCGCAGTTGAAGACCGAAGGCTGGCCGAAGCCGGTGCGGATGATCTTGGCGGCTCGTTTGATGAACCGGTCGGGGTTCTTCTTGCTGACTTGGATCGAGGAGCTGGGCTGCACCAGCCGCATCTGCTCGATCACGTCCAGGATCAGATACGTTACCTCATTAACACCGTCGGAGCCGTCCTCTTTCAGGCCACCGCTGTTGATTTGGGCGAAGTCGGTGTACGTACCGCTCTCGGCGGCGGTGACTCCCACCTTCGGCGGGGCCGGCTGGTTGTTGAACTTCACCCAGAAGCACTGGAGCAGTTCCTCCGCCTGCTCGCGGGTCAGCGTCCCCTCGTCCACGCCTTTCTTGTAGAACGGGTACAGGTGCTGATCGAGCCTCCCTGGGCAGAAGGAGTCCCAGGGGTTCATTTCGGTTGTGACGCCCAAGTGCACGAACCAATAGTATTGCAGGGCCTCCCAGAAGTTCCGCGGGGCATGAGCCGGGACATGCGAACAAACTTCAGCGATCCGCTGGAGCTCGGCTTTTCGCTGCGGATCAGATTCCTTGGCCGCCAAGTCCCGGGCTTTCTCCGCGTGGCGTTCGGCGAAACGGATCAGAGCGTCGGCGCAAATGAGCATAGCCTTGAGCTCTTCCTGTTTGGCGTAGGCCTGCGGATCGTTCAGGTAATCGAGCTTATCGAGGCTTTGCTGGATTTCGGCTTTGAAGTCGAGCATGCCCTTGCGATAGATCTTGTTGTCGCAGACGGTGTGTCCGGGCGACCGCTGCTCCATGAACTCGGTGAACATGCCGGCCTCGTAGGCCGCCAACCACTGATCGTCCATCGCGCGGAACATCTTCTCTCGCATGGTCTTGCCGGACCAGAAGGGGATGATCTTTTCGCGGTAGACCCGCTTGACGTCCTCCGAAACAGCATAGGAGGTTTTTTCCCGGTCGTTGAGGATCTGTAAATCTTGGCTGCTGTGGCAGCACAGCTCGGGGTAGGTCGGCGTCGCCTTGGGAGCGGGGCCCTTCTCGCCGACGATCAGCTCGCCTTCGTTGATGCATATGGTCTTATGTTCCATCAGGTGCTGGAAGGCCAGAGCCCGAGTCACCGGCACGGACTCCCGCATGGGGACATCGCTCTGATAGAAATCAGTTATCAACTCCGCTCTCTCGGCGGAGATGTATGGCTTGGTCTCAACGCTCTGTCGTCGCAATCTGGCGACTCGTTCGCTCATCATAGCAACCCACCTGTAGATTGAACGCCCCAGAGGACCCAGCATCAGAGGGAGAGCCACACAGGGACGTGTTGACGAGAACCCTTTGTCCTGTCGCCCATCTCTTTCGTTTCAACTCGGGGACCACTATCTTCTTTCTTCCCTCAACCGCCGATTCTGACCTCGAATCCGTGATTTCGAAAGATGCCTGCAATTTCGTCCATTGTACCATCGTCCGGCGTTCGGGCCTCCATCAAATTGACCCGTTCCGCCAACCGGGGGGCCTTTTCGAGGCCGCCAGGGTTATAGGGCAGGATATCTACCCTACGAACCGTTTTTAACGACTGGATGAACAGAGCTGTCTGCTCGATGTTCGTTCGGTCGCTGTTGAAGCCGGGGATGATCGGGATCCGAACGAAGATTTTCTTGCCGGTTTCGGCGAGCATCCGGATGTTCTCCAGAATTCCGTCGTTGCGTATACCGGTGTACTGTTCGTGCAGTTCACTGTTCATATGTTTTATGTCGCACAGGAACAGGCTTGTCCTCTCGGCCACCCGGTTCAGAGACTCCGGCTTGGCATAGCAGCTTGTGTCGACGGCAGTGTGGATTTCCTCAGTCCGACAGGCGTCCAACAGGGTCAGCAGAAACTCGGGCTGCATGAGGGGCTCGCCCCCGGAGAAGGTCACACCGCCACCGGACTGATCGTAAAACACGATGTCCTTACAGATCTCTGCCATCACCTGTTCTACAGTGGCTTTTCGTCCGATGATTTCCCAGGCGTTGTTCGGACAGGCCCCGACGCACTTGCCGCACAGGGTGCATTTTTGGGGGTCGACCACGGGGCCGATCTCGGTGAACGTAATGGCCTGTTGCTCACATATCTCCATGCAGTGTCGGCACTTAACGCATCGGTTGCGCCGAATTCCAAGCTCGGGATCGGGTTTCCAGCTTTCGGGATTGTGGCACCATCGACATCGAAGGGGGCAGCCTTTAAAGAACACAGCCGTTCGAATCCCAGGCCCGTCATGAATCGCATATCGGCGGATGTCGAAGATGTAGCCTTGCACGGTGTTCAAGCCAGTTCGTCCTCCAATTCGATCTCGGCGATGGTTTCCGGCTGGATATCCTGGATCTCATCGAACTTGATGTTCCCCTTCGTGATCAGGAGATGGACCAGCATGGGAACGGGGATCGTCGTGGCGATCGAGAGGCAGACGATTCCATTGAAGAACTCCGGCCGGATCATGTCAAGCTCCAGGGCCACTGCCGCCGCGGCCAGCGTCGCGGACAATTGGGGAACAGTCATCAGGCCCGCGCAGAGGCCTTTCTTGTGCGTGAATCCCGACACCCACATCGCCAGCCAGCCAGAACCGACCTTGCTGACCACCAAGCCGGCGACGGTTGCGAGCACGATCGCGCTGTTTTCCCAGGCGGAGAAGAGGATTCTCATATCGGTTTTCATGCCGATCGTCAGGAACAGGAAGGGGATCAGTACCCCGTGACCGGCGCCTTCGATCTTCTTGTGCAGGATGTGGCCCTTGTCGTGAAACGCCGGGGCTCGCACCACTGCCATGCCGGCGATGAACGCACCCACGATGATGCTTACCCCGATCAACTCGCCCAGGAACACCACCACCAGCACGCCCATGAGGAAGAACGTAAGTCGGGTGTCGTCGTGGGGATGGAGTCGATCGAAGATGGTGCGCGCGGCCACCGGGACCAGCCAGAGCGATAGGCCGATATAGGCCAGCACCACCGCAATGAACGTGACGATGAACCAGGGCCCCAGTACGGTCGGGTCGATGTGGTCGAAGATCGAGATGCTTCCCGCCACGCGGGAGGGGATCTGGTGTCGTTTCAATTGAATGCAGACCGCCAGCAGGATCAGGCTGGCGATGTCGGTGATGACGGTCGAGGCCAGGACCGCCACGCCGAAGCGGGTTTTCATGACCTTCAGTTCGCGGATGATGGGAAAGACGATGCCCACCGAGTGCGAGGCGAAAAGGGAGGCATACACCCATTTGCCGATACCGTCCTGCGGCTCAAACAGCGAATAGACGAAGTAGCCGGCGAGGGCGGGAATCGAGAAGGTCAGCAGGTTCAGCCAGCCGACCGCTCTTTTTTCCGACAGGAGGATTCGCAGGTTTACTTCCATCCCCGCCAGGGCCATGAGAAACACCAGCCCCAGCAGGCCCATCGCTTCGACTACGAGGTAGAGCTGATCGGTCGGATAGCCTCGTCCCAGGAAATGGTTGAGCTTTCGGATCAGGTCGATGCCGTTGGGGCCGATCAGGATGCCGATCAACAGGATCGAGACCACGCCGGGCACGTGGAAACGGCGTAGTATCTGTGGGACGATCGCGGTGAGGGCGATCAGCAGCAGGAACATGATCAAGAATGTCAATCCGGCCAAAGGGTATCCACCCGAAAAATAACAACACCACAAAAAGATGCTCCACCCCGGGAAGCGATCCTCAGATTATAGTGTCGAAGTATCTTGGGGGAAACGCCTTTTCCTGTTCGCCGATCCATCATCGTCCGGCTTGTTGCCACATAGATGCTTTACTGCAACGCCGACGAGGGGTAGCATGGCTGTAATTACGCGTTGCTTCAGATCTCTCAAACCACAAAAAATAGTCGGAGGCGCCGCGATGAGAGAGTGCGTGTTGTTGTTGGCTGCGATATCGATTGGGGGAACTTCGATGGTAGCGGCAGAGAATCGTGCGAGCTCCCAGGCGGTGGAACGGGCGGAATTGATTTTTCCGGTGGAGAACCCCCCAACGCCGGGCTGTCATGCATCGACCATTGTGGAGACTCACGATGGGCAGCTCGTCGCAGCCTGGTTTGGCGGCGCCGACGAGGGCAAGGAGGATGTGGGGATCTGGGTCTCGTGTTGGGGGAACGGAACTTGGTCACGTCCGGTCGAGGTGGCCGACGGCGTCATGTCGCCTCAGAAGCGTTTTCCGTGCTGGAATCCTGTGCTGTTTCAGCCTCGCCAAGGGCCTCTAGTTCTCTTTTTCAAGGTGGGTCCTACACCCAGCAGTTGGTGGGGTGAACAAATGGTCTCCGAGAACAGCGGGCGAACGTGGAAGGACCGCAGGCGGTTGCCACCGCATGTGATGGGACCGATCAAGAACAAGGCTGTACAGCTTGCGGATGGCAGGATTCTGTGTCCGTCGAGCAGCGAGCACGCAGGGTGGCGGGTCCATGTGGAGATTACGAACGACTTGGAGAACTGGGAAGTGGTCGGTCCGCTCAATGATCCTGTGACCATGGGGGCGATTCAGCCGACGATTCTGACCCATCCGGATGGCTGGCTCCAGATGCTCTGTCGCACACGGGGCACCGGTTTTGTCGCAGAATGCTGGTCGCAGGACGGCGGCAGATCCTGGAGCCGGATGACGCTCACGCGGTTGCCCAATCCGAATTCCGGGATCGACGCAGTCACGCTGAAAGACGGTCGTCAGTTGCTGGTTTTCAACAACACGCCCAAGGGCCGCACGCCGTTGAGCGTGGCGGTTTCGCCGGATGGCAGGCAGTGGGAGGTGAAACTGGATCTGGAGACCAACCCCGGCGAGTATTCTTATCCCGCCGTGATCCAGACGTCGGACGCAACCGTTCACATCACCTATACTTATCTTCGCAAGAGCATCAAGCACGTGATCCTGGACCCGACCAAGCTTTGAAGACCCGAACATCATTCGGATCGAACGCACGAGTGCGGTATGCTTGTGTCGGAAGAATCGAAATCTGTGACGCGAGGGACCGGGCCGGGCTATGGCGGTCGGAAAAGTCAGGCTGGTGGTGTTTACCACGGTTTTGACCGCGGCGGTAGTTACAGCGTCGGTTTTGCCCGTTTTCCCTTGGTTGGTGAGATTGTTCGAACGCATGGCGGCTCTGGGGCCTTTGGGACCATTCGCTCTGATCGGCGTTTATGTCGTCTTTTGTGTGTTCCTCTTTCCCGCATCAATTCCAACACTGGCGGCGGGCATCTTGTTTGGCGTTCTCAAAGGCAGTCTGGTCGCGATGGCCGGGGGTATCGCGGGGGCGTGTGCGGCGTACTGGATCGGGCGGCTGGCGGCACGGGATTGGGTGGTCCGTCGGATCGCCGGTAGCCACCGATTCACCGCTCTCGACGACGCGGTTGACGAGAATGGATTGGTGGTGGTGTTTTTGAGTCGTTTAAGTCCGATCGCTCCCTATGCGATCCTGAATTATGCCTTTGGCCTGACGAAGATTTCTTTTTGGAAATACCTCTTGGGCACGGTGATCGGGGTGGCACCGGCGATGATCATGTTTGTGTACATAGGCGCGGGGTTGCGCTCATTCGCGGAAGTTGTCGCCTACGTACGAGGGGAAGGCCCGACCGTGCCGGTTTATCGTGTGTTTTTCTGGGCCGGTCTGGTTCTGACCGTGTTGGTTACGGTACTGTTGATGTGTCTGGGCGCCAAGGTGTTGCGGCCGGGACCCCGCAGCGAACTGCGCGAAGAACCCGTTGAACGGGTCCTGTCGGAAGGACGGTGAATCCCGTTTCCGAACACTTGGCCCTTGACACTTCAAACCTCACGCTTCATATTCTCGTTCCATGGTCGGGGTCATCTCCAAGCCGGACACGCAGCGAAAGCTGGAAATTCTCAGCGACGACGCCAAGTACGATTTGGCCTGCGCCTGCGGTACCCGACAGAACGAGCGCCGCAAGCGGGGCGGCCAGGGGCGGTGGATCTATCCTGTGACCTTGCCCCACGGCGGCACCAGCGTCCTGCTCAAGACGCTGATTTCCAACGTCTGCGCGAACGACTGCAAGTATTGTCCTTTGCGGGAGAACCAAGACATCCGCCGATGCACGCTGAGCCCGGACGAGACCTCGCGTGTGTTTCTGGACTATTATAACCGCCGGGAGGTCTTCGGTTTGTTCCTCAGCTCGGGCGTCATCGGCACGCCGGACGCGACGATGGAACGGCTCAACGCCACCGCTCGAATCCTTCGCGCCAAGTATCGGTTCAAGGGCTATATTCACCTCAAAGTCATCCCCGGCGCCAGCGACGCCGCGATCGACGAGGCGGTCTCGTTGGCCAGTGCTGTGTCGCTGAATATCGAGACGCCCGGCGCCAAGCACTTGGCGCGGCTCTCGACCCGCAAGGATTATCTGCGCGACATCATTCGTCCAATCAAGCGGATCAGCGAGCTGACGGCCCAGGGCTCACGGTTTTCGCGGGTCAAGCAGACCACGCAATTCATCGTCGGTCCGGCGGGCGAGTCGGACGCCGAGATCGTCAAGTACATGTGGGGACTCTACGACCGGCTTCGGATGAACCGCATCTATTTCAGCGCATATCAGCAAGGGGTGGGAGAACCGACATTATCGACCCAACCGCCTTCGCAGCCGGAACAGGCCGGGACGTCCGAGGGATCAGGCGATCCGTTGATGCGCGAACATCGGCTCTATCAGGTGGATTTTCTCATACGCAAGTACGGTTTTACCGACGCGGACATCCCGTACGACGAGCGAGGATTCCTTTCGCTGGAAACCGATCCGAAGGAGAGCTGGGCCTTGCGGCATCCGGAGTTCTTCCCGGTTCATGTGAACAAGGCCTCCCGGTGGGAGCTGTTGCGAGTCCCGGGTTTGGGGCCGACGACCGTTCGTCGCATTCTCGAACTGCGACGGAGGCAGCGTTTGCAGGGCCTTGAGCAGATCCGAAGGGCCGGCGCCAGGTTGGAAAAAGCGCGTCCATTTCTGGCGTTCTGAGGTTTTTCATTGCCAAAGAGCGCTTGCTATCTATAATTCGCAAGCTGGACCCCGGTAAAGCAGGTGTTCGGTTATTGGATTCCATGGTCGTTTGCGGGAGGTGAACATGAAGAACCTGGTTCCCACGAAGGTCTTCCTGACCAAAGGTGTTGGTCGGCACAAGTACAAACTCAAGAGTTTTGAGGAAGCGCTTCGCAAGGCCGGCGTGGCTCAGCAGAACCTGGTGCAGGTTTCGTCGATTCTGCCGCCGCACTGCAAGATTATCAGTCGGGAAAAGGGGCTGGATCTTCTGACCCCGGGCGGGATCTGCTACTGTGTCATGGCGCGGTCGGATACCGACGAACACGGCCGTTTGGTCGCCTCGTCCGTAGGCATCGCGGTGCCGAAGGACGAAAGCAAGTGGGGATATCTCAGCGAGGTGCATGGCCACGGCATGAACGAAAAAGAAGCGGCGGACCTGTCTGAAGACTTGGCCGCTGGGATGCTGGGAACCACACTCGGTCTGGAAGTGGATCCGAACAAGGCTTGGTCGGAGAAAGAACAGGTCTATCGGTCCAGCGGCCTGATCATCCGTACGTCGAACATTACGCAGACCGCCAAGGGCCAGAGAGACCTCTGGACGACGACGGTGGCGATCGCTATGTTCTTGTTCGACGACGACGCCCCGTCGCGCCACAGCTCCCAGTAACTCCGGAAGGGGTTTCTGAGCTTTGGGAATGACCTGCATTCCGTGTGTACCTGTGTCCTGCGGACAGGGGATCTACCACTTTGGGGAGATGATGCCATGAGCGAGATCCTTGACAACAACTTTGGAGGCCTTCCGCCCGAGTACAGTAGTCTGGCCGACTCCCGGGTGGTCATACTCCCGGTGCCGTACGATCTGACCAGTACGTGGATGAAGGGGGCCGACAAGGGGCCCGAGGCGATCATCAGGGCTTCCCAGACGGTCGAGTTATACGACATCGAGACTGATTCGCAGGTCTATTTACATGGAATTCACACAGCCGGGCCGGTGGTCAAGGGCGATGAACCCCCGGAGAAGATGGTGGAGATGGTTCGGGATCAGGTCGCAACTCACCTGGCGAACGACAAATTTGTCGTTCTCGTCGGCGGAGAGCATTCTGTGAGCATCGGTGCGATCCAGGCGCATGCGAGTCGGTTTTCGGGCATGAGCGTCCTTCAACTCGACGCCCATTCCGATCTGCGAAACGAATATGAGGGTTCTCCCAACAACCACGCGTGTGTGATGGCCAGGGCGCGGGAGCTCTGTCCGATCACCCAAGTCGGCATTCGCAGCATGGATGTCTCCGAGAAGTCGTCCATGGCGCCGGGCCAGGTGTTCTTCGCCGAGAAGATCCAGGGCCGCACCTCCTGGATCGACGAGGTCGTAGCCAGACTCACCGACCGGGTGTACATCACAATCGACCTGGACGTATTCGACCCGTCGATCATGCCCTCTACAGGGACGCCCGAGCCGGGGGGGCTGCTGTGGTATGAAGTGTTGGCTTTGATGAAGGCCGTATGTCGACGCAGGACGGTTGTGGGGCTTGATGTCGTCGAGATGTGCCCGGTAAAAAGTACGTGGGCCCCTGAGTTCCTGGCGGCCAAGCTGATCTTCAAGATTCTCACTTACAAACTGGGGCCCCGAGCGGGATGACGCTGCGTTTCGGATTGCCTGCGAGGCTGCAACGATGGAAAAGAGAGAACTTCTTCGCGACCCGATTCAGCATGTAGATATAAAGGCCTTCGATTCGACGCGAATCGTAGATTCCATGCGTCAGATGTCGTTCACGGCCCGAGACACCGCCCGAGCGGTCGACATCTTCAATCAAATGCTCCAGGACAAGGACTGCACGATCATCCTGTGCATCGCCGGCAGCACCAGCGCCGCCGGGTGTATGCAGATCTATATCGACATGGTTCGTCACAACATGGTGGACACCATTGTGGCCACCGGGGCGACCATCGTTGACATGGACTTTTTCGAGGCCTTGGGTTTCCGGCACTACAGAGGAAGCGCGGCGGTGGACGATAAAAAGCTCCGAGAGCTTTACATCGACAGAATCTACGATACGTATATCGATGAGGAGCAGCTCCAGGTCTGCGACAACACGATCAAGGAGATCGCCAACGGCCTGGAACGGCGCCCATACTCCTCGCGGGAGTTTATCCGAGAGATGGGCAAGTATCTGATGCTACACGGCAAGAAGAAGGATTCGTTGGTCCAAGCGGCGTACGAGCGGGATGTGCCGATTTTTTGCCCGGCGTTTTCCGATTCCAGCGCCGGGTTCGGGCTGGTCAAGCACCAGGTGGAGAATCCGGATCGTCATATCTCGATCGATTCGGTTAAAGACTTCCGGGAGTTGACGGAGATCAAGTTGCGGTCGGGGTCATCGGGCTTGTTCATGGTCGGAGGCGGCGTCCCGAAGAATTTCGCCCAGGATACGGTTGTCTGTGCTGAGGTCCTCGGTTACGAGGTCGACGCGCACAAGTACGCCGTGCAGATCACCGTCGCTGATGTCCGAGACGGGGCCTGTTCCAGCTCGACGCTGAAAGAAGCCGCTTCGTGGGGCAAGGTGGACACGAGCTACGAGCAAATGGTTTTTGCGGAAGCCACTTCGGTGTTGCCCCTGATCGCCAGTTGCGTCTATCATCGGCGCCTCTGGGAAAGCAGACCCCTCAGACGCTGGAGCAAGATCTACGAGCCGGTGCTTGCAGGAGAGTCTCAATGAGAATGACGATGGGTAACTGGTGGGAGGGAGGGAGGGTCGCCCAGGGACCACGCGTGAAGGACCGAGGGGTGGCCTGTCGTGCATTGTCCGGTATTTGTTTTCTTTCCTTCACTCTTTGTTCCATCGCTTTTCTTGCCGGTTGCGACAAGGCCGCGGTGGAGAAAGCGCAGCAGGAAGCGAGGGAGGCCAAAACCGTTGTACAACAACTGAAGCACACGCTCACGCTGGCAGACAAGGAGATCGCTAAGCTCAAGGACGAACTGATCGCTGTTCAAAAGGTCCGCGATCAGCTTCAGTCGCAGCTCGCGGCGGCCCACGACGAACGAGACGAGGCCCTGGAGCTTGCGCAGAAGACGCAGGAATCATTGGCCCGAGCCAGCAGCCAGGCCAGCACCGTGGCGGCTCTTCAGAAACAGGTCACAGAGCTCAACGCTGTGGTGGCCGAGCAGCGAAAGCAGATTGAAGAGCTTCTCAAGGCCGCGGCTGCCGGGCCGGTCGTTGCACCGCCGACAACGACGCCGGTCGAGCCCAACGACGGCTGATTGCCGCTGGGGCGGTTTGAAGCAGGGATTCGCAGCAAGGAGTGTCTTCGAATGGACAGCAGCATTTCGACGTACGCTTCCCTGGTCGGTAAATGGCTCGCCGCCCACGGCGCGAGGATCGCGGTCATCCTGGTCTTCATGTACATCGGCATCCGCCTCTCCAGCGCGGCGTCGGCGAGGCTGTTTTCTTTCCTCGGTCGTCGAAAAGCGATGGACGAGGAGTACAAGAAGCGGGCCGACACGCTCAGTTCGGTCCTCGGTTACCTTCTCAGCGCCACGATTGTCACCGTCGCAGTCTTGATGATCCTGTCGCAATTGCGGATCGAGATCGGTCCGGTCCTGGCGGCCGCCGGCGTCCTGGGCGTGGCCGTCGGCTTCGGCGCCCAGCACCTCGTCCAGGACGTCATCAGCGGGTTCTTCATCTTGCTCGACGACGAGATCCGCGTGGGTGACGTGGTCGAGATCGCGGGCAAGAGCGGACTTGTTGAACGGCTGAACCTGCGGATGGTTGTGCTTCGCGACCTGGCGGGCAACGTGCATTATGTTCGCAACGGCAAGATCGACATCGTCACCAACATGACGAAAGATTGGTCGCGGTATGTCTTCGACATCGGGGTCGCCTATCGGGAAAACGTGGACGAGGTGATCAACGTGATCCGCCAGGTCGATGAAAGCCTTCGCAACGATCCGGTCTACGCACAGGATATCCTCGAACCCATTGAGATCCTCGGCTTGGACCGGTTCGCCGATTCCGCGGTTGTCATCCGCGCCAGGACCAAGACCAAACCGATCAAGCAGTGGAGCGTCGGACGCGAGTTCAACCGCCGACTCAAGAAACGATTCGACGAACTGGGGATCGAAATCCCATTCCCGCACCGAACGGTGTACCTGGGCCAGGATAAGGCCGGCCAGGCGGCGCCGTTGCGCGTCGCGATGGAGAATCGAGACGCGACGAAGAATCCGCTGGGGGACTGAGGCAATGGGAGGTAAGTCCAAGCGACGCAACGCGGCCCTCAATCGGCGGGCGAAGAAGTCCGGCCTGCCGCCGGGGACTCTCGTCCACATCGGCGAGAAGCGTGAGCAGGCCGTTCGTATCACGTACATGGACTACGATGAACGCACTTTCCAGGAGAAGCAGGGAGCCACAGTCGAGGAATGCTTTGCGTTCAAGGACACCCAAACCGTCACCTGGATCAACATCGACGGGATCGACGACATTCCGATCATCGAGAAGATCGGCAAGGCGTACGATCTGCACCCTCTGATCCTGGAGGACATTGTCACTGCAGGCCAACGTCCGAAGTTCGACAACTACGACAACTACATCTACATTGTGCTCAAAATGCTCACGTATAACTATGCGAATCACGCGATTGAGAGCGAACAGATCAGCATCGTGTTCGGTTCCAATTTCGTCATCTCCTTCCAGGAAAACGTGGGCGACATCTTCAATCCGATCCGGGATCGAATCCGTTTGGCCAAAGGCAGGGTCCGCAAAATGGGCTCCGATTATCTGGCCTATTCGCTGATCGACGCCATCGTAGACGGGTACTTTGTTATTCTGGAGAGGATCGGGGAGCAGATCGATGGGCTCGAGGACGAATTGATCGAACGTCCGACGGAGGGGTTGCCGCGTCAGATCCACGCCCTCAAGCGGGAGATGATGTCGCTGCGCCGATCCGTTTGGCCTTTGCGGGAACTGATCAACGCCATGCAGCGGGACGAATCTCCCCTGATTTCCAGTCAGACCCGCATCTACCTTCGCGATGTATACGATCACACGGTCCAAATCATCGACACGATCGAAGGCTTCCGCGACGTTGTCGCGGGGATGCTCGACGTGTACCTCTCCAGCGTCAGCAATCGAACCAACGCGATCATGAAAGTGCTGACGATGATCGCGACGATCTTCATCCCCTTGACTTTCGTCGCCGGCGTATATGGAATGAACTTCCGATATATGCCGGAAATCGAGTGGCGATGGGGGTATCCGGCGGTTCTGCTGCTGATGTTGATCATCGCCGCAATCATGGTGGCCTATTTCCGAAGAAGAAGATGGCTGTAATAGCGTTTTTGTTTCCCGATACGCCGGTGTATTCCTGGGTGGTGTTGCCCCTGTTGATTTTTCTGGCTCGCATCACCGACGTGTCGGTAGGCACCGTACGTCTGATCTTGGTCGCTCGCGGTTTCAAGTACCTGGCGCCGATCGCAGGTTTCTTCGAGGTGCTCATCTGGATCCTGGTCATCGGGCAGATCATGCAGAACCTCACGAACCCCGTCTGCTACATCGCCTACGCAGGGGGATTTGCGACGGGCAATTTTGTCGGGTTGCTGATCGCCGAGAGACTTTCGTTGGGGATGGTGCTCATTCGGGTGATCACACCCAAACCTGCCCGGGATCTGGTTGAACAATTTCGTGGCAGGCAGTACGGCGTCACCGCCATCGACGGCCAGGGGGCCAACGGACCGGTCCAGATTGTTTTCACGATCGTGCCGCGTCGGGAGGCCGGGACGGTAATCGAGTTGGTCAAAATCTTCAATCCCCAGGCGTTCTACTCCATCGAAGAGGTAGACTCGGTGGAGAAGGGGGTGTTTCCGGCGCAGAAACCCTGGCACGACTCCGCTTTTCTGGGCCTGTTGAGGCCTTTTCGTAAAGGCAAGTAGGGGCAAAGGTCTGGTCACGAGGGCCTGTTGTCGGTACAATCCCAAGCATGAAAGCGGCAGAAAAGACCGGATCAAAACTGCAGAGGCTGACCGAATTGCTGGTCGGCAAGACTTATCTGTTGATCGGAATGCAGGACAGCCCGGATCCCGACAGCCTGGCGGCGGCGGTCGCTCTTCGAAAGCTGGCAAACAATCTGGGCAATCTTCAGTGCTCCATTGTTTGCTGCGGCGCGGTCGGGCGGGGGGAGAACCGGGCCCTCGTCAAGTATCTAGGGCTGAACCTGCGGTGTTACGCGGAACTGGCGTACGACAAATATGATCTGGTGGCGATGGTGGATACACAACCTGGGACGGGAAACAATTCGCTGCCGGAGGGGGTATTGCCGGACATCGTGATCGATCATCATCCCATCCGGCGACTGACGCGGACCGTTGAGTTCACCGATATCCGCAGCAGTTACGGGGCTACCTCCACGATTTTGGTCGAATACCTCATCGAGGCGGGCATCACACCGGAGACGCCTTTGGCGACTGCGTTACTGTACGGAATTCGATCCGACACGCAGGACTTGGGGCGGGAAGCCTCTCGCGCCGATATTGACGCTATCGAGTTCCTATACCCCTTCGCCAACAATCGCATGATCGGTGAAATCCAGCGGGGTAAGGTGCCGCGAGTGTACTACCAGATGCTGGCCGATGCCCTGAAGAACGCCC
>JAGPGT010000051.1:16541-20672 GCA_018055905.1 Phycisphaerae bacterium
CGCGCCGATATTGACGCTATCGAGTTCCTATACCCCTTCGCCAACAATCGCATGATCGGTGAAATCCAGCGGGGTAAGGTGCCGCGAGTGTACTACCAGATGCTGGCCGATGCCCTGAAGAACGCCCGGGTGCAGGGGCCCGCCATCATCACGGAGCTGGGCGACGTGGACAATCCCGACATGATTGCCGAAGTAGCGGATCTGCTACTCCGCGAGGACGAAACCACTTGGACCCTTTGTACCGGCTATTGGAAGGACAAGATGATCCTGTCGCTTCGCACGTCGCAGGAGGGTAATCTTGCGGGCAAAGTTATGAAGCACATGGTCGCGCGGAGGGGAACCGGGGGAGGTCATCAGACGTACGCTGGCGGCCAGATCCCTCTGGTCAAGGGTACAAAGGCCGAGCGAGAGGAGATCGAGAGGCATGTTGAAAAACATTTTCTCAAGGCCATCGGCGCCGAAGGCCAACCGGGAGGCAAACTGGTCCGAGCGTAGAGAAACGATTTCGACCTCGCAGTCGAAACGGGCCAATCGAAGATGCAAGTTCCGAGGGTCTTATGAGTGAGAACGCCATGGGACGGTTGACTTATGAACATGTCAACTGCCTTGTGATTGTCGCGCATCCCGACGACGAAACGCTCTGGGCGGGGGGCACGCTCCTTATGCACCCCGATAGTTGCTGGACGGTAGTGGCACTGACCCATAAGAGCGATCCGGACCGTGCATCGAGGTTCCACAAGGCCATGGAAGCGTACAAGGCCCTGGGAATTCTGGGAGATCTGGACGACGGGCCCGGGCAAAAGCCCCTGCGGACGATCGAGGTCGAGGACACGATCATGGATCTGCTTCCCGCCCATCGTTACGACCTGGTCCTCACGCACAGCCTCTGGGGTGAATACGCCCGCCATCGACGGCACGAGGAAGTGGCCAAAGCGGTGCTCGCCCTGCGAGAGAGCGAACGCGTCTGGACCGGAGATCTCTGGATGTTCGCCTACGAGGACGGCGGCGGCAAGTACCTGCCCCGTCCGGCCGCCAACTGCGACACCACGATCCGATTGCCGCAGGACATCTGGCGGCGCAAGTACGAGATCCTCACCGACGTCTACGGATACTCCCCCGATAGCTTCGAGGCCAGGACCACGCCGAAAGAGGAGGCCTTCTGGGTCATGGGAAAAGGGAAATGATCCGGGATGACAGGTCGACATGTCCCTCCGGCAAACACGGTTGTACCTCGCAGGCTGCAGGCTGCCTGCGGACGATTTCCTCTTGACGGTGGCGCCGAAGCGACTTACCATTCGAACTTTGCTCGACGAGGGCGATTGCGTGGTCCCTCTTGAAATCGTTTATCATGAAACTCTAGAGTGAGGAAATCCAAAGGGATGGTCAAGAAAATGAACGTTACGAATCCCAACTGCGACATGCACAGCCATCTGTTCACCAGCGAATCGGTGACGACGGGCCATCCCGACAAGGTGGCGGATCGCATCTCCGACTCCGTTCTTGACGCGATGCTTGCGCAAGACCCGGCCAGCCGGGTCGCCTGCGAGACTCTAGTCAAGAACGACATCGTCGTCGTCGCCGGTGAAATCACCTCCAACGCCACGGTGAATATCGCCCAGGTGGCCCGCGACGCGATCCAGAGGATTGGCTACGACGACCCGGAATTAGGCTTCCATTACGATCATTGCGGTGTGCTGATCGCGGTCAGCCGCCAAAGCCCGGACATCTCTCAAGGCGTTACCGAAGGCCAGGGCCTGCATAAGGAAATGGGCGCCGGCGACCAGGGGCTGATGTTCGGTTACGCCTGTCGGGAGACGCCGGAGTTGATGCCGATGCCGATCCTACTGGCCCACAAGTTGACGACACGTCTGGAGAAGTTGCGCCAGTCCAAGAAGCTTCCTTGGCTGCGCCCCGACGGCAAGAGCCAGGTTACCGTTGAATACGAGAACAACAAGCCCAAACGGATTCACACCGTTCTCGTCTCTACGCAGCACGCGCCGGACATCAAGCACCGCGACCTGCGCAACCAGGTTATCGAGCATATCATCCTGCCGGTGATGCCGGCCAAGCTGATCGACCGGAGTACCAAGTTCCACGTCAACCCAACCGGTCGGTTCGTCCTGGGCGGCCCGAAGGCCGACTGTGGGCTGACCGGTCGCAAGATCATCGTGGACACCTACGGTGGTCGCGGCCGTCACGGCGGCGGCGCCTTCAGCGGCAAGGATCCCTCCAAGGTGGATCGTACCGCCTGCTACATGGCTCGCTACATCGCCAAGAACATTGTGGCCGCCGGTTTGGCCGACGCCTGCGAGGTTCAACTCTCCTATGCTATCGGGCTGGCCGAGCCGATCTCCGTGTTGGTCAACACCGAGGGCACCGCCAAAATCAGCGAGAGCAAGATCAGCCGAATTGTCTGCGACCTGTTCCCCCTGACTCCGAAAGGCATGATCCAGCATCTGAATTTGCTGCGTCCGATTTTTGAGGACACCTCCCATGGCGGTCACTTCGGTCGTAATCTCCCGAACTTCACCTGGGAGAAGACCGATATGGTCGACGCTCTGCGAAAGGCTGCCGGACTGTGAAGAACGATTTTCGTGAAGCGTGAAACCCGACGCGCAATTGAAAAGCCCGGCTTTGGCCGGGCTTTTTGATAGGAAGCGGGATTCGTTCGTGAGAGCGGACCTTTTTTAGCCCGTCTTTGCGGTTGTGGATTACTGTGGTTGGTAGGTAATCGTCAGTTTGGCTGCATGGGCCGGGTTGCCCTCGTAGGCCCAAATCTTCCGGTCGCTACCGGAATAGGATTTGGTCCAGTAGATGATGACCAGCGCGTTGTCCGATTTCCATCCGTTTCGATCGACAACCTCTTGGACGAGGCTGGCGATGTCGGGACTGTCGTACCACGTGCTGGCGGTCCACGGAGCATCGGCGCCCCACACCCAGGGTACGGAGGCCTCGGTTTTCGTCAGTTGGGAGATCTTTCTTTCGCTGAAGTCTTCGGCATTGTTGGCGGCTTCTGCATAGAGGATGCCGTCCAAGGTGCCGGTCAGGCCGCTGGTGCACGAGCGGACCTTCAACGTTGCGCTCTTGATCAAAGCGCCTTGCGGAATTTTGACGCCTTGGAATCGAATCCCGGCGGCGTATTGCCCGATCAGCAGAACCGATTCCTCCACCGATTGCTGCATGCCCCACTTGACGCAGTAGGCGTCGTCCATGCCGTCTGCCACCTGGTACTCGACGGTGATCTCGCGAACGATCGTGATTCTCACCGTCGCCGTATTCGACTGACCGCCCAGGGGGGCAACGCCGCCGTCATGAGCGTAAAAGGTGAAGCTGTCTTCACCGACCCAATCCAGGTTGGGACGATAGACGACCTTGTCGGCGGGGTGGGTCAGTTTTGCGGGAACCGCGGTGATCGTAGGGCCATTTACAAATTCGAGGCGCCCGTGCTGGGGCAGGGACGCGATCGTATAGCTCAGGGCTCCCGGCGGATTGGGCCGGCCGTCGTCGGTGGCCTTGAGCGTGATGGTCACGGGCGAATTGATGCCGCCGTTGGCCTGCACGTCGCTGGCGACCGGTGGGCCTGCCTGGATCGACTTGAGCGTGAAAGTGCCGGCACCGGAAATCCGCTTGACCACCAGCAGAGCCTTCATGTCGGAGGTCGGAGTGTATTGGATGGTTTCATCCTCGCCCGCAGTCGGGGTGGTACTCGACCGCAGAAGTACCGGCGTTCCGGTGTCGCTCGGGGTCCAGCTATACAGGTACAGATCGAAATCGGCGTCGGCCGGAACATCCAGCGAGAGATCCACATCTACACCGGCCTTGAAATGCAGCGTCCGGGCCCAGACGCGCTTCGCCGTGACGCCGCCGCCGAGCGTTTCGCTGACGCGTGCGCCGGGGACATAGCTTTGACAGGTCGCCTCGACCGCTGCGTCCGGGTTGATCAGGCCGTACCCTTCATGGGCGTCTTTGCCGACGGGGAAGGCGTTGGGACCTCGTTCGGCCCGGTTCAAGACGGGGTTGATGCCTGCGTCCGTGCCTTCACGGTTGGCGTTGGTTTCGCTGGCGGTCGCGCACAGCAACATCTTCACGAATCTCGGCTGGTCCGACGAATTGAAATTCCACTGAACACCC
>JAGPGT010000249.1 GCA_018055905.1 Phycisphaerae bacterium
CGCATTTCGTCGGAGGGCAGGGTGACCGTGTCGCTACGCAGATCCACTACTTGCATGATGTCGCACCTTCGTTCACCAACTTGTTCGGCGGGCCGTTCCGCTCAGGCAAGAGAAAAGATAGCCCCCACGGGCGTCCCCGTCAAGGCAACCTGATGCCGGTAGGACTTCTACCCGTTTTCCGATTGGCGGTACGACAGAACCTGGTATGATGATGGGCATCATGTTCGCAGCACTGTACATCGCCGGCGGCTTTTTGTTCCTCGTTTCAGTGGCCGCCCATGTTTACGTCCGGATCCGGTTGCGGCCTCGGGACCCCGATCTTGACGACGTTTATCATGAGTTCGAGGACCAGCACCCGGACTATGCCCGATACACGCGATGGCTTCAAATCACCCTCAGCGCCGCAGCCCTTGGACTTCTCTTGATGTTCGTGCCGGTGGTGCTGTAACAAGTCCCACTGGAAAACAAGAAGCCGGCGACCGATGCCGACCGCCGGCTTCATGCTTTTTCGTTGCCTCGTGGCATCCTGGTGAGGGATTACTCGAAAGCAATCCCCAAACCGATGCTTGCGTCATCCAGGGTATTTCGCCGATCGATCCGAACGACCCGTCCCCTTTTGATGCGGGCGTATTGCCCCTTCTCCTGGGCCAGCGTGTCTGTCCTCGGGAAATTCAACTCGACCACACTGCCCTCGCGGGCCGGCGTGCTGAGCGGAACCGTGATCAGGGCCCCTGTCTTGCTGATGTTGGCGCTGCGACCATTGAAGAATCGATCCGCCTCCGGAAGCCAGACGCTGACGGGCCAAGACAGATCCGTTCTGCGTTCCCTGCGTTGTTCTACCAAAGTTTCCATGATCGGAACCTCCATTGCACATTGGTTTCAGCCAACAGTGCAATTATCGTAATCATCAAACTGGGGGCTTTAGAGAATATAGCGATTACGACGAACAAGACGAAGATTTCGCCTTGTTTTTCACGACACCCAAAAGTTATCGGTCTTTCGAAGACGCAGGAAAACAACCATTCTGCAACCCTTGCGGGATCCACAAAGTTGGTGTATCGTTGATTCCTATGGCAGCAGAGGTCGTCAAAATCAGTGGTCGTCCAGGTGACTTGGACCGAATTAAGGAGGCCGCAAAGGTTGTGGAAGCCGGCGGCCTGGTCGCCTTTCCCACCGAAACGGTGTATGGAATCGCCTGTCGCGTGCACCCCCAAAATCTGAGGCGATTGGATAAAATCAAAGGTCGGGATGCCGACAAACATTACACCCTTCACATCGGACAGATCGATGAATACCGAAAGTACGTTCGGAAAGTCGACCTCCGAACCGAGAAACTCATCCGCCAAGGCTGGCCCGGACCTCTAACTCTCGTTTTCGAAGTGGATTGCGAACAGATCGCAGAGCAGAGAACCCGCCTCGGCGAAGATGTGACAAACATCCTCTACAAGGAAGGATCAATCGGCATTCGTTGCCCTGACCACCCCGTCGCCTCCCTTCTGCTTCGTTTGGTGAACTGCCCAGTGGTCGCGCCCAGCGCCAATCGCGCCGGCCGCCAACCGCCGAAGGACGCCCAGGAGGCAATTGCCGAAGTCGGGTCGGATCTGGATCTGGTTCTGGACGCGGGAACGTGCAAGCACGGAACGAGCAGCACTGTCGCCGCGGTCGGGATCCAGGGAGTCCGCCTCCTGCGAGAGGGCGTGTACTCCGCCTCGCAGTTGAAAAGCATGTCCGACGTCGTTTTCCTGTTCGTCTGTACCGGCAACACCTGCCGCAGTCCCATGGCGGAGGGCTTGTTCCGTAAATACCTCGCGGAAAAAGTCGGCTGCGGCGTTGACGAACTGTCGCAGCGGGGCTATAAGGTGCTTTCTGCGGGCACCATGAGACTGGCGGGCGCTCCGGCCAGTACCGCAGCCATCTCGGCATGTGCCCAGAAAGGAGTTGACATCGGCGATCACGTGAGCCGGCCCTTGTCCCGCCTGCTCATCGACGCCAGCGACTTCATTTATTGTATGACGAAGGCGCACCGTGACCAAGTCGTTTCCCTTGTGCCAGAGGCAGAGCGGAAATGCTTTCTTCTGAGTCCCGAGGGCGAGATTCCCGACCCGCTCGGACAACCTCAGGAGTATTTCAACCGGTGTGCCGCGTATATTGAGGCGGCCGTAAAGACAAGAATAAGCGAGTTGGCGATATGAGAGTAGCCATAGGAAGCGATCACCGGGGTTATGACGCCAAGCAGTTGATCAAGGCGATCGTTGCGCAGATGGGCCACGAGTGCATCGATGTGGGCACCGATAGTGCGACACCTGTCGATTACCCGGACCTCGCATATGTGGCGGCCAAGACCGTGTCGGACAAGGCGGCGGACAGGGCCATCTTGATCTGCGCCACAGGCCTGGGCATGAGCATCGCGGCCAACAAAGTCCGCGGCATCCGAGCCGCCCTGTGCCACGACGAGCTCAGTGCGAGAATCGCCCGCGACCATAACGACACCAACGTCTTGTGTCTCTCAGGCGACCAACTTGGAGAAGTGCTGCTCCGCAGAATCGTAGAAGCCTGGATGACGACGGAATTCAGCGGGGGCCGCCATCAAAGGCGGGTCAACAAGATCATCGCGATCGAGGAAGGCCGCGACCCCCGAGAAATCACGAACGGATGATCCCTGTCACAACGATCATCCGACGCGAACCTCCTTCGAAGGCACTGTTTCCCTTGGATCGCACGAGAGAGAAACCGACGGTTCCGCTATCCGCTCGACCGCACGGTCGGCTAATTTCTCTGTGCAGGTCTGATCCAGGGCGAGCAATGCCCGTTCCACCTGTTGCACAAAGTGCCGTCGTTGTTCGGAGGAGATCCGCCTTGGAACCCGGATCGGTTCGCCGAACGCCACGTGGACCCGGCCGAAGGGTTTGACGACGATGAACTGATCCCAGCTCTTGAGAAGAAACCTCCGACTGGCAGAGTAACTCACCGGGATGATCCTCGCGCCGGTCATCTGAGCCAGCTTGACGACCCCTTCGCTCACGGTCAAGGCGGGTCCCCGTGGTCCGTCGGGAGTAATTGCGACATTGCTTCCGGATGCAATTCGTGACACGAGGTTCCGCACCGCGGCCTGTCCGCCCCGGCTGCTAGACCCCCGGACTACCTCCTGCTTCAGGCGTCGGACCAAGGCCGCCCCGTAATCGCCATCCCGACTCATGCTTACAAGCATACAAACTTTGCATCGCGGTGCCCGCAGCATATAGTAGTAAACCAAGTAAAACAACCGGCTGTGCCAGAACACAAAGATGTTGTTGCCCTGCTCGACGTACTCGTCGAAAATATCCCGCCTCGTCACAGTCAGCCGGTTGGAGCCGCAAACGCACCTGAGCAACAAGCTGAAGAAGAACGCAAAGACGATGGTCAAGACTTTGTGCATGACGTCAGATCCGCCAACCCCAGATAAACTTGTTGCCACAGACAACACAGATCACATGCCGACAAATGGGCACTCCCCCGGCGCCCGGGCGAACCCCACCCTCCTGCCCTCCTTCAGCGGACAACGACTTCCCGGATCCCGTCGACTGCGAATCTATTCGAGCTTCTGCTGGAGTTGATGAAGCACGGCGCGAACCGACGCCATCTGTTCTTGCAGATCCATCATCTGCTGTGTCTGGCTCTTGAGCCGTTCGGTCAGAACGTCAACTTTCATTTGAGCATTCTTGGCGTCCGCCATTGCGGCATTCCGCGCCTTGGTCAGAGCCGCCACCTGTTTTTCCAGCATGCCCCTCGTATCGACCAGACTCGCAACCATGGCCTGCAGGTCATCCCGCGACTTGACCAGTTCATCAACCCGCTGCTGGAGCTGGTCGCGAGACGTACTCAACTGATCCAGCTTCTGCTGTAATTCGGTCCTGGACGCAACCAACTGCCCCACTTTTGCTTCCAGATCACCGACCTTCGTCTCCAGACCTTTCCGCGAGACAGTCAGGTCCTGAACCTGCTTTTGCAGTTCTTCCTTGGCCTTTCTAGCGTCCACAAGGCCCGATTCCGCCTCGTTCAGCGACTTTTCCAACCGGGCCACATCCGTCTGAAGCTGTCCCTTCTGGCGCTGACTCTCGTCCAGCGCGGTCTTGAGCTGTTTGACCTCGGCGCTGGCCTCAGCCGATTCCCCTGCAGTACCGTTGCATCCAGCCACGACGAACAATCCCATCGTCGCAGCCAAGCCGGCGACCACACACCATCTTCTCATCGCTCCATTCCTCCTTTTCTTTCGTCATCACCCGATTCAGAACTCCCCCTCGACCCTCTATCTATGACCGTCGTACGTGAACGGATCCCACGCCCCCCTTATCCGCACGACTCGGCTCTCCAAAAGCAATCCCGGCACGCCCGGCCTGATTTCCTCAAACCCTGGCCGCCGAAGAAACGCGTCGAACTCCCGTTGGTCCGTTCGTGCTGACAATCGGCATGCGCAGGGCCGATGCGCCACCGACGCTCACAGTGCAATCCTTGCCGACGGAGCGCCACTTGCGATAGCGGGTTTCGAGAAGTTCGCGTGTACTGAGTTTCTGCAGTTGCGAGAGCGTCTGTGAAATATACGACTCGACGTTGTAGACCGTGTCATGCACGTTTCGATGGGCGCCGCCCACAGGCTCAGGAATGATCGCGTCGACAAGACCCAACTGGT
>JAGPGT010000052.1:0-1655 GCA_018055905.1 Phycisphaerae bacterium
TGTCCCGGCACGATCATCGACGACTGGACTTTGACGCAATCAAACGCCCCGGCGGGTGTCTGAACCCGTTCTGCGCCGACGGACTGAAAATTCGTGGTCATGCTCATGCCGAACTGGTTGATCGTGGATTGCCACGTGTCTCCTGGACGGTAGGGTAGTTTGATCCGCATCACCGGCGGGTCATACCGAATCTCCTGTCCCTGCGCTTGGCTCAGATAAGACTTGACCCCTTGTTCGTCGACCGCCATGTACTCTCGGCTCGTCTGCCAGCCCATGATGGTTTCAACCACCGCACATCGAACGGGGCCGACGTTTTCGAATCCTGCGACCTTCGTGGTCACCTGCACCCCACTGGACATCTGGTAGATCCATTGATTTCCTTCCTGCAGGGGCAGGTAGTCCGCTGCCGAAACGATCGATATGCACAGAATCGAAAGAATCGCTGCTGTTTTCACCGTGTACATGATGACCTCCCGCTGGGTAAAACCTGTTCATTTGCCAAGTCGCATGATCTGTCCCTCATGGTATCGGCGAGTACAGATACCGGTCAAGAGCAAACGACATTAGGGATTCGGGTCCGCGACGAGAAGAAAACCACAGTCAACCTTCGGCGCCCTGTTTGACGCGATAGACGATTGGCACGAGTTCTTCCGCCGTCTGGACCTCAGGGTGTTTCCGGCTGGCCTGCTCGATCAGATCCATCGCTTCATTGCGTTTCTCGCCCCAGGCGATGAGGATCTCCAGGGCTTCGGTCTGGAAGGGTTTGAGATGGGTCTGTGGCGTTCCGGGGGGATGTATTCCGAAGGCGAAACCTTGGAGCTTGCCCTTAAGCTCAGAGACGATCGCCTGGGCCATCTTGCGACCGATGCCGGAGAGCGTCATGAGCCTCTTTTCGTCGCCGGTCTCGACGGCCGCCGCGACGTCCGCAATGGGGAGGCTCAGAGCCCGCAGGCCCTTGCGGATACCCAGGCCTTTGACGCTGGTGAACTCCGAGAAGAACTCCCGTTCCAGCGGGCTCAGGAAACCGACCAGGCGGGGAATGAGGTTTCCGCCGCCAAGGCTGCCCTCATAATACTCCATCGTGCACAGTGAGATGGTCGCGCCGATCTGTCCAGAAAGGGCCGCGATACAGTACCCAGGCAACATCACCTCGTACGTGACCGCGCCGACCTTCACCAGCGCCGTCTCCTCACCCAACTGAATAAGTTGTCCTTCGATTCCCGCGATCACATCTGTCATTGATGATCGATGATTGACTATTGATGATTGCAGCGGAAGAACCGAACTGCCCGAATCACCAATGATCCGTCATCCTTTCATCAATCCTTTCCTTTGGATCCAAGCCGGCTGAGAGCATTCGCACAGCACAATGCCGCCGCCATGGCGTCGGCCACGTCCGGCGGCGACGGCAGTTGCGGCAGGCTCAGGATCGTCTGGATCGTTCGTTGCATCTGTTCCTTCGAGGCCCGGCCGTGGCCTGTGAGCGATTTCTTGATCCTCGTGGCAGCGAAGCTCTTGACCTCGATGTGCGCCCTGGCGCACTTTTGCAATATAACCCCGCGGGCGTGACCCATCAAGATCGCGGTTCGTGGATGGGCGTAGTGAGCGTAGATCTCCTCCACCGCCACGACGTGGGGCATCAGCCGCTCCAACAG
>JAGPGT010000052.1:1755-20514 GCA_018055905.1 Phycisphaerae bacterium
CTTGCTCTTGTGCCCTGCTGTTGGCTCAAAGCGAAAAACGCCCGAGGTCGGGGGACAAAGTTCCCGCTCGCCCGGCCGAGGCCGAGTATTCTTATTTCCATTTCCACTGCGTTCCTTGCGGGCCGTCTTCGAGGACGATGCCCGCTTCGTCGAGTTGCTTGCGAATGGCATCGGCGCGAGCGAAGTCCTTTGCCTTTCGGGCCTCGGTCCGCTGGGCGATGAGGATGCCGACGAGCTTGTCTACGGCCTGTTGATCGACGCCGCCGGACTCACAACCCTGATCGGTCACGACGCCCAGGACGTCTCCACCGAGCTTGGTGAACACGTCGTGAATCGCGCCGAGCGTTTCGCGGGTGACTTTCTTGTCTTCAACTGCCTTGTTGCTGATGCGGACCAGGTCGAACAGTACCGACAACGCTACCGCGGTGTTGAGGTCGTCGTTCATCGCGGCTTCGAACTTGCCTCTGAGTTCTTCGAGCAGCTTGAGGATTTCCAAGTCGATGTCGCCCTGTGCGGCCGAAGTGAGCCTCTTTCGCAGGCTGTGTACGGCCTCGCTGATCCTTTGGTTTCCGCTGTGGGCCGCGAACAGGGCGGCGTCGGAGAAATCCAGCGGGCTGCGGTAGTGACTGTTCAGAATGAGCTGGCGGACCGCGAGCGGTCCGTAGGCGCGGGTCAGCCGCTCGTGGGCGCCGGCGAAGGCCTGCTTGAGCGTGATGAAGTTGCCCAGGCTCTTGCCCATCTTTTGCCCATCCACAGTGACCATGTTGTTATGAATCCAGAAACGAACGAAGGGAACGCCGTTGGCGGCCTCCGACTGGGCGATCTCGCACTCGTGGTGGGGGAACTGATTCTCCAGTCCGCCGCCGTGGATGTCGATCGTTGCGCCGAGGTACTTCATGGACATGGCCGAACACTCCAGGTGCCAGCCGGGATAACCCATGCCCCAGGGGCTGGGCCACTGCATGATGTGATTGGGCTCGGCCTTTTTCCACAGCGCGAAGTCCGCCGGGTTTCTTTTCTCGGCCGAGACTTCGATGCGGGCGCCGGCCATCATCTCTTCGGTGTTGCGGCCGGACAGCTTGCCGTAATTGGGGAATTTCGAGACGTCGAAGTACACCGAGCCGTTCACTTCATAGGCGAAGCCCTTTTCGAGAAGTGTCTTGACCAGCTCGATCTGCTCGACAATGTGGCCGCTGGCCCGCGGACTGATGTCCGGCCGGACGCAGTTGAGCTTGTCCATGTCCTCGAAGAAACTGCGGGTGTAGGACTCGGCCAAGGCCATCGGGTGCTTTCGTTCCTTGCTGGCGGCCTTGGCGATTTTGTCCTCACCCGCGTCGGCGTCGTCGGTCAGGTGCCCCACGTCGGTGATATTCTGCACGTAGGTGACCGCGTAGCCCAGATACCGCAGGTATCGCACGAGCACGTCGAAGCTGACATAGCTCTTGGCATGTCCCAGATGCGCATGCCCATACACGGTCGGACCGCACACGTAAATACCGACCCGCCCCTCTTGGAGCGGTTTGAACTCCTCCGTTCGTCGCGTCAGACTATTGTAAAGCTGTAGAGCCATAAGGTCCTTTGACACTGATTGACACGGTTGTTGTCAGGTTCGGATTTGTACTGCCTCTATTAGACACGGATTAACACGGATTGACACGGATTTTTTGGGGGGGACTCAGGGTTCCTCCGATCTCGGCGGGGCATCGAACACCCGGCGCTTCACCTCGACAGACCGGCCGAAGTTGATCAGCAGGCCGATCGTCAATCCTGTGGCCTTCAGATAGTTGACGAGTTGCACCTCATGGACGGCGTCCAACCTGCCGACAGCCTTTGTCTCAACGATGATCGTGTCTTCGACCACGATGTCCGCGAAGTACTCGCCGACAGTCTTGTCGTGGTACAGCACGCGAAGCGGGACCTCGCAGATGCATCTGAGTCCCATTTCCTCCAGCTCGATCGCAAGTGCATTCTTATACACCTTCTCAACGAAGCCGCACCCCAGCTCTTTGTGTACGGCATAGGCCGCCCCGATGATTTTCTCCGACAGTTCCTGGTGCTTCACTTGCTCCCTCCGCAAATGCCCCAAGTACCTCGCTCTCTCCGTTCTTCAAATCCGTGTCGATCCGTGTTAATCCGTGTCAAAGCGATCTCTTCGGTTTCTTGCGGAGCATGGCGATCGCGGTCGCGGCCATGGCTTCGCCGGCGCCGATCTCGCCCAGGCCTTCGTTGGTCTTGGCCTTGACGTTGACGCAGGAGAAATCCATCCCGAGCAACCCGGCGATGCACCGACGGATCTGGCCCTTGAACGGGCCCAGCTTGGGCTGCTCCGTGTGGATCGTCAGGTCCACGTTGACCACTTCCCAGCCCTTCTTCTCGAGCTGCGCTTTGACCTCGTAGAGAAAGCCCTTGCTGTCGGCGTCCTTCCACTGCACGTCCGTGTCGGGAAAGAGCGTCCCGATGTCGCCCAGACCGGCGGCCCCGAGCAAAGCGTCGATGATCGCGTGCAGGGCGACGTCGCCGTCGCTGTGGCCCAGCAAGCCGCCGGGAAAAGGAATATAGACTCCGCCCAGCATGAGCTTTCGGTTTTCGACGATCCGATGGATGTCCGTGCCGATGCCGACCCTGTATTCCGGCGGTTTGAATTCCTCGATCACAACTGCCCCTTCGTGCTGGGAATCTCCGTCCCGACGATTTTCACCGCCGCGGCCAGCGCCTGGCCCAAGGCCTTGAAAACCGCTTCGGCGATATGGTGGCTGTTGATGCCGTAAGGGACGTTTACGTGCAGATTGAATTTACCCGTGTTGGCGAAAGCCCGCAGGAATTCCTCGATCAACTCGACGTCGAAATCGCCGATTTTGTCCGTACGGTAGGTCGCGTGGTACACGAACGCCGATCGGCCGGACAGGTCCAGCGCAACATTGGCCAGCGCGTCGTCCATCGGTACCGAACTGTGGCCATACCGGGCGATGCCTTTTTTGTCGCCCAGCGCCGACAACAGGCACTCGCCCAAGCAGATGCCCACATCTTCGGTCGTATGGTGGGCGTCGATATGCAGGTCGCCCTGGGCCTTGACATTCAGATCGATCCGCCCGTGTTTGCTCAGGTGCGTGAGCATGTGATCGAGGAAACCGACGCCCGTGTCGATCTCGTAACTGCCGATGCCGTCGAGGTTGAGCTCACAGCGGATATCGGTCTCTTGGGTCTGGCGATGAAGTTGTCCGATTCGATTCTTCATGTCGGCCATCCTATCTTGCGACGATCTCCTTGAGGGCGGCGATCAGCCGTTCATTTTGTTCCTGGGTGCCCACGCTGATCCTGAGTTTATCGGAAATCCCCGGCTGATTCCAGTACCGCACAAAGATGTTTCGCCGGGACAGTTCCTCGTGGATGGGGGCCGCCGAACCGTTTTTCGTCTGGGCGAAGACGAAGTTCGAGTGACTCTCGGGTACCGAAAAGCCGATCGCCCGTAACTGCTCGGTCAGGGTCCGACGGTCCTGCTTGATCTTTTCCACGTTCGCCTGGAAGTACGCACGGTCCCGGATCGCGGCGGTCGCCAGCGCAATCGCGACCGCATCGACATTATAGGAATCTTTGACCTTGGCCAGCCCGTCGATCAGCCCCTTGTCGGCGATGGCATACCCGAACCGCAGGCCCGCCAGCGAATAACCTTTGCTCAGGGTCCGCAGGATGATCACGTTGGGGAAGTCCTTGATCAGCGGGACGCAGTTCCACGCCGCGAAGTCCGCGTAGGCCTCGTCGATCAGCAGCACGCCCTTGAGCTCCGAGGCCAGCGAGGCCAGCTCCTCCACGCGAATGAGACTGCCGGTTGGAGCGTTCGGGTTGCAAACGATGGTCAAGGCCGCCCCGGTGGATGCGAGTTTGGCGGGTAGGTTAAACTCCCCGTCGAACGGGATCTCGAGGATCGGGCAGTCGTGCAACTTCGCCAGGACGGGGTACAGCGTGTACGTCGGGACCGGGTAGGCCAACGCCCGCCGCTCGTCACAGATGGCCCGGATCGCCATGGCCAGCAGCTCGTCGCCGCCGTTGCAGCACAGGATGTTGTCGGGCGACACGCCATGGATCTCCGCGGCCGCCTCGCGGAAACTGGTCGCCATCGGGTCGGGGTACCGCCGGAACTGTTCCGGCCGCATCTCGACCAGTGCCTTCATCACCGCCGGCGAAGGCGGATACGGATTCTCGTTCGTGTTGAGTTTGACGACGTCGGTCGCCTTGGGCTGAAAGCCCGGCATATATCCCGCCGTTTGTTCCACGTTGTCGCGAAAATAACCCATAGTCCAGGCTTACCCAGTTGATTGTACAAAGTCACCCGATTCTCCGGCCGGGTTCCGGATGAGACAAGATTATACGACGTCTTGGTTCCCGGCGAAAGTTCGATTTCCATTCGGCCTTGACCCGACCGGTCGGATTCATCGTGTTGGATTTGACGCCGGAGGCAGATACAATAGAACCACCGGGGGGATGGGCCATCCCGGCAGCAAGGCAATTCATCGCTCGAAAGGAAGGACGATGCAAGTAATCAGCGAGGAGATTGGCAAGTGTATCCAGAGCGCATCCTGGATTCGACGCATGTTCGAGGCCGGAATCGAGCTCAAGCAAAAGTTCGGGGCCGACGAGGTTTGCGACTTTACGTTGGGTAATCCCGATCTGCCGCCTGTGCCGCAAGTGGCGTTCGCGTTGCGGAGTCTGGCCGACACCGTAGGGCAACCTCTGTCATTGGGCTACATGCCCAACGCGGGTCTGTCTTCCACCCGTCAGAGGTTGGCGGAGCACCTGGCGCGCGAGCAGAAGGTGTTGCTGACTCCATCGCACGTCATAGTGACGTGCGGGGCCGCCGGCGGATTGAATGTGGTGTTTCGGGCGGTCCTCGAACAGGATGATGAGGTCATCTGCCCCTCCCCGTATTTTGTCGAGTATGGTTTTTACGCGGCCAATTACCGCGGAAAATTGGTACCTGTCCCTTCCAAGCTTCCAGGCTTCTCGCTGGACGTGGACGCCCTCGAAGCGGCTATCACGCCCAAGACACGTGTGGTTCTCATCGACAGCCCGAACAATCCGACGGGTGTGGTCTACAGCCAGGATGAGCTCAAGGAACTCGCGGCGGTCCTGGTCCGCGCCAGCCAGGAGTTCGGCAGGCCTATCTACCTGGTCTCCGATGAGCCATACCGGTTCCTGACTTATGACGCTGTCGAGGTTCCGCCCGTTCTGCCGTTATATCCGTTCGCCGTGGCGGTCGGCTCCTTCTCGAAGAGCCTTTCGCTGGCGGGCGAGCGCATCGGGTACATCGCCGTCAATCCCGCAATGCCACAAGGCGATGAGCTGATCGCCGGCCTGATCCTGTGCAACCGGATTCTCGGCTACGTGAACGCCCCGGTGATCGGGCAGCGCGTCGTGGAAGCGGTCCTAGGGGTTACTGTGGACGCAGAAGTCTACAAAAAACGCCGGGATGCCATGGCGGAGGTACTCCGCAACGCCGGCGTCGAATTCGTCCTGCCCAAGGGGGCATTCTACTTCTTCCCCAAAGTTCCCGGCACCATGGACGATCTGGAATTCTGCCAACTGCTTTTGGACGAACGCATCCTCGCGGTTCCGGGGCGAGGTTTCGGCCTGTCCGGCTATTTCCGCCTGACCTATTGTATGGACGAAACGATCATCCGCCGGGCAGGCGAGGGCTTCAAGAAAGCCGCCGATCGAGCCAGGGCCAAGCGATGAGATGCAGTGTTCAACTCGCCCGGTAGAGCAAGTCGGTTCGCTGTCTGGCCGCCCGAAGTAATACGCCAATGGGGCTAGGTCCGCCGCGTCAGGAAGAGGTTGTTTTTGCCCTTGGCCGCACGCGTTTCTTATTGCGTGTGTGTGGTTTTGCATGTGGGTTTTGCTGCTATGGGTTCATTTTACCGGCCAGACAAAGCAGTGCGACGATCGGGAAGTGGTCCGAAGGGTAGCGGCCGCCCTGGTTGTCGCGAAGGATCTCGGTTCGCAGCACTCTCGTCTCCGGCTGGGCGAGGATGTAGTCGATCTTGTCGCCCGTGACGCCGCCTTTGAAGCCGTGGAATGTTCCGACCTCCTTCGCGTCGGGGTGCAGCACGCGGAACGTGTCCACCAGGACCACGGGGTTCTTCGACAGGCCGTCGTTGTTGGCCGGCAACTCCTGCTCGCCTTTGAAGTATCGCACGACGGGGTTGTCCTCGCCGGTGTTGAAGTCGCCTGTGACGAGGACCGGGTCCGGGTGTTTGCGGTCACGAATCCGCTGGGCCAACAGGATCGCGGCCCGTTCCCGCGAGTACTGCGAGACGTGGTCCAGGTGCGTGTTGAAGAGGTAGAAGGCCTCGCGGGTGTCCTTGCGGAGGAAGCGGCCCCAGGTGCAGATTCGCGTGCAGGCGTTGCCCCAGGTGATCGAGCCGCACGTCTCGGGCGTGTCGGAGAGCCAGAAGGTGCCCGAATCGTCGAGGTCCAGGCGGTCCGTGCGGTAGAGGATGGCGGAGTACTCGCCTTGGGTCTTGCCGTCGTCGCGGCCGACACCGATCTCGGCGTACTGCGGTAGGGCGGCACGGATGTCGTCGATCTGGGAGCGCAAGGCCTCCTGGAGTCCGACGAGGTCCGGATGGTGCCTGCGGATCACGTCGCAGGCCATCTCCTTGCGATTGGCCCAGTTGTTCGGGCCGTCATTGGCGGTGCCGTAGCGGATGTTGAAGGTCATCACGACCAAGTTCGGGTCCGAGCCTGCCTGTACGCCGGAGGCCCACGCCTGCGAACCGGCAATGATGAAAAGAATCGCCACGAGAAATCCGGCCCTGCTGCACACGATTGATCCGACGGTCCTGGAATGTTTCACGGTGTCCTCCTTCGGTGGTTGGTTCAAGTCCTGCGAATGGCCTTCTTCAGTTCTTCCGAGAGGGATTCGTTCAGCGAGCCGGAACGGAAACCCTGCAAGTCCATCGCGACGAATTGGAAGCCCAGCCCTTTGAGCTTCTCGACGACCTGGGACCGGACGGGCTCGGCCGCGAGCTTTGCGATGTCCTGGGGTCGGACCTCGATCCGTGCGATCACGTCGTGGTGGCGGACGCGGAACTCGACGAAGCCCAGCGACCGCAGGACGTCTTCCGCCTGGTCGATCTGCCTGAGCCGCTGTTCCGTCACCTCCAGGCCGTAGGGGATTCGCGACGCCAGGCACGGCGAGGCCGGCTGATCGGCCGTCGGCAGACCTGCCTGGCGGCTTAGCTCGCGGATCTCGCTTTTGGTCAATCCCGCCTCCGCCAGCGGAGAACGGACGCCATGGACCTTCATCGCCTTGTTGCCGGGGCGAAAATCGCTCAGATCGTCGTGGTTGGTCCCGAAGACGACCTGGGAGAAACCCCGCTGCTTGGCCACTTCCCAAAGGGCCTGGCACAGGTGAGACTTGCAGTGGAAACACCGGTCGGCGTTGTTGGCCTTGAAGTGCGGGTCGTTCAGTTCGTTCGACTGGACAACCATCAACTCGGCCCCGATCGCCTGAGCGGTCGTTCGGGCCTTCGCGGACATGTTGGCGGGCTCGGAGGCTCCGAGGCTGATGCAGGCCAGGACGTTCTGCGACCCCAGCGTATCGACCGCGGCCTTGAGCAGATAGCTGCTGTCGACGCCGCCGGAGTAGGCGACCACCACCCGACCCAGGCCTCTCAGGATCGTTTCAAGGGCCTCATGTTTTTCTTTCAGGTTCATACCGCTCTTACACCCCAGCTTCCGCGATTGCTCGATTCAAAAGCTCCTCGACCCCGAGTTTTTTGGCCCAGGCGGCGAAACGCATGCGGTTCGGGATCTCATTCATCGCCTGGTCCCCCGTAGACTTCATCGAACAACGTCTGGCCGAGATGCTGATGCGCCCAGAGCCACCACAACTCCTTCTCCGTCGCGTTCGGATGACGCATTTTCAAGCCGGCCATTGCGATACCCCTGCCCATCTCGCACGTGTCGAAGACAAGCTCCAGCCTGCGGTCCAGCGGCATCCTGCGGATCATCTCATAATGGACCCGCTGCACCTGAGGGGGCGTGTCCAGCAACGTCTTGTACTTCGGTCGGCGTCCAGCCATACTCCCCAGCATACCGCCGAACGGTGCGGCAGGGTAGTCAGAATCGCGTAATTGCGGGCGTCGCGACGATCCCAGGCCGATTCGGGGCTGTCCGCGGAGATCCGGATGGGTCGTTACGCCGAGGTCTCCTCGAAGGCTCGGTCCAAAAGGTCGCTCAGGTCGAGTCGCCTGGCCCAGGTCTCCAGGTACTCCAGATCAAGGGCCTCGCCCTGGACGAGCAGGACACCTTGGATGTCGTACCACTGCTGTTCCCGGTTGGCGTCGGGTTCGTTCAATTGGCGGAGTTTCAGAAGGATCACGTCCTCGGGCGAGACGAAGCACAGATCGCCCTCCTCGGAGTCGCCCAGGCGGACGATCCGGCTGCGAAACAGGATCTGCTGCTCGAACTCGCTGGGTCCCAGGACGAACAGGTCGATCTTGAACGCGGTCGCGAAGTGGATGATGCTGAAGTTGCTGCTGTAGGCCAGCGCCTGCTGCATCGCCTGCTCGTTGATGTAGAACTCGCCCTTGAGCAGGTTGTAGAACCGGTCGGCGGCCGGCGCAAAGGGCAGTACGCCGAGGTCCGCATCCCGCGTGAAACGCACCGTGCCGTACATGGAACTGGCGATCGAACCGCCGATGGCGTAGGGGATGCCCAGACTGTCGAGCACGTCGGTCAGGCGTTTCAACACCGCGATTTCCCGCTGCTCGCTCACCGCTGGGCTCCTCCATAGACGCTCTCGAACAGCTCCTCGCCAAGGTGCTCGCGGGCCCAGAGCCGCCAGAGGTCCTCCGAAGTCGCGTCGGGATTTCGCATCCGAATTCCGGCCATGGCCAGGAGCCGACCGGTTCGGTAGGACTCGAAGACCAGTTCGAGCTTGCGGCGGGCGGGCATCTGTCGGTAGATTTCGCATTGCACTTGCAGTGCATTGGCCGATGTGCCGTTTCGATCATTTTGTGGCTGGGGGTGGATCATCCCTGCAGTATATCGCCGAACGCCTTCGGCGGCTAGTTTGAATTGTCTGCGAGTTTGTACAAATCCGTGTGTTCCCAACCTGGGACTCAACCGGTCGGATCGGCGGTTGGAACATCGATCGAGGAACCTGCGTCACACCCTTGCTACAGGCCGATCGGGATCGTCAGATCGTCGAGGTAGACCGTATCCTGGCCGCAGGAGCCCGCTTCGTCCTTCTCGTATTCCCAGCGGAAGGTCCGTCTGCCTGCTTCGACCGGGAAGGAGACCTCGGACCAGGCGACTTCGCCCGAGAGCTTCTCCTGAAGCTTGTTGTCGATGTAGAAGCGGTAGTTGTCCCAGTTGGGTTCGGTGGAGACCTTTCTCCAGAAGCGGATCCGCCCGGCGACGCAGTCCACCGTCAGCGAGAGCGACGTGATCTCGTCGTGGCCGATCTTGCCCGCCCGCACGCTGTAGGCGCCTGAGTGTCGGTCGTCGGAGGTGACAAACCACTTGGGCCAGTGGAGGAAGGACCACTCCAGCGTGTCCAGGCCGCCGGACTCGAAGCCTTCCGTCAAAGCCGGCAGCGTAGGCGGCGTCACTTGGGCCTTTTCCCTGTCAGCCAGCAGTCTGTAGAGATGGTTCAGGTCCCAGGCGTCCACGACGCTGTCGGGAAGGCCCAGGCCCCTGGAACTCGCGATGTCCGTATCGGCCGGACCGGTCAGACCCTGGTCCAGGGCGATCAGGCGGTAATCGTTGGCGTCGATCCGTCCGTCGCGGAGGACATCACCCAACAGGCGGTTCGTCGAGACTCGCGCACAGAGGTAGGGGACGCCGCTGGCGACGGGGCCTTGCAGATCCGCCAGGGGCAGGATGCCCTGATGGTTGGCGATGATCCTGCGGATATCCCAGACCGGATAGTGCGCATTGGGATCGGCCGGGTCGTACTGCTGGAAGATGATCGGCTTGCCGGCAAACGGCGTCTTGATCCCGGCGGCGAAACTGAAGACGAGCTTGTTGGCTGTAGGTTTCGCAAAGACCAGCGGTGTCGCGGAGGCCGATTCGACGCCGATGCACAGGTCGATGTCTTTGACGCTCGCGGGCGACCTGGCGTCCACGGCCAGAAGGCTCCGCTTGCCTGTTGTTGGGTCGGTCACTGAGGAGACGATCAGCGAATTGCGGTTCGTGTTCGCGGGTCGGGCGTAAGGGGCATCGTCCATGTCGAGGCCGTCCATGGCGGTCTTGTCGTGCACGAGCGTCCAGGTTCCCGTCTGGTGGGCGGGCCAGCCTTCGATGAGATTCGTGACATACAGCGTGTCCTGCACGGGTTCGCTGACGCTTGGCGTCTCGCTCGGGCCGGGATCCGGGATGACGGGCGGGTCGGGCGGCACATAGCCGGGTTTTCGAGTGAAACTGATGTTCACGGTCGTGATCGTTTGGCCGGAGGAGAAGGTCCCGGTCACGGGACTCAGATCGATTCTCTCTGTCGTTCGGGCGTCATGGCCGTCGACCGCGACCTCGTACCCTTCGAAGCCATGCATGTAGATCTCGATCCATTGGGCTGCGTGGTCGATGGCGATCGGGCCGCCGTCTTTGGCGACCGCGCTGCAGCGGACGGAGACGCCGGACTCGCTGGCCAGGGGCCGTCCGTCGATCTTCAGGTCTTGGCCCTCGACGGTGGAGACCGCCTTCGTGTCGGTCTTGCAGGTCAGGCAGGCGATGAAATACCAGATCGTGTCGGTTTCGTCGAGGCCCTCCGAGGCGCCGTCGATGTGGTTGAGCGTGTAGCTCGACTCGCCGATGCCCTCGATGCTGTAGTAGATGCTGATGTAGCCCTGCGAGGCGGCCGCCTGCGCGATCGGAAAAGCGATGACCGCCGCGAGCATTGCTTCGCAGACAGTTCGTCGAAGACGGCGGATTCGAGTCCGCGCAGGGGCAGTTCGTTCGATGGTCATAGCGTTCTCCGTTGCGGCGCAGGGACGCGTGCCGTCCTGGCCGCGACAGTTGTCACAAGGAAACCCGCCTCCGTGGGTCGCGACGCCGCTCCGTCGGCGCCAGCATCATTATACCATCCGCAACGTGCGGAAGCTATTCGAAATGCACCGCCGGTGGCTCCTGGATATTACCGGGCCTGTCCATCCGCTTCACTCCAGTTCGTTCGACCTCAGAGGTGTTGCCATGAGAATGCCGTGCAGGCCTTTGCCATAGTAGTTACGAAGCCTGTGCACCTTGCGGAAGCCGTAGCGGGCGAAGAAGGCCAGGCCAGCCTCGTTGGCAGGCGAGACTTCGAGCGTGACCCGTTCGCACCCGAGCTTGCGGATCTCCTGGAGAAACGATTCGATCAGCAGACTGCCGACCCCATGGCGCTGCCTCTCGGGCAGCACCGCAATGCTGTCGATGTGGGCGGCGGGGGGGCTTCGCCAGGTCTCGACCGGTCCCAGGACGTAACCGACGAGCCGCCCATCCAGGATCGCGGCGAAAAAGAGCGTATCCGAATCGTCGAGGTAGAACTCGAAGTCCTTGCGGTCGAAGGTGTGGAAAGCGTAATAGGCAACGTCGAAGCACTGTCGTTCGATGACGAGCAGGTCCTCGATGTCTTGGGCCTGGGCCGAACGGATCTCGATCTCATTGTGCTCTTGCTGGCCGATCCCCCGGATCTCCTTCATTTTCTGGCGGCGCGGCGGCTCTTTCGACGGGGCGGGAGCTTCGTCCATTTCGCGAGTTCGGACTCCTGCTCTTCCGTGAACTTGATGATGTTGTTCATCATGCGGACCGACTCGAACGGATACTTGCCGACCGCGCTCTCGGCCGAGAGCATGACGAAGTCGGTGCCGTCGAGGATCGCGTTGGCGACGTCGGTGACCTCGGCGCGGGTGGGCCGGCTGCTCTCGGTCATATGCTCGAGCATCTGCGTGGCGGTGATGACGAATTTGCCCGCGGCGTTGCACTTGCGGATGATCTGCTTCTGGACGATCGGGACTTCGTAGATCGGAATCGCCACGCCCATGTCGCCTCGGGCGACCATGATCCCGTCGGCGGCTCCGAGGATCTCGTCGATGTTGTGGATCGCCTGGCGGCTCTCGATCTTGGCGACGATCTTGCAGTCAGGCAGGCGAGGCTTGGCGATGGCGGCCGCTTCGAGGACATCGGCTGCGGTCCGTACGAAAGACAGGCTGATATAGTCCACTTTGTTCTGAATGCCGAATTCGATGTCCTGACGGTCCTTCTCGGTCATCGCCTTGAAGGTCAGCGGCGCGCCGGGCATGTTGACGCCCTTTCGCTCTTTGAGAATGCCGCCTTCGATGACGGTGGCGCGGATGCTGCCGGCGTGGACGCTCTCGGCCCGTAGGGCGAGCAGACCATCGTCGATGTAGATCATCTGGCCGGGCTTGATCCGCGTCAGATCACCTTTGTAGTCAAAGGGAATCATCTTCTCGCCTGTGGCGCTCAGATCATTGGTCAGCCAGACGGTGGAGTGGTTCTTCAGGAGGCGTGTCTTCTCCCCGTTGAAGTGTCCAATGCGGATACGGAACCCTTCCAGGTCCTGCATGATGCGGATGCGCCGTCGGTATTTCTGATTGATGCGGCGCACGAGTTGGATCGATTCGAGATGCTGCTTGTGTGTCCCATGGGAGAAGTTCAGCCGAACTACGTCGAGACCCGCGCGGACCATTTTCGTCAACACGGTGTAATTGTTGCTGGCTGGTCCCAGCGTCGCCACAATCTTTGTTCTGGGCATGGCATCGACTCCTGCATCGACGGTTCCTGTTTCATCGGTACACACGGGCAGGATATCACACGAAGCGGCGCATGTCCACGCAAACAGAACGCCACTGGCGTCGGAGGGGCATGATCCTCGTGACATTGACGTACAACGGCGTCGATTGTATAGTGGCGTCGTTGTTCTTGCGGATGGTTCGAGGGTGGGTTGGCATGGAGTGAATCCGATGGCTGCAAAGCGAATCAAGTCGATAGCCGTGATGACCGGCGGGGGCGATTGCCCCGGCCTCAACGCCGTGATCCGGGCGGTGGTCAAAACCGCCATCAACCAATACGGTCTCGACGTATGGGGTGTCCAGGACGGCTACCTCGGCCTGATCGAGAATCGTATCGACCGCCTCAGTTACAACGACGTGAGCAACATTCTCACGCTGGGCGGGACTATTCTGGGCACCAGCAACATCGCCAATCCCTTCCGCTACGCGGTCAAGACCGGCCGCAAGCTCCAATACAAGGATGTCTCCGACGACTGCATCCGCGTCCTTCGTGAGCGGGCGATCGACGCTCTGATTTGCATCGGTGGTGACGGCACCATGGCCTCCGCGGCCCAGTTCGCCAGGAAGGGCCTGACAGTCATGGGGGTGCCCAAGACCATCGACAACGATCTGTTCGGCACCGACGTCACGTTCGGGTTCGACACTGCCGTGACGACCGCGACCGAGGCGATCGACAAGATTCACACAACGGCCAGTTCCCACCATCGCGTGATGATCGTCGAGGTGATGGGTCGATACGCAGGCTGGATCGCCCTTCACGCGGGTGTCGCCGGCGGGGCGGATGTCATCCTGATCCCGGAGATTCCATACGACTTGTCCAAAATTTGCGAGTACGTCGTGGGTCGGTCGAGCCGGGGGAAACGGTTTAGTATCGTCGTCGTGGCCGAGGGAGCGAAAGCCAAGGACGGGGCTATAGTGATCAGTCACCGCGTCAAAGGCAGTCCCGATCCGATCCGCCTGGGCGGCATCGCCAACAAGCTGGCGTCCGACATCGCCTCCAAGACTGCGTTGGACTGTCGGGCGGTGGTTCTCGGACATATCCAGCGGGGCGGCACTCCGACGCCGAACGATCGCGCCCTGGCGACGAACTTCGGCTACACCGCTATGGAATTGCTCATGAAAGGTGTGAAGAACCACTTGGTCGTTCTCAAGGACGGACGTCTATCGAGCATCAGTCTGGACCAGGTGGCGGGCAAAATCAAGACCGTACCCGGTAATTGTCCTTTGGTGCGAGCGGCCCTTTCCGTTGGTACTTGTTTCGGCAAGTAACGCGCCTTGCAAAACTCGAGCGGGCCGTTGACCTGTGGCTGCAACCTCAGACGTTTGTGGGGAGGGGCAAGGGCTCGTTCCACACATGTTCTCCACACTCAGGCGTTTCCTTGCGCCAGGTTTCATATTCAACCAGTCTGGTTTACAATTTTCCTCCGCGGTTGATTAAGGCGGCCTTGGATTCGGTCGATGACACCCCTGTAACACGACACCCGATGGACAGATAATCGTGGAGATGCAGATCATGGGATGCAATGTGATGGATCAATTCCGATTCGACCTCACGGACGAACAACGGCGACTGTGCGACTGGATCGCCCGGCAGGCCAAAACCGGATCGCGGCGTATCCGCTATGACGAGGCCAAGGCGGCCTTGGATGTGCATGACGAGCAACTGACACGTATGCTCCGCGATGTGCGGGAGCGGCTCGACGAAATTCACGAAATGGTGGAGGCTCCGATCGTGAACACTTGGTCGCCGTACTTCGAGGTTCCGGGCCAAGCTCGTTATATTTGGGACAACTACTGTCGTGCCGAACAGGAAACGCAGCGGCCTGAGCAGAGCTGGCTGCCCCGGCGAGCGGGCGTTCTTCAGGAATCCAAGGAGTGCTAACCGGCCGTGAAGTCCCGCTGAGCGTTCGCCCTGTGGAGACGAATGAGCCTTGATTGAAACAGAGAGGGTAATGATGGAATCTGCGAAGACCAAACCCGGCGCACAAGAGCAGCCGCTCAGTTGTTATCGGTTGTGGATGAAACCGAAATCGGCCAAGAAAGCCGACAAACGCAGTTACCCCATCCTGGGGCAGTATCTGCTGGGGACCAAGAAATAGCCTGTCATGCGAGCCATAGGCAAGACCGGATCAAACCGGTATGATGTGGCCCATGTCGAATAATCCCATCCCGTTTCGATTCCGCCGAAAGTGGCTTGCCGCCGCGATCCTGGCCCTACTGGTCGTGCTTACGTTGACGCACGTCCCGCAGGCTGCGATGCCGAGGTTTCTTCAGGAAACCCTGTTGGACAAAGTCGAGCACGTCCTGGCGTATGGCGTGATTTCGAGCCTCTTTCTCTTGTCTCTCCCGAATCGAGTCAGCCTGACGATTCCGGCGGTCGGTCTCCTGACGCTGGCCGGGATCGGCGTTCTCGACGAGGTCACGCAGCCCTTGGTCAACCGCTGTGCCAGCGTGGGAGATTTCGCTGCCGATTTGATCGGGATCCTGATACCGTTCGCAATTTTTCTTGTGAAGAGGCGGTTTCGATCCGATATTGATCTTCAGCGGACGGATTTGCGTGACCCGTGAGAGAAACGACGGTCGTATCAAGTTTTGAATGGAAACGGAGATGGTCGTGACAAAGCGTGAGACGGTGAAAGCAACGAACGGCCCCCATGTGGGGATTATCGGTCTGGGGTACGTCGGGTTGCCGTTGGCCAGAGAGTTCTGCAGCGGCGGGGCGACGGTGCTGGGGTTCGACATCAATGCAAAGATAGTGGCCCTGATCAACAGGGGCCGCAGCCCGATCAAGCATATCGCGCACGAGTCGATGGCGGAGATGGTCGCCTCGGGACGGTTCCATGCGACCGACGACATGACGCGACTGTCTGAGCCGGACACGTTGATCATCTGCGTACCGACGCCGCTGACGAAGAACCGCGATCCGGACATGCAGTACATTGTATCCACGAGCCAAACTATCTCCCGGCATCTCCGCAAGGGGCAGCTTGTCGTTCTCGAGAGTACGACCTATCCCGGCACGACCCGCGAAGTCATGGTGCCGATCCTGGAGCAGTCGGGCTTGAAGGCGGAAAAGGATTTTTTTGTGGCTTTCTCGCCCGAGCGAGAGGACCCGGGCAACAAGCAGTATCGCACCGCGACGATCCCGAAGGTTGTCGGCGGCCTGGGCAAAGAGAGCCTCAAACGCGCTTTGAACGTCTACCGCGTGGCGATCCAGACGTTGGTGCCGGTGGACAGTTGTGAGGTCGCGGAGGCGGCCAAGATCCTGGAGAACACTTATCGTTGCATCAACATTGCAATGGTCAACGAGCTGAAAATGTTGTTCGACCGCATGGGGATCGACGTATGGGAGGTGATCCGTGCGGCCAGCACCAAGCCCTTCGGCTTCAATCCGTTCTATCCCGGTCCCGGCCTGGGCGGCCACTGCATCCCCATCGATCCGTTCTATCTGACGTGGAAAGCCCGCCAATACGGAATGACGACGCAATTCATCGAGTTGGCCGGTCAGATCAATACCGGGATGCCGCACTATGTGGTCGAGAAGGTCGTCGATGCACTCAACGATCGCCGCAAAAGCCTCAAAGGCTCCCGCGTGTTGGTGCTGGGTCTGGCCTATAAGCCGGATATCGACGACGTCCGTGAGTCCCCCTCGCTGGAATTGATCGAGTTGCTCAAGCACAAAGGCGCAAAAGTCGATTACAACGACCCCTACATTCCGCAAACACATAAGCAGCGTGAATACGATCTGAAGATGACGAGCAAGAAACTCTCGGCCAGAATGCTCGCCCGGTACGATTGTGTGCTGATCTCGACCAACCACAGCGACTACGATTACGACTGGATCGTGAAGAACGCGCAACTCGTCGTGGATACCCGCAACGCCACCGCCAAGGTCTCTAGCGGTCGGTCAAAGATCGTCAAAGCGTAGCAACCCCCGCCGCCAGCGGGGGTTTCGACGAACTCCGGAGGAGTTGCCTAGCCGCTGGTCTACTCTACGGGGGACAGATCGAGAAAACGGTCGCCTCGATTCGGGTGATGTCGGCACGAAGGGCTGCGAGGCAATCGGGGCAGAGTCGTTGGCCCGAATCGATAGTTTCCAGGTTCGAAACAGGGATTTCGAGGGCGCCGCAGCATTCGCAGATGCCGGTTTGTTGCGTCGGATTGTCGTTCTTCATCAGGATGGATGTCGGTTCTTCCGAAAATTGCATGGAAGTTGGTGGCTGTGTTTGTTCCGAGAACATCGTTATTCGTGGGTTCTGGGCCTGCATCTTGGCCTTGAGTTGCTCTTCGATTTCGACGCGGGCCTTCGCTTCGGCTTGGGCCCGGGCATTTGCCGATTCAACGATCTCCGTGAGGTGGCGAACCTTGTCCAGGAACTGGGCTTTGAGTCGCTCTACTTTCCGTTCACACTCGACGGTCACATCTTGGGCCCAGTGTCTCGCTGCGGCCTGTCCCCACATCTCGACGGCGATTTTTTCCGCAGCGTCCCGATCGCTGGTGATCCCGTCGGTTCCCGGAACCTGCAGCATGTGGACTCGTTCCCGTTCTTCGCCGGGCAGTCTTGTCCGCCACCACCAGCGACCAGCTTGCTCATACAACTCGCCGGGCAAGGTCACCCTCATGGATTGTTCTTGCGCCGAGCGGGTTTGGGATTCTGCATCACGTTTTCGTCGCAAGAGGCGGGGGCTTGTCTTCACGGGGGCTTCACCGTTGGGGTAAGCGCGTTGTTTTTTCTGCGACGGCATGATGAATGTGACTCCTCCTCGCTGTATTTGAAGCCGGTAACCAGGCCTTTGGTGCGAGATTCCAATCTGTCAGATCTTTCATCGACCGGCTGATAAGAGGACTTTAGACGCCCCTCTTCAAGGCCGGTGTGGCCAAGGAGCCTCTGGACCGAGAACGTCAAACGCCGCTTTTGACGAATGTGGGCAGATAGTGGGTAGCCGGGCCGCACGTCAGGGTGATCGCCGCCGGACTTAGGGGTTTGCTTCTGCGGACGTTGGCGATCGCCCTGCAAGTGATTACGAAGGAAACCCGGCCGTCACCGGCGGAGGCCGACACGATCGCGTAGGCATGATGCGAGAAGTAAGTGCCGTCCAAGTCGGAAGGGGAGATCCCGATCTGGGCAAACGTCGGAACCTCGGTAAAGTTGCCTTTCTCGACGGCATACGACTGCAGGGCGGAGCCGATGATGTGCATCGCCGTTTTGGCTTCGGACCATTTGGAAGCGTCGATCCGGCTGCTCACGAGAGGAACTGCCGCAGCGGTCAAAAAGCCAACGATCAGGACGACCACCGTAAGTTCGGCCATGGTGAACGTTTGGCTGTTTTTCATGCCGCACCTTTCTGGAGGAAAACGGCTTTCCCGATTCTCGGTCTTCGGTTGCCCATGGATGGGCGATGAAAAAAGAGCCCTTTGGGCACGGTGATCACCGGGACGGCAGGATCTCCATCGCCAGATCGGAACGGTTTTCGCTCAGGTTGTCGACCTTGCGGTATGGCGGAGCCGATCCTTCGATTGGACTCAGACCGTCGAACATCGACGACAGATCCTTTTGCAGACCCCGTCGGGAAGGGCCGGTTTCAACCGGCTCGGCAGTTCTGGAATCGCCCAAAATCTCGGCTGCCAGGGCTCGGTATTCCATCGCGCCTCGGCTGCGAGGAGCGTACCGCAGCACGGGTTCACCCATGGCGGGCGCCTCGCAAAGGCGGACATTGTTGTGGATTACGGTGTTAAACACCATGGGGCCGAAGATCTCCCGCATCTGAAGCTGGATCTGACGACTCATTATAGTCCGGTCCTCGACGAGGGTCAGCAACATATGGAGGGTCTCGGCCGAATAGGGGTGGAATCGGCCGCGGATCAGGCGGATCGTCTCCAGGACCCTGCGAAGTCCTTCCATCGAGTAGTAGTGTGCCTGCACCGGAACGACCACGTCGGTGCAGGCCACCAGCGCGCTGATGGTCAGGAT
>JAGPGT010000250.1 GCA_018055905.1 Phycisphaerae bacterium
GTGCTGCTGATCCTCGACTATGCGAACCCGTTCTACGACGACGGCGACCGGCCCCGTTCGCCTGAGGCGATCGAGGGGTTCTGCCGGTACGCGGAGTTCGTCATGCGGCATTTCGGCAAGGACGTGCGTCTATACGAAGTCTGGAACGAGTGGGACATCGGTATCGGCCTGCCGAAGAAGTACGACAAGGGCGGTTCGGCCGAGGACTACGTCAACCTGCTCAAAGCGGTCTATTCGCGAATCAAAGCGGTCGATCCCGGCGTGACCGTCATCGCAGGGGCCTCCACCAGCGGCGCGGTCAAGAAGGGCTGGCTCGAAGAGGTCGTCAAACTCGGCGGTCTGGCCTTCTGCGATGCGGTCTCGATCCACAGCTACAATTATAGCGACAAGTTCCCCGAGCGAGGACCCGAAGCGTGTTCGGCCTGGATGACCGGCGTCCAGGCGATGCTTCGAAAGTACAACGACGGCAAGGACGTGCCGTTCTACGTCACGGAGATGGGTTGGCCGACGCACGTGACCAAGGGCGGGACCGACCCGCAGCTCTCCGCCTCGTATCTGGCGCGGCTCTACCTGCTGGCTCGCACGTCGCCGTCCTTCGCGGGCATCTGGTGGTACGACTTCCAGGACGATGGGTGGAACCCGCAGTACAACGAAGACAACTTCGGCCTGGTCCGACCCGACTTGACGCCCAAGCCCGCCTATCACGTGATGATGGACATCGCGCCGCTGGTCGCGGCGGGCGAATTCGTCGGTCGCCTGGACACGAAGGACGAGAGCCTGCAAGGCCTGCGGTTCAAGATAGGTGAGAAGGATTGTTGGGCCCTGTGGTCGGCCGACGACAGGGATCGACAGGTGATCCTCCAAACCGAGTCCCCCGAGCGGCCTCTGACGATTCAGCAGACGGGCTCTGACGCCCGCGTGGTGAAATGGGGCTTTCGCGACTGGACGAGCCGACGAAGCGAGCCGATCGCAAACCAGTTTTCGTTGGTCGTTGGCCCTAGGCCGGTGTTGATCGGCGACGATCTGGTCGGCGTCTCGGTGGCAGGGGTCGTTGCCCGATTCCGCGATGTCGCTGAGAAACCCTAGAAGCACGATTGAATGGAGTTCCACGATGCAAGTTCATGCTGACAAAAGAGCGACGGTCGTCGCCTTGTTGCTTGTGTCTAGCTTCCTGACCGCCCCTGCGGTTGGGCAGGGACGGTTCAAGCTCCGCGAGTTGTATCCCCAGGAAGAAGTCGCGAAGGTCCTGATCCCGCGGCAACAGTGGCGGCCCTGGCCTACCTGGAGCGACCGCAGAGCCTGGGAGAACCTACCTGAATCGGTTCGCAAGGATCTGATCGCCAATGGCGAGCAGTACCTGAAGTACCAGTGGCCTTCGTTGCCTGCGACGCTGTTCCTGGAGTTCGCGAGGGAGGGCAATCGCAGCCGGTACGAGCGGGAGCACTTCGCCCGCCGGTACGCGCTGACGAATCTGGTCATTGCCGAATGCGTGGAGGGCAAGGGCCGCTTCCTCGACGATATCGCCAACGGCGTTTGGGCCTTGTGCGAGGAGTCGTTCTGGGGTGTGCCCGCCCACGTGGGGGCTCAGAAGGCAGGTTCAGGCCTGCCCGATTCGTCGGAGCCCATCGTGGATCTCTTCGCCGCCGAGACGGGCGAGAGCCTGGCCTGGACCTATTACCTGCTCGGTGAGCGGCTCGACAAGATCTCGCCTCTGATCCGAAAGCGCATCCGGCTCGAAATGGATCGGCGGATCCTGACGCCTTGCCTGACACGCGACGATTTCGGCTGGATGGGCTTTGCCGGGGGACGCGTCAATAACTGGAATCCCTGGTGCAACGCCAGTTGGCTCGCGTGCACGCTCTTGGTGGAGTCCGACGCGGATCGGCGGATCGCTTCGGTCGCCAAGATCGTCCGCAGCTTGGACCACTTCCTCGACGCCTATGCCGACGATGGCGGCTGCGACGAAGGTCCCGGCTACTGGGGACGGGCGGGGGCCTCGCTCTTCGATTGCCTCGAACTGCTCCACAGCGCCACGAACGGGGCGATCAACGTCTACGATCGGTCATTGATTCAGGAGATCGGCCGATACATCTACCGCGTTCACATCGCAGACGAATACTTCGTGAATTTCGCGGACGCCTCCGCCAGGGCCCATCCGCCTGCGGAACTGGTTCATCGCTACGGCAAGCGGATCGGCGACGACCGCCTCGCGGCGTTCGGGGCTTATCTGAACAGTCGAATTCCCGAGGGATTCGTCGACGCGAGGAATTACAGCATCGGGCGGTATCTGGCGGAGGTTTTTCACGCCGGGGAGTTGAAGACCGCCCACGCGCAGGCGCCGCTGCCCAGAGACGTCTGGCTCGACGGTATTCAAGTGATGACCGCCCGATGCAGGGACGGGATTTCAGACGGTTTCTTCGTCGCGGCCAAGGGCGGTCATAACGCCGAGAGCCATAATCACAACGATGTCGGCAACTTCATCGTCTATATGAACGGCCGACCCATCCTGATCGACATCGGCGTCGAGACCTACAGCCGTAAGACGTTCAGCGGTCAGCGGTACGAGATCTGGACGATGCAGTCGGCCTGGCACAACCTGCCGACCATCGACGGCGTGATGCAGAACCCCGGCGGACAGTTCGCCGCCAGGGACGTCCGCTATGAGGCCGACGACGATCACGCCCAATTGACGCTCGACATCGCCGGCGCATATCCGAAAGAAGCGGGTCTGAAGTCCTGGGTACGCACGGTTCGGCTCGATCGCAGCCGGGATATTGTGGTCACCGAGCAGTACGCCCTGGAGAAGCCGGCCGGCTCGATCACCCTCAGTCTTGTGACACCCTGCAAAGTCAGCGTGGCGGGGTCGAGCCGAGTGCTGCTGGCGACCGCCGATGGAGCCGAACCTCCTGTGGTCATGCGAGTGGTCTATGACGGGAGCAAGCTCACGCCCACGGTGGAGACGGTCCCCATCGAGGATGGCCGGCTCCGGTCGGTCTGGCCTGAGCGGCTCACACGCATCCTCCTGAAGGCCGAGAAGCCCGCGATGCAGGACACGTGGACGGTGCGAATCGAGCGGGCAAAGAACCAGTGATTCAAAGGTACGAAGGACTGCGACAGCAACCCCTTCCTGTCATGCTGAACGAAGTGAAGCATCTGGCCTGCGATCGGGAGACATCTTTCGTCCGCTGCTCAGATCCTTCGCTGCCGCTGAGGATGACAAGAGGCCACAGCCACGAGTGTCGATCTGATACGAGCAACTGAATATGCAGCCATTTTCGCTTCTGATCAAGCCCTCCGGCTCCGACTGCAACGTCGATTGCAGCTACTGCTTCTACAAGTCTCGTGCGGCCGAGATCGGCTCCGGCCGACAGCGGATGAGCGATGAGGTTCTCGAAAGGCTCGTCAAAGACTACCTGGGCCTGCGATTTCAGATGTCCGGCTTCGCCTGGCAGGGCGGCGAGCCGACCTTGATGGGCCTGGACTTTTTCAAAAGGGTGGTCGAGTTGCAGAAGCGGTACGGCGTCTCCGGCCAGGAGGTCGGCAACTCGATTCAGACCAACGGCCTGCTGCTGGACAACCCCGACTGGTGCCGATTCCTGGCCGAGAGCAGGTTCCTCGTGGGCGTCAGCATCGACGGCCCGAAGGATCTGCACGATCACTATCGCCTCGACCTCGGTGGCCACGGCACATGGGACCGCGTCATGGCGTCGATCGCTCGCATGAAGGAGTTCGGTGTCGAGTACAACACACTGACGCTGGTTAACCGCCTGACCGCCGAGCACGCGGACGAGATCTTCGATTTCCTGATCGATCTTGGCATTCGATATCTGCAATTCATCCCCTGCGTGGAGGTGGACCCCGAGAGCGGCCAGATCGCGGATTTTTCCGTGACGCCCAAGCAGTACGGCGACTTCCTGTGCCGGCTCTTCGACCGGTGGATGGCGTTCGGACCCGACAAGCTCAGCATCCGCGACTTCGACTCGATCCTGACCCACTGCATCAGCGGCCGGCACACGATCTGCACCTTCGACCGCCAGTGCAGCCAGTACATCGTCGTCGAGCACCAGGGCGACGTCTTCCCCTGCGATTTCTTCGTCGAGCCCAAGTGGCGTCTGGGCAACATCCTCGAAACGCCGATCGAGCAACTCGCGGCCTGCGCTTCGAAGAAGGCTTTCGCCCGCTGCAAGAGCAATCTGGCGACCAAATGCCTGATCTGCCGCCACCTGGCGGTCTGCCGGGGCGGGTGCATGAAGGACCGTGCCCCCTTCGATCCGGACAACTACGGCCGCGAGAGCTACTTCTGCGAGAGCTACCGCCAGTTCTTCGACCACGCCATGCCCCGGTTCCTCCAGACGGCCGCACAAATCCGCGTGGGGGCTCTTGTCAGACCGCCCGAATTGACCTAACATATCCCGGCATGTGCGATGGCGGGTGTTCGTTTGTTGACCGGAAGGGATGATCCCCGCCGCTTGCCACGTCACAGATCGATCCACATTCTCGCGGATGAGATGGAAAGGAGCAAGAGTATGACGCAGGTTGATCGCAGAGCATTCATCGCCGGCTCGGTGGCCGCTCTGGCCGGGGTCGCTACGACCGGTGGCGCCGCCGAGAGTAC
>JAGPGT010000251.1 GCA_018055905.1 Phycisphaerae bacterium
GGGAGGAAGGTGTTACGCCCCAGAGCCAGATGCGTAAAGGCGAGAAAGTGACACAGGCGATTCTGGCGGGGACCGATCAGATGTTGTACTTCACGGGCCGAATTATCGACACGCCGGTCGGCGTGGAGTTTGACCGGGGGTGTCGGACCAAAATCACCGTCCAAGTGGACGGCGATGTCACCATGCTCTGGAAAAACTGGTCGAATGGGCTCCACCGCCAGACCGTTTACGGCGATATCGGCAAGGAACTCGGGCAGTTCTGCCGATACATGGGGATCCAGATGATCGACGAAGCTTCACCGATGCGGGCCTGATTTCTCTCAGTTGTGCCCCTCGAGCGGTGAAGGAGGAGGATATGAACGTCCACCGACGCAATTTCCTCAAAGCCATGGGGACCGGAGGGGCCTGGTTCTTGGCGGCGCCCCAGGTGGTGTGCGCCCGTGACCCTGCCCAAGCGAAGGAAGACGTCTTGTCTCAGGCCCAGGAGCGGATTGCGAAGTACCGAAAGGCCAGCGTTGTCCTGAAGATCTTTGGTCCAGACGGGCGACTGTTTCCGTCCGGCATTGACCTGCGCATTCGCCAGACCAGGCACAAGTTCCTGTTTGGCTGCAACCTCTTCCGGTTGGGTCGTTGTCGGACACAGGAGGACAACGCCGCTTACGCGGAGCAGTTCGCTAGGCTGCTGAATTTCGCGACCCTGCCTTTCTATTGGTGGCAGTACGAACGCCAGAAGGGCCAGCCGATGGATGCCCGCACGGACGAGATCGTCCGCTGGTGCAGGGACCATCAAGTCACCATGAAAGGACATCCGCTGGCGTGGAATTACATCGATCCGGCGTGGCTGAGCGGCACGCCGGAAGAGATCATGCAACAGCAGTTCGAGCGAATCGCTCGGTGTATCGAGCGGTTCAAAGGCGACATCGGCATCTGGGACGTGGTCAATGAGGCCACGCACTACGACCGCGAGGAATTGAAACGTAACGCGCCGAAACTGACGGAAGCTATCGCGAGGATAGGGGTCGGCGAGTACGTCCGCGGGGCTTTTCGGATTGCGAGGAAGGCCGATCCGCAGGCCGGGCTCATCATCAACGACTACCGAACCGACGAGGCGTACGTGGAGAAAGTAATCTCGCAGCTTGTAGACGCCGACCGCAAACCACTGTACGACATCATCGGCATCCAGGCCCACATGCACGGTGGCTACTGGGGCGCGGCGCAGACCTGGGCTGTCTGCGAACGGTTCGCCAGGTTCAACGTTCCCTTGCATTTCACGGAAACGACCGTGGTGTCGGGACCCAAACAGGATTCGAGTTGGACGACGACTTACGAGGGGGAGGTTCGTCAGGCACAGCAGGTTGCGGAGTTCTACACAGTGTTGTTTTCGCATCCTGCGGTCGCGGCGATCACTTGGTGGGATTTCAGTGACCAAGATGCCTGGCAGCAGGCTCCGGCGGGTCTTGTCCGGAGCGACATGTCGCCGAAACCCGCCTATGAACGGTTGTACGAACTGATCAAAGGCAAATGGTGGACACGGGTCGAGACCCAGACTGATGCCGACGCGTCCATCCTTTTCGAAGGATTCCTCGGGGACTACACGGTGGAGACTCGCCGGGCAGGCCGACCACTCACGGGAAGTTTCGTTCTTGACAAGGCTCCAGGGACACCCCTGAATGTCCACTTGTCTTGATAAAGGAACCGAACGATGAAGTATGCAGTCATCATGGCCGGCGGCACCGGCAAACGGCTTTGGCCTCTGAGTCGCCAGAAAAGACCCAAGCAGGTTTTAAAACTGCTGGATGGTCAGACGCTGTTGACCCGTTGTTTTGATCGCTTGCGTCCGGTTTTCGACGTGCGGAACATTCTGGTTTTAACGAACGCCGAGTATGCGGATCTGGTTCGCGAGGACCTGCACGACCTGCCGATGCACAACGTAATTGCCGAACCTGCGGTGCGTGACACCGCAGGAGCCATAGGTCTGGCGGCCGCCGTACTGGCCAAGCACGACCCGGCGGCAGTCATGTCGATTCTGACCGCCGACCAGCTTATTGAGCCGCCTGAGGTACTCCAACAGGCTTTGAAGGACGCGTTCGAATTCATCGCAGGCAACCCTGATGCTCTGATCACCTTTGGGATTAAACCAACATTCCCCAGCACACAACTGGGATACATCAAGTGTGTCAATCCACGGGAGTGGCCACGATGTCGCAACGCGGTGTATTCGGTCGAGTCCTTCCGGGAGAAACCCGACCGCCCGACCGCCGAGCGGTATGTCGGAAGCGGACAGTACTTCTGGAACTCGGGGATGTTTGTTTGGCGGGCCCAAACGATCCTGGCAAATCTCCATCGATTCTTGCCGGACTCGGTCGAGCCGCTGCGACGCATCGCGGCCGCTTGGGACACGCCGGACCAGGAGATGGCCCTCCAGGAGTGGTTCCCCAGGTTGCCGAAGATCAGCATCGATTATGCAGTCATGGAGAAGGCCGAGCAGGTCCATGCGATTCAACTCAACTGCAAGTGGCTCGACATGGGGTCATTTGCGGCCCTGGCCGACGTCATCAAGTCGGATCAGAACAATAATATCGTGGTCGCTGGCGTCAGCGAATTGCTCGACTGCCGCGATAGCATCATTGTCACCGAAGACAAAGGCCATCTGATTGCGGCCATGGGGCTGGAGAACGTCATCGTGGCCCACACGCGAGACGCGACGCTGGTTTGTCATGCCAGTCAGGCGGAACGGCTCAAGCAGTTGCTCGACCGGATTGAGCAACACGGTCGCACAGAATTCCTCTAGCGGACCTGTCCATGAGATACCTGGCCATAGACTATGGCAGAAAAAGAACCGGGCTGGCCGTGTGCGATGCAGGCGAGAGGATTGCCTCGCCATTGACGGTGGTTCAGGGTCGCAAGGATCTGATCCCGCGGATCAAGAACATCGTCGCCACCGATGGCATTGAGGCCCTGGTCCTGGGCCTGCCTCTGAACATGGATGGTACCGAAGGCCCTCAGGCCAAGTTGGTCCGGACCTTCGGCGATGAACTTGGGAGGCAGCTTGGGATTCCGGTCTTTTTTCAAGACGAACGTCTGAGCAGTTTCGAAGCAGAGCAACGATTGCGGGAGATGGACCTGAGCCGGACCAAGAGAAAGGCACGGCTCGATGCCTTGGCTGCCGCGGACATCCTTCAGAGTTTTCTGGACCGCAAGGCCGGGCGGTAGATTCGCCGACAGGTCGGCCCCCGCTGCCACCGTCCGATTCCACTTGGCTTTTTGAGTTTGCCTGTGGTCTCACAGTTGTTATAATGCGTCAGGAGCATTTCGCAGGTGTTTGGCGGGGTGCGATATGGCAATCGGAACGTGAGAGATCAGGACGCTTGAGTGAAATTCCAGGTTTTTAAAGACGGCAAGGCCGTTACCGATTTCGTCCCGTCCGGTGCCTACCTTTTCGGCACGGACGGTATCAGCATCCGTCGCGCTAAGATCGTCTTCACGGATGGTTGTATCGAGTGCATCCGACCCAACATCGAAACCGCCGGATTGGCCGTCCTCTGGCCTATTGAAGATTTCGGCAGAATCATGTTGCCGACGACCTGTCTGCCCGAGCGGGAAAGACCCTATGTGCTCAATGTCGAGTTGGCCCGCGCCAAGCTCATGCAGATCACCAACCGACGGGAAGATTGGTCTTTCTTCGACGATCTCGAGGGTCTGGAGGAGATTGCCAAGGATTCACAGGATCTGTTCGTCAAGGCGATTCAGAGCATCAAGGATCCCGCGGCGGCTTCGGTTTTGGCGGATGCCTCGTTGCGCAAAGCCACCATTTATTCGGAGAAACTGGCGGTTCGCCAAGGCAAATCGCTCTTCGACAAACGGCGCAAGAGTCCCGGTTTCGGTCGCGGTTGTCTGGGGTGCCGGGTGGACCCAAATCTTCTGACCAATGCGCAATATGTCGATCGATTGCTGGAGTCATTCGCCTCGGTCACACTGCCGATCAACTGGGCCCAGGTCGAATCCAGACAGGGGCATTTCGACTTCTCCCTGATCGACAGTTGCATGGGGATCCTGAGCCGGAAGAAGATGGTGATCTCCGCGGGGCCACTGTTGCGTTTCACGCAGGACCAGTTGCCGGAATGGTTGTTGCGTTCTGGCATCGGTTTTGAGAAGATGCGGGAACTGGCTTATCAGTTCGTCTCAAAGGTGGTCGCACGCTATGCCGGAGTGGTTCACCGTTGGTATGTCATCAGCGGCATGAACGCTTTCAACCAGTTCAATTTCAATTTCGAGCAGATCCTGGAAATGACGCGGGCCGCGAACATGGCGGTGCGGGCCGCGGGCAGCAGGGCGGTCCGGATCGTGGAGGTCGCCAGCCCCTGGGGCGAGTACTACGCCACGACGCCCAACAGCATTCCCCCTTTTGTGTATATGGACATGGTCGTTCAAAGCGGGACCAGTTTCGACGCGTTTGCTCTCCAAGTTCGTTTCGGCAAAGACGAGACCGGGCTTCATCTGCGGGACATGATGCAGATTTCGTCGATCCTGGACTGTTTCGCGCCGATTGCCAA
>JAGPGT010000053.1:0-16523 GCA_018055905.1 Phycisphaerae bacterium
CGCGCGGTGTCGCCGGTCAGGAGAAGAGCGACGCCCGCCAGAGCGCCCATCGCCATGTTTTTCGGCTCGATTCCATGTTCCAGGGCCAAGGCCATAGTTCCAAAGATGCGGTCGTTGACGGCAAGTTTTCTCACCACGTCCCGGCTGGCGCGAGCCACGGCGTCCGCCAAATGTGGATTCGTCATGCGGACGAGGAGATCTTCGGCATATGCGCGATAGCCCGGTTCGGTGAACAGATCGTCCCCCAAAGAGGCATACTTACGAATCAGAGCACTGCCGGATTCGTTAATGAATGCGTCACGGGCCACACGTAGCAGCGAGGCGTCGGACCGGATCTCGGGCATTTTGACATAGCCTTTGAGGGTGCCGATGAAACCCAGCAGGGCGTGAATGGCGTTATGGCCGTAGAGTTTGGCCTCCTCGAAGGGGAGCAGGTCGTCCTTCTCGAGGAAGACCTCGATGCCCGGGGCGAAACCGGGGATGGTCGTCTTGCTCACGAGGATGCGATTGAACTCTTCCACGAGGAATGCGCGGTCGATGCCAGGGACGATCGGCGCGAGGTTTCTTGCGACGATCTCGGCTGGGTCGGTCACGACCTGGCTCATTTTTCCGATCACGGTGTTGAGGTATTGGACCCTTGGGGGCAGGGGTGTTCCCATCCGTTTGCCGACGGCTCGTTCGAGGAACTCCGCAGCATGGTTGTTGTTTTCGGCGGCGTAGACAATCGTCGCATCGGACTTACGGGCCCGCAGACCTTCGGCGATCATCGCCGCTACCGTGTCTGGCTTGTCGGAATCGTAGAAGCTCACCGACGGCAGACAGGTTGCGATCTCCGTGGCCTCGGCCAGGGCCTTGCGGACTTCGCTGTCGCGGGTCGCGTTGAACAACTCGACGTTGTCGACCCGCACGGTTTCGACGCGATCGCTTCGGGCGACGTTGACATAATATGTCCCGTGATTGGCGTGGACCGCGTCCACCAGTCTCTGATCGATCTCGGCGACGACGATCCGCCGGAAGTTGCCGCTCTCGAACGCCTCCTTGGCGAAGAGGCCTGCTTGAATCGGTCCGAATCCGAACCCAACAAAAACATGATCGCTCATGCTATCGGCCCGCCGCTTTCAAGAAACGCCGGATGTCCTGTGGGTCGCTCAGGACGCTGATTTCGAGATCGTAGGTACGACTCTGGCCGGGGTCGAGGTGGATGAGCTGCTTGAGTTCGCGGGCCTTGCCCTGGCCGATCGGCGGATTGGTTCCCGGCTCCAGACCTGTAACGTATTCGCCCGGTCCCCAATGCTGCCAATTCGCCAGCGAGGGCAGTTGCTTTTTCTTGTATCGCGTGGCGACCGCGAAGCCCAGTTTCTCGTTGTACAGGCCGACGGTGCAAACGCCGCCCTCATCGGGCTCGACGTCGATGAACCCGCAGGCTTCACCCGTGCCGCGATGTTGTTCGAGCGGGCTCTGGCAGGTGCGATAGTCGTGGGCGTCGTTGAAGATCGCATTATCCATATCGAGGCCGCGCGACCTGCATTCGCCTTTCCAGACGATCTGCGTGCCCTTGTCCACGAGGGGCCAGCCGTAGTTCATGTGGTAGAGAATCATGTGTGGCGTCCGCGAGTTGCCGACGTTGGTCACCACGTCGTGGACGCGGATCGTCGGCTCGCCCAGCGTGCTGGAGATAGTCCGTCGAAGCTCCAGATTGGGTCCGAAGACGCGGGATTCCTTCACCACGGCGGTGATGCTCATGTCGAGCTTGCCTGTGGCCAAGTTGGGCTGGCTGATCGATTCCAGTTGGGCCGGAAGGTTGCTGGCCCGCCCGTGTAGACCGCGTTCGCCGAATTGGTCGCTCTCTGGCCCGCCGGCGTGTGTAAGGCCGCAGGTGGTCAGCAGGCCGCCGGCGAAGGTCCAGAGCCATTCGATGCCTTTGTTGGCGTCCGGGCGGACCGCGGTGACTCCGCCGTGGCTGAGCCAGGCGAGGCTGTGCTGGTTGTGGAAGGCGTCGACGATGTCCAGACCTCGGTCGATCACGACTCGGTATCGCAGGCCTGAGCCTGTGTTCACCCAGGCGATCCGCGTGCCTCTGCCCGGCCCATCGTCGAGCACCGAGGTTTCGATTCCGCCGATCTGGGCGGCGTTGATCACCTTGTCCTGCCAAGCGGGTTTTGTTTTCTTTGCTGCCACGTCGATATCCTCCATGTTTGTGGGGGCTAGTCCAGGGCCGTTCTCAGGGCTTCCATGCTCTCGAATCCGCCTGCAGTGCGGAGCACCTGCAGCATCTTGACGTAGGGACGGAAGTTGCCGTACCGGTCGCCCAGTGGGGCCTTGATGTAGAGCGACGCGAACAGGTTACCCGCCTGCACGGCTTCCTGGAAGTCGATCCTGCCCTTGTGGAACGCTTCGAGATTGCTGGCGACGTAGGTGATGAGTCCTGCGCGGAAGGAATCGCCAGCGCCGACGAGGTCCACGACCTCGCCCGCCATGAACCGAGATGTAACCTTGACGGGGCATTCAGTCTGTCCGTCCGGCAGGATGTGTTTCTCGTACGCGCCGTTACTGACGGTGACGCCGAAGAGCTTGGTTCGGTCGTCGTCCTGCCAGAACCGACGGGTCAGGAATTCGAGAAATTGAATATTATACGCGTGTTCGTCCAGATCGTTCCGGGCCGGCTTACGAGAGAGCGTGTTCTCGATAAGTTTGGCCTCGTCGGACGAGGTGAAAAACAGGTCCAGTTCCGGCAGCAGGGGTTCCAGGAGCTTGTATTCCTTCACCGCCTTGCCTTCGGCAATCAGCTTGTGCGGATCGCCCGTCAGGGTATGGCTGTCCGCAATGGTCACCGCCCCCATCTCCCGACACCAGTGGATGAAATCGGCCAGGTCGTTGCCGCCGTTGGCGTCGCCCCGATCGGAGAGTCCCGAGTACATGTAGTAGACGACTCGGGGTTTCAGACGCTCGACCGCGGCCCGGAAGACGTCGAAATCGAAGTCGTTGTTGGCGTTTGGGAAGTAGGCGATGCCGCCTCGATCGCCTCTGCTGGTACTGTGGATGAAGGTTGTACCGGTCGGAAGGGTAGGGTGAACCTGGGTCGCGGACATGTCGATCCCGTTGGCAACCATGGCGTCGTACCAATAGCGGCCCTGGGCGTCCAGACCGTCATATTGACCCGCGCCGAGATTGACGCCCACGGCGACCTTCAAGCCAGTCCGGGCGATCAACGGCGCGGTGTTGCCCGGCCCGCCGGCGGTGGCGTAGCCCTCGTCGATCCACTGTTTGATCTGCTCCTGTGAGAAAGCCGGCATATCTTGGGTTTTGCACTTGGCCAGGCCGCCTTTGCCTACGAGCGCATCGGTGAAATCGAAGTCCGGCCGACGAAGGTCCACCACCGCCGTATTCAGGATGAGAATGTCCACAGCCATCGGTCAGTTCTCCATAAGAGATCAATGCATTTCGGCTTTGCACGTGCCGATCGCAGGACGATAGAAGTTGAACTGTACGTTCGGATGGTCCGCCAGCAGGGACATCGGCACCACGCTGTCGGGGATCTTCTTGCCGATCATCAGGGTCGTCAGTCGCATACCAAACGGGTTGTCGTGGGTGCCTGCCTGCCAGATGGAGACCTTTTCCGCCTTCCACGTCTCGACCGGACCGACAGAGATCGCCTGGGTCGGAACGCCGGTGACGACTCCGCCGCCGCTGGTACGGGCGTTCTGGAGCACCGTCACCGGGTGCAGATCGACCACGCGGGTCGTGAGCTTGCGATACTCCTGCGGCGTGGGCGGCTGGTCCTTGTATTTGCCCTCCCGGCGGACGGGATCGTTGAACGCCCAGTGCTTGATATCGCCTTGGCCGCCTTGCATAACGACGCAGCGGACGCCGTTCCAACTTTGGATGTAGGACGAGACATCGGCTTTGGGAAAGTGGATATTTTCCGCGGGCATCTTGAGATCCGTCTGGATTCGATCGAAGCACAGTTCCCGATCCGCTCGAGCGAATGAAAGCGGATGGCTATACGGGACCTCTCGACCGTTCAGGTACCATTCGTCCATACCCCAGAAGTGGGCGTTTCGCAGGTCGATCTTCAACTCATTGACAAGCCGGGCGACCAAGGGGAGTTGCTCGGTCGGGCCGATGGGGCCGCAAATGCCGGCGGGGCAGTCCGGCGTCGCCTGTTGCCAGGCGGTGATGTACTCCAGGGCTTCAGCGAGGTAGAAATCTTCCAGCGTGTCGTAGAACACGACCTTGAACCCCTCCCGGCTCATCGCGGCCATATCTTCTGCGGTCAACCTCGCGGCGTCATTGAGGATCTCATCGTCGAGCGTCGTGTAGTCCCACCACTGCGGCGCCAGAATACTTGTTTTTCTCCCCATGCAAACTCCCCCTAAAACGTGTGAACCAGGTTGCCCAACTCCTTCTTGAGAATGTTGTCCTGCGGAAACGCGTGGCCCAGGTGCTGGCGGAAACCCTCGCCGAACGGGACGCCGACGAGTTGCCCCCGATTCGCCGAGAAATTCTTCATCATGGAGACGTATTCGTCCATGCCGTGGTGCTTGAGCAGCCAGTCCCGCTGGCTCTCGTGGCAGCAGAGCATCTTTTCTTTGATGTCGATTGTGCGGGTGATATCGACAACCATTGTCGGGCGTATCTCCCGGCCCAGCGTGTCCTTGCCCTCCATCGGATCGGCGTAGTACAGGTGCGGGATGGGTTCGAAGCCCTCGGCGCCGGGCGTCTCGATATTGATGACCCCGCAACAGAAGCACGCGCTTTGCGTCAGCCGGCTGGCGGTCTCGTGATCGACCATGTAGTCGGTTGGGCTCAGCGTCAGGACAATTGTCGGGCGGACCTTACGGACCAGGGCGATGGCCTTGATCAAGGTCGGACGGTCGTACATGATGAAAGCGTCGTCGGCTTCAAGGCAGGAGTACCCTCCGTCGAGCATCGCCGCGGCCTTGGCTGCCTCAGACTTGCGAATCCGGCTGATCTCTTCGCGACTGTATTGGACGGTCCCGCAGTCGCCCGGCGTGACGGAGGCGATGTGTACCTGCCAGCCTCGCTGTCGCAGCAAGGCCAGCGTCCCGGCACAGAGAAACTCGGCGTCGTCCGGGTGAGCCTCCAGGCAAAGAACTGTCTTTTCACTTCTCAACATGCCCTACATCGATCCTTTCCATGTCGTGTCGCCAGAGATGCGACCCATGTGTCGTTCTGAACAGAGTGAAGCAGAGTGAAGCAGAGTGAAGGATCTGGTCTGCGGACGAGAGAAACCTCTCTTTCGAGAGCCAGATCCTTCGCCGTCGCTCAGGATGACAAGACTTGCCATGTTCCAGCCTCGTCTCACCTTCCCATCAAGTGATTGACAATGAGCAGGTCCAGTTCTTCGTAGTCGCGGTCGGCAATCAGTTGCTCGACCCGGTCTTCGTCCAGGCTTCGGACGAGGTCCACGAGGTTCAGGTAGATCTCTCGGCTGTTGCGTAGGTGCTTGGTCGAGTTCTCGATCTTTTGTGTCCGCATGGCTTTGACGTCCAAGCCGACAAACTCGCCCTTGGCGCCGTAGTTGTACTTGTCGAGGATACGGACCTGGTTGAAGGCCCGGCGGAGGTCGACCGATCCGAAACTCTTGTCCTGGTCGAACTTCAGGCCGTTCTGATCGTTCAGGTGGACGGTGTAGAGTTTGTTGTACGCCAGGGCAAACCCCATCTCGTCCGATGGATCCAAGCCCGCCAGGATCGCGTGGGCGGTTTCGATATTGACGCCGACCCGCTTGGGATCCTTGGTCTTGTAGGCCAGGGCCAGCGCATGCCCGGTCGTCGGGATGTAGGCGTGGTCCATGGGTTCATTGGGTTTGGGCTCAATGGCAATGCGAATGCCGTCGTGATACGCCAGCATGTCGTTGATGGCTTCCACCAGCCTGTCGACGGCGACCTTGCTGTCCTTGGCCTCGCGGATGTATGTCCCTTCTCGGGCCAACCACAAAACGATCAAGTCGCAATCGAGGGCGACTGCGATGTCGATGCACCGTCGGCTGCGGTCCTTTGCATACTGGCGGCAAGCAGGGTCGTTCGAGGTGTAGCCGCCGTCAATGGTCCGCGGATCTTCCCAGAGCCGGGGAGCGACGAATTCCGCAGTCAACCCTTCGTCCTTGAGCATCCGGCGAACCTCTTTGGCCTTCTTGATGATCTCACGGGCGGTGAGCTTGTTCATGTCCGGCACCGCGTCGTCGTCGTGAAACTGCACGCCGTCGAAACCAAGCTGCTTGTACATCTTCAATTTCTTGGCGAACGAGATGCTGTGTCGCACGGTCGGCCCGAATGGATCGGCTCCCTCATGAACATTCCACGGCCCAAACGAAAATCTATACTCTCCTGCCATTGTTGTTTCTCCTTTTCAATCCAGAGCCCATCATGCACTCGGCCGACGTTCGGCACTCGGCGCTGTCGGACGTTCGATTCGCCTGTTTGCGCCGACTTGATGCGACATCATAGCACAGTCCCGGCGAGGCGACAATGTCGGCGTCTGCTTCGATCATCGCTTTTCTCCCAGTACTGCCAAAGCATGTCGGGCATAATGGCCTCGCAAGTCCTTCGCATACTGACGGAGAATCTTCTCGCCCAAGTTTTCGTGGTCGCCGCAGCGGTAGAGGGCGCGGGCAAGAATCAGATCGCGGAGCGAGCATTCGCGGGTCGAGGTGTCCACTTCGCTGGGCGGGATGTTCCGGGTGGCTGCGTTGATGTCGGTCCAGGCATGGCCGGCCATGCCGGGTTTGGCCAGAAGGTCCGCCAACGGTTTCGCGGCGGTCCGGTCGCCCAGCGTCTCCAGGGCCAGAGCCACGGCCCGATGGTGAGACAGCTCGTGCTCGGGACCCAACTGGGCGACCTTGGCCAAGATCGGTTCCAGAGCGATGTGTTTTCGGGTCCGCCCCAGGGCGACAATCAGACTGTCCACGACGCTCATGCTCATGCCGTACTGGCCCATACCGGTGTATTTCCAGCCCTTGTCCCATTCACGAGAGCCGACCACTTCGGCCAGCGTCGCGGCGCCGGTGGGGTCGCCCAGAATGCCCAAGATGTGAGCGTAGGTCAACTTTTCCTCCTTTGACTCGACGGTCTTGTACGCTTCGCGAAGTAGCGGCAGGGCGGTATCGATCTGTGTGAAAATGACTTCGATATCATTGAAATCCTTGACGACGTTTCGCACCGCCTGTTCGATCCTCGCCTTGGGCAGGGGGAACGAGTCCTTCTGCTTGAGGACCTCCCCAGGCAGATTGCCCTTGCGGACGAGGTGCTCCTGGAGCCGGTGTACGTCGATCTCGCGGAGTGTTCGCCCTGTCCGGGCGGCTGTCGCTGCCGCGACGCCTGCGGCGTAACCCTGATTCTGTACGTCGGGCTGCATCCGGATGACTGGCATCACGTCCCGATGGGCGCTGACGCCCAGGCCTGTGACGAGCACGCCCTCGATCCCCTTGGGCAGCAGACACCGGTAGGGGACGTAACAAGGCAGGGTCTTGCGGTCCGGCGGCCTGAGTAGGAACATCGGATGGATGGTGAAGCCGTGCGTGTCGAAGTTGCTGCTGGCCCGCACGACCGAATCGGGGTAGGTGCGGTCGAGGTAGACATCCATCGGCGTCATGAAGAAATCACCGACGATCTGTCGTCGCTCACGGGTGTCGATGAGCTGGCCCAGGTCGTAGCGATCGGCGAACTTCTTGCGAGCGGCCAGGAACGATTGCCACGCGTCGATCACGTCGAGATCGTCGATGAAGGCGTAGTCGGTGTTGATGTAACGGGCACCAGGTTCCCAGTAAGGCAAGCCGGTTCCTTGGACCGCGATGTGTTCGCCGCCGGTGTAGATGCATTCGGCGCCGGCCGCCGCGGCAATCGTCGCGCTGCCGGTGGAGTCCACGACCGCCTTGGCAAGGACCACTCCACGGCCCAGCGGCGTGGCCACGACGACCCCTTTGACACAGTTGCCTTCGACGAAGGCCCCGCAACCGAGGACGCCGTACCAGATGTCCGCGCCGGCCTTACGAAGCTCCCTCCGATACCATTCGATCTTGACTTGGCTGTTCCATGCAGATTTGTGACCTTCTCCACTCAATTCGGCCACCCCCTGATCGATCTCCTTCGTGAAGCCCTCACGGTGTCCATAGTAGTATTGGCCGATCAGTCCTAGGGTGCCGACGCCGCCCAGGCCGTGGAGGTATTCCACGACGAGGGTCTTGGCCCCTTGGCGGGCAGCCGCGATGCCAGCCGGCGCGCCACCGGTGCCGCCTCCGACGACCACGACATCGTAGCGTCCGAGCACGGGAAGCATGTTCTCGTCGGATCTCACCGATGCAGTGCCGGGATGGATTCGCATCCACGCCGGATCGTCGCGGACATCGCCGGAGATCACGGGTTTTCCGCTGTGGGTGGCCACCTTGACGCCGTCCGGATGCCCGGTTTTCCTGGACTCCGCCGCGGCGGCTGCGCCGATGCGTTCACCCACCTGCATCATCTCCAGGGGACGCAGCATCTTCTCGACCTCGCGCCTCGTCACATCGGCGCATCCCGACAGGATGTAGAGACCCTTCGAGCGTTCCGGCCGGAAAACATCCAGATCTACCTTGTCCGCGCCGGGCCACTGGCAGCACTGGTGGGCCTTGCCCTTGATGCGTTCGGGGGCGGCCTCGAAGAGCGTCTCGGAGGAGTCCACCTGTTCGCGACTCCACGTCATGTCGCGGGCGATTTGTTCAGCCTGCGCATAGGAAGCGAAAGAACCATCGTTCATGGGAAGATCGAGCGTGTACTCGATGGCCTGATGGATACGTCCTTCGCGATCGCAGATCGGCGCGGGCAGTTGCCGAGTCGGCACTCGTGGCAGGTCCGCGGGCGGGCCTCCAACGACGATTCGTTTGAAGGTGCGAGTTCCCGCAGGGAATGGGTCCATGCGGACTCCGGCCATTCTTGCAACGGTTGCGTGAGGCGTCGCGTCGACGATCACTTTGGCGACCACCGCCTGTCGGCCAGAACGGTTGGCCATGACGATCCCCGCGAGGCTGCCCTTGCGGTCCACGAGAAGCTCGGTTGCATAGCAACCATAGAGGAACTGAACACCCGCATTGAGCAAGGCGTCGTCGAGGACCCGCTTGATCTGCATGGGTGTGGGCGGCATTCGGTAGACTTGGCGCAGGGCGTTCTGTTCCGGTTTCTCCAGGATGATCTCTCCCAGAAGCACTCGTTTTGCCCGGGGGGTCTTACGCACGACCAGTTTGAGGTAGCGGGCCTTTTGATCAACAGCGGCCGACAGGGGGATTGCCGTTTGTTCGAAGCCCTGGCCCAGCCGATTGTTGACGGTCGTTGCGACCGGACGCCAGTGCTCCTTGTCGTCGCCAACGAAGAAGGTCACTTCGGCGACTTCGAATTCTTCGTTTCTCTGGTACGCCATCAAATGCGCCTTGCCGACGAATTGCTCGCCGCCCAGATCGACGGTGAGTGTGACGTCGCCATTGTACTGGACGCTCTGCGAAGGGGCGCTGTGCCACTTGCCGTCTCGCAGCCCTGTCGATTGGACCGAGTCCTTGTGTGGGGGAGCCGACTCCACATCCGACTCATACGTGAAGGGGATCTGATTGCCAAGCACCGCGGGAACTTCGGGTTCCGCGAAAAGAGCCGCCGCCAGCGGGGATTTCGGCTCCTCGTCCGGCTCCAGCCACAGGCGGTATGTAGCGCAGAGGTCCTCGCCCAGGTAGGGCCTGGGAGCGGCCAAAAACACTCTGGCCCCGTTTTCCGACGCGGCAACGGCCGCCGAGACCGCCCCCGAACCGCCCCCGACGACAATGACATCCACTTCGTACAGAATAGGGATGCTCCTGGCCGATTCTGCGACCACATCCACGGAGGTGGGATCGGGACGTGAAGTCGGGACCTTTTGACGCTCCAAAGGCTGGGAGCAACCAGCCAAGCCCAGAAGCAGTAACGATAACGTTCGCAGGTATCTCCACATGACTGTGTTCCTTTCAATTTGGGACCTGCCAGCGGTGGGGTCGTCACGCGATCCACCGTTTTCCAAGGGGCCCTGGCGTATCAATCCGCCCGTGGCCGCAATTATCGGTGGGACCCGCCCGGTTTTCAACGAGAACCTTCAACAAAACGGGCCAGGGATCATCCGGTTCGAACGCGACAGGGTAACCGTTGTTGTCACGTCCTCACGTCGAATGCTTGTCTGCAAGGGGGATTCTGATCCCTGTGGCATGCAACAGAATGGCTTGTACCTTTGTGGTGCGGCCGTTTGGTCGAAGCTTGACTGAAGGGGACGCACGCGCTACGATACCATCGTCCAAACCAGAGTTGTTGAACATTGGTCGGAAAGGGACTCGAACGGTGTCGTAAGAGCGGATTGCATGCGGGGAACGGCCTGCACGGCGTGGGGAAAACGTGGAAATGAGGGATTCGATCCGGGCGGTAGCCCCGAAATGCGAACTGGCGGTCGTGATGCCGGTTTACAATGAAGAGGGTTGCATCGGAGACGTTCTTTCATCGTGGCGGAGCGTTTTGGACAAGTGCGGGATCGATTTCGTCATGCTGGTTTTCAACGATGGTTCGACTGACCGTACCGGCGAGATGCTGGAGGCCTTCGCACAGGATGAGCGGATCCATGTATTTCACTCGGCCAATCGAGGACATGGCCCGACGATTCTCGATGGTTACCGGCGCGCCGTATCCCTGGCCGAGTGGATCTTTCAATGCGACAGCGATGACGAAATGCCTACGGATTCTTTCGGCAGTCTGTGGGAGATTCGTGGACAGGCGGACGCAGTGTTCGGTTGTCGCGAAAACCGGAGGCAGACGCTTCAACGCAAAATCATCACGTTGATTTCGCGCCTGACGGTGAGCTTGTTTTTTGGCAAGGGGATCCGCGACGTGAACACGCCATACCGGCTTATGCGAGCCTCTGTGCTTGAACGGATCCTCGAACACATCCCTGCGGATACGTTTGCTCCCAATCTCGTTGTTTCAGGGGGACTCTGCCGAGTGCACGCGAAGGTGGCGAGCGTTCCGGTGCCTGCGCGCCCGCGTCGCAGCGGACAGGTCTCCATGGTTCGTTGGGAACTCTGGAAAATGTCGATTCAGTCGTTCCATCAGACGGTGCGGTGCAGCCGTTCCATGCGACATTTGGGTCGTGCCGACAACACAGGAAGATGACGTCACTGTACTGGAGGATGCAAAGGAAACACGAAATGCAAGACACATCTCCATTGGAATCGAGCGACGGGCTCACGATTGCCCCGGCGAGCCCCTCCTTCGGCGCACTGATTGTCTTGAGCATCCTGAGTATGGTTCTGGTTCTCATCGCGACTTCTCGGTACGGCGTGGGGGTCTCGCCCGATTCCGCAGGTTATCTCTGCGCCGCCAGAAACGTGCTGGCCGGAAGGGGGTATCGGACCTTGTGCGATAGTCCCTATACGTCCTGGCCACCGTTGTTTCCGACGCTCCTGGCAGCTCTCGGACTCGTGGGTCTGGATCCTGCGTGCGGTGCCAGGCTTTTGAACGCCGCTGCGATGGGCGGGATTGTCTTTGTTTCCGGCCTGTTCTTTCGACGATGTCTGACGTCCAGCGCATTGGCCGTGATGGGTATTTGCTCGATTGTGCTGTCATTTCCTCTGTTGAGTTTGGCGGGAATGGCTTGGACTGAGCCGGTCTTTGTGCTTCTGATTGCATGGTTCGTGCTGGCAATTTCCGCCTATCGACAAACCCGACGGAAGGCCTTCTTGGTGACCGCAGCCGTTTTAACGGCTCTCTGTTCGTTGCAGCGCTATACCGGCGTAACGCTGATCGGCGCGGGGGTGGTTCTGATTCTGTGGCCTGGATCGAACGCCAGCCTGCGGCGGCGTCTCCAACACCTGGGGTGGTTTGGCGTGATCGCCTCAGTCCCTTTGGGACTCTGGATGGTGCGAAACCATCGGCTCACCTCCCTGTTTACCGGTCATGTGCGGCAGCGTTCTATCTACACGTTGACGGAGAATCTCGTCACCGCAGCGGACACCATCACGAAGTGGTTCGTCCCGGAGGAGGTTTCTCTGCCGATGCGGGGAGCGATTATCGTCGCGGCGGTCGTTGGGGCCGGCACTGCGATACTAATTCTGCGTGTCATGGGGGGGGCGGTTCAAAAGAGGGGTTGCATATGCGTCTGGAGCGCAGGGCTTGTGGCATTGATCTACTTGCCTTTGATCGTGCATACTCATCAGGTCGGCGTTCCGGATGAGATGATGAACGACCGATACCTTGCTCCCCTGGCGCTGATCGGTCCGTGGCTTGGGTTTGTCTTGATCGACATGCTCGTTTTGGGGTTGCGCCGAGACTCCCTTGGCGGGTCACGCGTCGCTTTTGCACTGATTGTGTTCTCGGGACTTTGGCTGATCCACCCCCTGCATCGGACGTATACGATGCTAACCTTCCAGATGCAGGACGGTGCAGGAGGGTACAGTCGGATGGAGTGGCGGGAGTCTCCGCTAACTCGCTGGCTTCTCGCCCATCCACTGCAAGAACCTGTCCGCAGCAACGCACCCGACGCCTTGTATGCCCTGACGGGGGTTGACGCACGGGTTTCGCCGCACCGAACGTGGGATCTCAAGGAGTTTGAGCGGAGGATCTTGGGCGGTCAGGGGGAAACCCTGGTCTGGTTTCGGCTCTCACCTCGTTCGTACTTGTTCGACTTGGATGAACTGGTTTCCGTGTTGCCGCTACGGCGGATCGTCTCTTTTCCCGACGGGGGAGTGTATCGATTGGCGGCCTCGCCCGAAAACGGTTTTTTTCGCGATGTCGCCCTTTCAGCGTATCAGGTCAACGGTGTTCGGAACCGCCGATTTGCCGGAGATACATCCGGCCTCCGCGGTCGAATTGTTGCTTGGGTCCTGCGTCAAGACGGCTGGACAGACAGCGAGTGGGAACTGAATATGCCGGATGGCGGGATCGTCAGATGGAGCCCCTCTTGCCGGTATTCTCGGTTGGGCGACACATTCGAGTTTCGTTGCCAGGACAAGGCGTTTCGGACTTCCGACGATTCCTGGTCGTCCTACCGACTCCATGTGCAGGGGACGATCCATGGCGACGTGGCGGAAGGCAAATATCGGATCGATTTTCTTGACGATCGATGGCCCGCCGGCGACGAGGGGCAATGGCGAGTTGATGTGGCTCGACCTGTATACAGGTTGTATTCGCGGGCACGCAACGTTCATGCCTACACGATGAACTTGCAGCAGGCGGCAGAACTCTCGCAACGGAAGGGAGAGTCCTGGGTTCGCGAGTGTGTCGCTTCCTGCGTCTATCCCGAGGGTTCGCAGCCGCCGGATGCGGTGCCGGTCTTCCGATTCGTCTCGAAGACCACAGGCAGCGAGTTCTACACGATTGATCCGGTCGAGCGCGATGCGATTATGGCCAATACGGAGGTTTGGGACTGTCGAGGTGTCGCTTGGTACGCTTATTCTTTGCAAAACCGCCCCCCTGACGCCGCACCCGTTCATCGGTTCTGGTCCGCTGCCACGTCCTCGCATTTCTACACAATGAAGGAATCGGAAAGAGAAAGCTTGGCGAAGTATCCCACGGAAATCTGGGTGTATGAGGGCGTTGGGTGGTATGCGATGTCACCCGAGGAGTGATCGTGGGAAGGGATGACCGTTTTGAACGGATTTGCCCTTGGTTGTTTCGACGGAACATGTTCTGCCGCCAAGAGACTGTCGAGATCCGGACGCAGGACGCCGGCCGTCGGGACCTTTTTCAGTTGCCCAAAAGATCTTCGACGACTTCGTCATCCAGGCAGAATTCGGCCATTTCCTGGATGCGGCCTTCGAGGTTGACGAATCGTGTATAGTGCTGCGCCCAGCGCTTCGTCGCGTTGTGATACTGTTCCAAGGCCGGCAGCAGATAGCTTCGTTCCGTGCGGCAGCCGGGCCCTCCGGCTTCGAAGTCGCGACAGGTTTGCGGTTTGTGCGCATGGATCAGACATCGGCGCGTGGTCATGTCGTAGAAATAACAAGGCGTCGGCGACGCCGGGCGGGCGCGGTGGTTCTGTGTATACCACTCCACGACACGTAAAATATCCTCCGGCAGGTGGTCGAGTTCATCTTCCTTAAAGGGAGGAATACTGATGAATGCGCAGCACGCCCCGCATTGTTTGCATTGTCCGGCGGGCTTGTTCTCTATGGTCGTCCCTTGCAGCTGGTTTTTCCATTTCGCAGACACTCAGTCCCTCTTTCCTAAGTCTTGCAAATTATTCGGGGGCTGATTCCACAACATGATTTCCGAGGTCTGGATCATCACCCGATTCCGTATACGACCCATTAATCGGCGTTTAAGCAAAGAGGTTCTTTGGATTTTGGCCTCGGGGAAGGCGAGAGGTTGCGTGAGGAAGCCTTACACCTGGCGAATCGGTGGGGCGTCTTTGTTTGCGAAAGAATATGGGACGTGGTGTGTGACGCTGAAAACGATCTCGGCGAACCCGCGGAGCATCGCCCTATAAACAGGACACGCGACGGAAATGGCATCAAATGTTTGTGTTGCCTCTGATGGAATTGGGTATTCCCAGGTTGAGTGTTGTGAATTCACCGTTACATTGAATGAACTTGCCATAGGGGGCTGTGGATTCCATAATGGCTTTCACGCGATACGCGTCACGGTGAATGATTATCGCCTGTTATCCTGAACGGAGCGCAGTGTGGTGAAAAATCTGGCTCGCGAACGAGAGGATCCTCGTGTCCGACGCCCAGATCCTTCAGCTTCGCCTAGGGATGACAAACGTTGACCTATGTGTGGACGACTCGGAGTCCGTAGGAAATGGGAACCCTGGAAGGATGTAAGGGCATGGGAATCTCTCGCAGGCGGTTGTTGGCTGCGTCGGCTCGGGTCGGGATTGGCGGGGCGGGAGTCGTCGCGGGACAGGGAAACGCCACAGGCGTCACGCGGTTTGGCGTGAGCCGCAGGCGGCTGATGTTGACGCACACCTGGACCATCGCGCGGAATTCCAGCGACTTCAAAGACAACGTGTTCGTTCGGATCGAACGGGACGGCATCGTCGGCTGGGGCGAAGCGGCTCCGAACGTCCGCTACGGCCAGAGTGCGGAGGGAACGATCGAGATGCTGGAGAAGGCCCGCCCATTTGTTCAAGCGGGGAACTGGTTCCAGTATGTGGATTTGTCCAGGCGGTGGGAGCGAGAGCTGGCGGGGAATTCGTGCGCCCACGCGGCCCTCGACATGGCGATCCTCGATTGGGTGGGCGGCAAGCTCAAGACCCCGTTATATCGAATGCTCGGCCTGGACCCCGCCAAGGCGCCTGTCACGACGTTCTCCATCGGGATCGATACGCCGGAGGTGATCCGACAGAAGGTCGAGGAGGCCAAGGATTTTCCGGTGCTCAAGATCAAGGTGGGTCGCGACAACGACGCGGAGATCCTGGCCGCGGTGCGAGATGCGACGGACAAGCCCCTGCGGGTGGACGCCAACGAAGGTTGGAAGGACAAGCAGCAGGCCCTCGACAAGATCCAGTGGCTGGCAGGGCAGGGCGTCGAGCTGATCGAGCAGCCTTTGCCTTCGTCGATGATCGAGGAGACGGCTTGGCTGAAGGAGCGGGTCGAGATCCCCATCGTTGCGGACGAGGCAGTGAAGACGGCAGGCGACATTCCCCGTCTGGCGGGGGCCTACGACGGGATCAACATCAAGCTCATGAAGTCCGGCGGCCTCCAGGAGGCGATACGCATGATCCACGTGGCCCGAGCTTTCGACATGAAGATCATGCTGGGCTGCATGATCGAAAGCTCCGTGGGGATTTCAGCCGCGGCGCAGATCAGTCCGCTGGGGGATTGGGCGGACCTCGACGGCAACCTGCTGATCTCCAATGACCCGTTCTCCGGCGTCGGCGTACGTCAGGGCAGATTGCTCCTCAACGACCGGCCGGGACTGGGTGTCAGCGAGAGACCACGGACCTTACTGTGACGGCGGCCTCTTTGGGTCGGATTTGTCGTGGCTCTGTTCCATCTTCATCCCAGGAGGCATGGACAGGCCACCGGGGCCCTGTCGTTCCTTGAAGTCCACGATGATCCGGACCGCAGCGTCGGGATCGTCCAAGACCGCGAAGGCGTGAATGTCCTCGGGCGAAATGTACCCATGCTCCTTGAGCATCTTCTCTTCGATCCAGTGGAGAAGCCCTTCCCAATAGTCTTTCACCATCAGAATGACGGGAAAATGGGCCTGGCGCAGGGTCTGGATGAGAACGATGGCTTCGAAGAATTCGTCGAGGGTCCCATAACCGCCCGGAAAGACGATGAATCCGTGGGCGTATTTGAGGAACATCACCTTGCGGACGAAGAAATAGCGAAAGTGCAACGGCAGGTTCTGGTAAGAATTCGGGATTTGTTCTTGGGGTAGCTCGATGTTCAACCCGATGCTGCACCCGCCGGCATCGGCGGCTCCTTTGTTGGCGGCTTCCATAATGCCGGGGCCGCCTCCGGTGATGATCGTCAGGCCGGCGTGGGCCAGTTTGCGGGCGGTCTCTTCCGCCAGCCGATA
>JAGPGT010000053.1:16623-19980 GCA_018055905.1 Phycisphaerae bacterium
CGATGCTGCACCCGCCGGCATCGGCGGCTCCTTTGTTGGCGGCTTCCATAATGCCGGGGCCGCCTCCGGTGATGATCGTCAGGCCGGCGTGGGCCAGTTTGCGGGCGGTCTCTTCCGCCAGCCGATAGTGCGGATGGGTGCGCGGGGTTCGGGCTGAACCGAAGATCGACACGGCCGGGCCGACGGCGGCAAGTTCTTCATAACCTTCTGTGAATTCCGCCATGATCCGGAAGATCCGCCAGAGGTCCTCCACCGGCTTTTCGACCATTCGCCCTACGCCGACATGATTCGTTTTCCATCGCATGAAAGTCACCAGCAATTCGGATTATTCGCCGCCGGACAGTGTGGCACGAGCGGGCACGCCGGACATTCCGGCTTTCTTGCCTTGCAGATCGTTCGTCCATGGGTGATCAGCAGATGGCAGAACAATGTCCACACGTCTTTTGGGACGATATCGGCTAAATCGAACTCCAGCTTTACCGGATCGGAATGGGGCGAAAGGCCGAGCCTGCGGGACAGGCGGATCACATGTGTGTCGCACATGATCGCGGGCTGGCCATAGGCGTTGCCCAGAACGCAGTTGGCGGTTTTTCGGCCGACACCGGGCAAGGTAACAAGCTCGTCCAAGGTCTGGGGGACTTTGCCGTCGAAGTCGTCGAGGATCTTCCGGCAGGCCCCCTGGATACTGACGGCTTTGTTGTGATAGAAGCCGCAACTTTTGATGTCCTGTTCAATCGTGGAGAGATCTGCATTCGCCCAATCGGCGGCAGACTTGTATTTCGCGAAGAGTCGGGGCGTCACCATATTCACTCGTGCGTCAGTGCACTGCGCCGAGAGGATCGTCGCGATCAGCAACTCCAACGGATTCCCGAAGTTCAAAGCAATGCCTGCCTCGGGATAGGTCTTTTTCAGAATCGGGTAAATCAATTCCACCCGCTTGGCGGCGGCCCTTTTGTCGTACCTCAAGGCCTGTTTGCGGCTCGTGGGGGTGGCATCGGCCTTCGTTGCGGATTTCTTGTTCGACGTCATTTATTTCCCGGTCTCCGGCAGATTCGCAAGGATAGGGATCAAATCGCTCTTGTCGAAAATCCCCCGCAGCTTTTTGCGGGTCCCGTCCGGCAACAGGACGATGGTGACAGGTACATTGCCCGCTTCACCGTAGAGGAGCTTCAGATCCCGTGTGGCAGGGTAGTCGATCACGGTCGTGTCGGCCTTGATGGCCAACACGTTCCTGGACTGGAGGAGGCCGACGATCTCAGGGTCTTCGTAGACCCTCCGTTCGACGACTTTACAGTTCGTGCACCAATCGGCGGTGAACTTCAGAAGCACAGGCTGGCGTTTTGCAATCGCCTGCTGCACGATGTCGGCATCGTATGGCTCCCACTCCAGACGCGATGAAGCCGTTGATTGCGTGGCAGGCAGCAACCATACCGCGCTTGCGACAGCCAGCGCCACGGAAATCAGTCGGACGATCCGTCGCCGAAGCGTGGGCGTGGTGAAATCCACCCATTTGCCCCACATCCAGACGCAGAAACTGAAAATGATGCCGTACATCAGCACGTTCATCAGTCTGTCCTTGGGCAAGGCCGCCAGCGTCAATTTAACCGCAATCAAAAACAGCAGGAAGCCCGTCGATTTTTTGAAGATCTCCATCCAGTACCCCGGTTTGGGGATACGGCTCAGAAGAGACGGAATCAAGACAATAATCGCATAGGGAAGGGCCATGCCTACACCCATCAGGATGATGGCGGTGCTGCTGACCCCCAACGGCTGGGTTTGGGCCCAGACCAAGACGAAACCCAGCAGAGCTCCACTACACGGCGTGCTCAGCACACCTGCGAAGAAGCCCATGCCCACCGATCCGGCCAGTCCCGAGGAATTGCTCTGGTGGCCCGTGATCGAAGACGGCAACGACAGGGTGACAATATCCAACATCACCAAGCCGAAGAAGACAATCGCCAGGAACAAAACGATCACCGCGGCGGGATAACGAAAGAGGCTGTTGAGATCGAGCACCGATCCAGTGGTGAGACTGACAATGGCCGAGATCAAAGCAAAGGCGGCGAAGAAGAGAACGACTCCGGCGCAGAACGCCAGGCCCGACGCGATGCGTTTCCCGCCGGGGCTGCGTGATTGATCGACCAAGCGAAGTAGGATCAGAGGCAGGACCGGAAGCACGCAAGGCATGATGTTGATCGAAAGGCCCGCGGCAATGGCCAGTAGATAATAGGGCAAAGCAGAGGATTGTGCCGACACAGTCTGTTTGCCGGGGTCGGCTTGCTCCGTGTAGAGTGGGAAGAAATCACGCGAAAGGGTCTCGGTTCGAGGCGTTCCGAGGGAGATGGAGGGCCAGGTTGCGATCTCCGCCAGGTTGAAGGTCGCGTCCAGGATCTTCTCAAAGGGTGGAAGACACAGTTGACTCGTACAGGCGATGCCTGTGATTTCGACCGTCACCGGGATTTCGCTTTTATCCGCCGGGATCGACTCCTCGCGGATCGGAACAAAGGCGATGAAATCGCCGACGTAGACTTCGATTTGTTGTCCCAGAGGGTCGTCGAAGAGACTCCACTCCGGCAGCACCGCTGCGTCGAACCGCAGGTCGTTGGATGTCGCGGTGATTTTCAACTGCATGCCGGGGGCGGGGGCCGTCTCTGAACGGGCATAGTAGTGAAGGTCCTGCGTGCCCCGGAAAACAACCGCGATCCCGGGACGCCCCTCCCAACGCGCGGGTGTCAGATGCGCGGTCGACTCCTCCGATTCGAATCGGACAATTTGAGTCGCCTCGGGGATGTTCATCCCCCACCCAGGAGAACCCCAAATCGCCCAGCCGACGCAAAATACAAAACACAGAATGTGCTTTGTTTTTTTCATGTCGATCCCTCAATGACCGGCCTCCGAATCCATCCAACGGGAGGGGTCAGTTGATAGATTGTTCCTGCTTTTGTTGGTCTGCGTCACCGGCGTGCTTGGCCTGCTCGGCTGCGAGCAGATCGCCGACGGTGGGGCGGTCGAGGCGGCCCCCGTTGAGGATCACCTTAACGTCGTCGGCGTCCAACGTCTCGTATTTGAGCAAAGCCTGAGCGATGCTCTCCAGCTTGTCCCGGTTGGTCTCAATCACGGTTTTGGCCATCCGGTAAGCCTCATCCACCAGCGTTTTGATTTCCTGGTCGATCTCCTGGGCGGTCTTCTCGGAGTATTCGCGTTCGGTCGGCAACGCATAGTAGTCTGTCCCCCCGGAGTCTTCCCCATAGCTGATCGGGCCGAGTAATTCGCTCATACCCCACGTCTTGATCATTTCCTTGGCCAGCCGCGTGGCCTGGCGGATGTCGGACTGGGCACCGCTGGACAAATCGTTGA
>JAGPGT010000252.1 GCA_018055905.1 Phycisphaerae bacterium
GAAAAGAATCCCCGCAACTGCACACAGGTAGATGCCAAGCCCGCCCCATCGTTTGATTTCGAATCCCTTCGACTCTCGCATGGCGAATCCTTTCCTTTCTCGTGACCGCAGAGGCCACAGTCTTCCCAACCGAAACCAATCCTTGTTCCCCGTGGGAGGCAGGCGACCCAGGTTGCCCAGAATCCGCACTGCCAGTACTGGGAAGAGACTAACACTTTTCTCTGTCATCGGCAAGCACATTTTCAAACCTTGACTCTTTATGGGACGAGTCTGGAACGTAGGCAGAATACAGGAGATACGATGCTTCCAGGGACATCGGGGGGGCGGTTCTCACCGGGCGTTACCAATTGATTCGGTCGACCGTGAAAGAAAAGGCCTCGAAGGACTGTTCTCGGTCGGAGGGGGAAACGTCTATTCAGGGAAAAAGGGGCGTACGATAAGTGAAAACCTAAATTCCCTAGCTTGACAGGGTGATCGGTGTTGCCTTATAACAAAAAATACCAAGGAGGAGCGGCCGGAGTCAGGACATGGCGGTCCGTAGTGGCAACGACGGCCTTGCAGGGTGTATGGGTCGCCCGGATGTTTCGATTGCAGGGCGGTCCTTTACGCCGGGCAATAATGAAGTGCCGTGTGTTCGCAGGAGTCGCATTGAGACGGATCTTGCGGGGATAACGCATGATTCGTTCATGGATTCTGAGCGGCGAAAGGATTCTGGGTATCCGGACCGGAGGTAGGGATATGCAAACTTTAATTCGCATCACATCTTGGGTTGTCGCGGTTGCCGTGGTGTGGGGAAGTGGCGTTGGAGGAGTCGTGAGCGGGGCTAGAGGTCAGGTCATCGGATCGCTCTCCTCCTCGACTTTCTCTCTGGGGCAATTGATCCTGCGAGAAAACTTCGACGACAACGAACCCAGCGTCATCTGGCGAACGTACACGGAAGATCCGAAGAATTGCACGCTGGTTGAGAGAAACGGGCGTCTCGAATTGCAAACCACCTCCTCGGCGGCGGGGGCTTGGGCCATGTATGTCTCGAACGCATGGCGATTTGATCCGAATTTCGATTTCGCCATGAAGGTGGATTTACAGTACACGCCGGTGACGTACGCCAAAGGCTGGGTTGGCTTCGGTCTGACTTGTAACGCCGAACGCCCATCCGAGCAACAAGTGGGTGTCGGAATCGGGGCCTCGAACATGTACGCTCACTTCTGGTACAGAACGGTTGAGGGATTATGCGTCGACACCAGCACCGCGCCGCGGTTCAAGAACCGCACGACGGTGTACCTTTCGTACTGCGCCGAGGCGGACGAACTTTACATCGGTGACGGCGGCTACGGCGTTGATCACGCATGGATCACTTTTCCCGGTCTCATCAAAGGCCAATGGAGCAACAAGCCCCTTTACGTGTGGCTCGGCGGAACCTCCAACGGGTTGAGTCTGACCTCGGGGCAGGCTTTTTTGGACAACCTGATGATCGAGACCGGAGAGCTGCTGGAGGCGTCTCTTCGCGACGTGTACCGGTTCTGGTCGCCCGTGACCGGCAAGCATTTCTACACCATCAACAAAGATGAAAAGGAAAAATTGCTCCTGGAATATCCTCTGATATGGAAATACGAGGGTGTGGCGTTTGCCGCGTTTCTTGACGATTCTGATCCGATGACGCGACCTGTGCATCGGTTCTGGTCCGACAAGTTCTCGACTCATTTCTACACGATCGACGAACAGGAAAAGGACAGGATCCTCAAGGAGCAACAGAAGATCTGGACGTATGAGGGAGTGGCGTTTTATGTGTATCCGTCAGGTTTGCAGCCCGCGATGACCCGTCCGATATATCGGTTCTGGTCTCCCGTCAAAGGAGGCCATTTTTACACTGCTGACGAGGCCGAGAAGGAAGTGCTCATTCGGAAGTACCCAAAGGTATGGACGTACGAGGGGATTGCTTGGCACGCTTGGTGATCGCACGGTCCGGACCCTTTGGGGGACCCGCGGTTGGTTCATGCCGACAGCCGGCAAGATCGACTTGAGCCTGTTGCCGTCATCTGGTACAGTACCTCGGTTCCCTGTCAATGGCAGGGTGGATGCAGGACCGGGGGTTCGGCCGGAGGTGTCCGGAATCGTGGGCAAGGGACGCTTTGGCGTCTGGGCATTGCAATGGTGGCAAAGGATTGACGATGGATGTATTGCTGATCGGCAGCGGGGGGCGTGAGCATGCGATCGCGTGGAAACTGAAACAGTCCAAGCAGTTGGGGAATCTTTACATTGCTCCCGGCAACGCGGGAACGGCCCAGTACGGTCAGAACGTCGACATCCGGGAAACTGACATCCCCGCCTTGGTCGGTTTTGCCCGGGAGAAACGAGTCGGTCTGGTCGTGGTCGGTCCCGAAGATCCTTTGGCCAAGGGGATCGTCGATGTGATGGAAGCCTCCGGCATCAAGGCCTTCGGTCCCAGCGGCGCTGCGGCGCAGCTCGAGGCCGACAAGGCCTTCGCCAAGCAATTGATGCGGGCCGGCGCGATCTCCACGGCGGAAGGACGTATCTTCGATCGGTTCAGTGACGCCAAGGCATACATCGCCAGCCGGGATGAACCCGTCGTGATCAAAGCCGCCGGATTGGCCAAGGGCAAAGGCGTCATCGTCTGCGACGATCCTGCCCAGGGGATCCTGGCGGCCGAGAAGATCATGGTGGACCGGATCTTCGGCGACGCCGGAGAGAAGGTCGTCGTCGAAGACAAACTGCTCGGCGAAGAAACGTCTATCCTGGCTTTCGTCGACGGACACAGCATTTATGTGATGGAATCTTCCCAGGACCACAAGCCCATCGGCGACGGCGACACCGGTCCCAACACCGGCGGCATGGGCGCCTACAGTCCTGCGCCGATCGTCACCGACGCGATGATGGACCGGATCACGCGGGAGATCCTTGTTCCGGCGGTCGATGCGATGAATCGTAACGGCACTCCTTATCGCGGCGTGTTGTACGCCGGTTTGATGATGACCAGTGGCGGACCAAGGGTGCTCGAGTTCAACGTCCGGTTCGGTGATCCGGAGACCCAGCCGATCCTGATGCGGTTCCAAAGCGACTTGCTCGAGGTGTGCCTGGCGGTCTGTAACGGGACTTTGGAGGATGTGACGCTTCAATGGGATCCGCGTCCTTCCGTGTGTGTGGTTATGGCCTCAGGAGGCTACCCCGGCGAGTATCAAAAGGGCAAGGTTGTCACCGGCCTGAAGGAAGCGGCCCAACTTGAGGATGTGATGGTTTTTCACGCCGGCACCAAACTGCGCGACGGAAACGTGTTCACCAACGGGGGCCGCGTGTTGGGTGTGACTGCGATCGGCGAAACGATCGCGGCGGCCAAGGCCCGGGCATATGAGGCGGTGGACCGCATCCATTTCGAAGGCGCTTACTGGCGTCGAGACATCGCCGACAAAGCAATCCGTCGCAGGTCCTGACGGCGGTTTCGCATGGTGGGTTTTCCGTACTTATCCCGGATGTCGGACGGAAGCGGAAAGCGACGACGAAGTTTTCTTCGACGCTTGCTGATCGTGGGAGTGGTTCTTTGTGTTGTGATCGGCGCAGGGGGAATCGGACTGGGATGGTGGTTGCCGGGGATCGTGGCGGCCGAAGTCGGGCGCCTGACGAATACGCAGGTGAAGACGGGGAGTCTCGGTTTCCGCTGGGACGGCTCTGTGTCCATCCACCAGTTGTCAATCCGGCCTCAGCAGGATGATCCGGGATCCGACAGCACGATTTTTCGGGCCGAAGACGTGCAGGTGCGGTTCAGCCGACGAAGTCTTCTATCGCTTTCGCCTCGTGTGACGGAATTGTACATCGAAGATTTTGTACTCGATGTGCAACGGGACTTGGACCGCCAGCGGTGGAACGTGGGGACCCTTCGACTCAGTCGCTTCGGCGGTAAGAACACAACCGCCCTTCCGTCGGTTGTGCTTCGCGACGGAAGACTGCGGTACGCCAAGGTTTCCGGCGGCAAGACCGAGATCGTTATGACGGTGCCGGTGGAGGGCCGTTTCGGATTCGGCCTGACCCCTCAGGGCTATGGTTTCGAAATCAAAACCTCTACTCTTTCCGGCGGATACGGGCAGAGTCATCTCAGGGGGTATTGGCGGCCGGGCGAGTTGGCTGTGGCAGGGGGGCTGTCTTCCGCGGATTTGCCTTCTCTGGAACGTGCCTGGGCGATTGATGTCCTCGCCGGTCAGCTCCGGTACGAACCGAACGGCGATTACCGATTCGACCTTCGTTTGAAGGATTTACACGGAAAGCAGGCGCCGGAGGTCGGCGCTCTTCAGCAGATCGTCTCCGGCAGCACCGGAGACGGTCCCCTCACCAGCTTGCAGCGATTCTTCGCGAGGTATCGGCCGACCGGGGTTGTGGAATCGATTTCCGTCAGCGGCAACGGGAATTTCCAGCGGCTGGACGAGAGCGAGGTCTTGGGCACGATCATCTGTCAGGATGTCTCCGTGTGTGATGTGGAGTTTCCTTACGTGATCGATCATCTCCG
>JAGPGT010000253.1:0-2512 GCA_018055905.1 Phycisphaerae bacterium
GGACGTCGAACGATATTTATCCCTGGATGGGCTCGATCTACGGCTGTGCGGAAACGTCGGCCGGCGACCGGGCCATTCATCCGGCCTTCAACGGACTCTGGCAGTTTGCGGGACCGGGCCACTGGAACGATCCGGACATGCTGCAGGTCGGCAACCTCAAGGACATGGCAGAGGACCGGCGTGAGGTCGCCGACCGGGCGCACTTCAGCCTCTGGTGCATGCTTGCCGCTCCTCTGATGGCCGGCAACGACCTGCGTACGATGAGCGATCAGACCCGCAGGATTCTGACGGCGCCCGAACCGATCGCGGTGAATCAGGACCCCCGTGGCATTCAGGCATACAGGATTGTCAATGAGAACGGCCGTGAGGTGTACAACAAACCCCTGGCCGATGGGACCACCGCTGTGCTGCTTCTCAATAAGCGACGGGAGAAGGCCGACATCACGGTGCAATGGGACCAGATCGGTCTTGCGGGGAGCCAACCGGTGCGGGATCTCTGGGCTCGCGAGGACCTGGGCGACATCGAAAACTCGTTCACGGCCCACGGCCTCAACGAGCACGAGCACCGAATGATCAAGGTCGGCAGGCCGGGACCACCGCTGCCTGCGCCTGCGCCGGTGCCGCCTGAGAAGTACACGGTCACTCGCAAGGGTCGGACCTATCTGAGCGACCTGTACTACATCTGGAAGTCGGGCAACGCGCCCGTGTACGACGCGACGTTTGGCGGCGAACCGATCCAGATCGCCGATCGCACCTTCGACAAGGGCCTCGGCGCCAAGGGCAAGTGTGCAGTGATGTTCAAGGTCAACAGCCGCGCCGACCGATTCCGGGCCACGGTGGCAATGGATGCGACCGCTCCGGAAGACGCCAAGGGACGGTTCCGCGTGCAGAACGGGGACTTCTTCAGCAATAAGGTCCTGTGGGACAGCCGCGACATGACGAAAGACACGCCCCCGAAGGAAATCGACATCGCATTGAAGGATGTCCAGTGCCTGATGCTGGTCTTCGATGGGAAGAACGCTTTGGGCAACTGGGCGGACGCCTACGTGATCCGTGAAACTGTCGGCGATTAGAACAGAGATGCCGGCTCGCACCCACATCAGAAGGAGGCCATCATGAATAAGAAGGCATTGCTCACGGTCTTGACTCTCATTGCGCTGGGCCGGATGTGTGAAGGGCAGGAGAGGAGAACGACGCCGGAAGACACGCAGCCAGGAGTCGTGACGTCAAGTTCTCGAGGTTTGCACGGCTACATCGGCTACAGTGCGACGCGGCCATCCGATCCGGCTGAATACGGGGCAGGGATGGGATTTTACTCAGCGGTCTGGCCTCTGATTCGCGAGCCGCTTGCTGGTTTTCAGATCGGTCTGGCGGGTACGTGGATCACGCCGGACAACCGCGACAACAAGGACAAGCCCCTGGCTCCCGTCGGCACGCGTGCACGCGACAACTGGCCCGAACGAGGCCCGACCTATTCGAGCGTGTTTCAGACTTTGGAAGGGGGCTTGGGCTATTGGGCGCGGAACCACTTTCGCTACGGGCCGCCCAAATTCAGCATGAATGCGACGCCGCAATGTTACGACTATGAGATTGGATCGCCCGGGTGGAGCTTCTTCTACCACGATGAGGCCCTGCCCGACAACCGTCTGGGAATTGCCCAGTTGAGCAACCGGGTGCTCATTCCGCCCGACGCCCTGCCATTTCAGGGCAATCCAAACGGCAAGTTCCTTGGGTATGCCTACATGGCTTTGCCTTTCACCGAACCGACCCCAGGCGACTTGCCGACGGGCGATCAGAGCTGGACTCTCTTTCTCAGTGCAGCGAATTTCAAAGGTCCTTTGGCCTACTACATCCCTGAGACATGGAGCAAGATCGCCAAACTGTTCAACTATCCGTTTATCTACGGACGGGGACTGGACACTCGACCGGGGCTTTCAAGTGGTGGCGCCATGGAGATCAATACCGTCCCGTGCTTCCTTTCGAAAGACGCCAAGGGCGACGTCTATTCCAAGATCCCCAAGTTGTTTTTTCCGGTAAACGACAAGGGAGAGGCCCGACTGGTCCAGGACGTCAGGTACTATTCCAAGGCGGCTTTGTACGATGCCTTCAAGGCGTGGCGGGATGGGGGGCCCCCGTGCTCCGGCCGCTTCGACGAAAAGGGGGTTTGGAAGTCCAACTTGAGTACCAGAATGCCCGGCTTCAACCAGGCGGGCAAGAGGATCAATGGGGTTGAGAGGGTGTTCACGACCAGGGTGTTCGAGGACAACATCTGGGGTGTGCAGTGGTTGCCCAACGATGCCTACCCGGATGGACGTTTTCCGCAGTATTTCAAGTACCAGGGTAATGAACTCGTCGTTGTTTCCGAAGCGGAAGTGCCCGAGGAAACGAATCTTCTGACCAAGGAGTTCCGCCTGGCCAAACCGGGCCCCGCCTATACTTCGCCTGCGGGCGGGGCTTGGACGAATCCCGGGCCCTCACGCGGCCCCTACAAGGTCAAGCTCGCCGATGGTTC
>JAGPGT010000253.1:2612-4508 GCA_018055905.1 Phycisphaerae bacterium
CATCGCAAGGCCCAGCAAGTCCCGAATCTTGAGCGGGGCTTCACCATCGAAGCCTGGATTGCCTTGGGCGCCTATCCATGGAACTGGGCGCCGATCGCTGCTCAGGAGAACACCGTCAGTATGAACAGCAACCGGGACAAATTGAGTTGGCCGGACGATATTGCCGCCGACTCGCCCAGGGAGGGTTTCTTTTTCGGGGTGGGCCCACAGGGTCATCTGGGGTTGCACCTCGGCGCCGACGGCTGGCGCGTGTGCAAAACCGAGCGGAGCATATCGCTTCGAGCCTGGACGCATGTCGCCGCGTCGTATACGCCGAAACGGGGGATCGTTCTCTACATCAATGGCGAGCAGGCCGCTCGCATGGATTGTGAAGGCGTCTTCTCGATGGCCGCTGGAGAAGACCTCCGGATGGCGATGGCTCGCCAGAAGATCGAGCCGTCCCACCCCGTCCGGGCTTTCGCGACGCTGCCCTGCTGGTACGCACTGGATGGAGTGCTTGACGAATTGAAGATCTACGATGTGTGTCTGGACGACAAGGCAATTGCCGAAAGTTCCAAGGCGTTGCAGCCGGCCTTGGCTCCGGATCTGCCACGGAGACTGATGCCTTCGGGGCCTCCCGGTCCCGGCAAGTTTGGCGCTTCCTACGTGAACCTCTCCTACCATCCCGAATGGGATGCCCTCTGGCGTGTTTCTTCCGATCCGGACATCGTGGTCCAGTTCGACGATTCGCCGATCCGGGTCGTCTTCTGGCGAGGCACACGGTACAGTCCTGCCTGGGTCATGGAGAACGACCTGTGGATGGCGGACCAGAGCATCGAGAACTTCAATGGGCGGGACGGCTGCATCGAGCATATGCTGGACTACTATTGCCGATTCTCGCACGTGCGGATCATCGAGAACACGCCCGCTCGCGTAGTGGTGCACTGGCGCTACTGTCCCACCTCGGCCAACGGCAATCACTCCCAGGTCAACCCCGTCTCAGGGTGGGAAGACTGGGTGGATGAGTATTACACGTTCTATCCTGACCAAGTGGGCGTGCGCAAAGTCGTTCTTCACACGGACGGAGAGGCCCTATGGCCCGAGGAGGTCATCGGACTTTGCCAGCCGGGCCAGAGGCCTGAAGACGTCGTGGACCTGTCGGCCCTGACGCTGGTGAATCTCCGCGGCCAAGCCCACACCTACACCTGGGCGGAACGTTCGCCCGTCATCCGCAAGAAGGGCCGCTGGGAACGCGGCGGCTACATCGATTTCGGCGATGCCCCGGGCGAGAGTCCCAACATCATGATGGTCAACTTCAAGTCCACGTACAAGCCGTTCCAGATCTTCGAGCTGGACTGCAACTTCAGCGTCTTTGCCCACGAGCATCGCAAGGAAGTGTCGCACTTTCCCTGGTGGAACCACTGGCCTGCGGCGTTGATTCCGTCCGATGGCCGCTATTGCCAGGCGGCCGATCGTCCTTCGCATTTCTCGCTGGCCTGGGCCACTCCAAATCCCCATCGGGGGGAAAACAATACGTATTACTGGACCTGGATCTATGGTGCGACGCGGGATGATCCACGAGCTCTGGCCCCTCTGGCCAAGTCCGGGGTGCGGCCTCCCGAGCTGAGTCTTGTCTCCGGCGGCGCAAGCAGTCGGTACGACTCGACCCAACGATGCTATGTCGTCTCTCGTGTGAAAGGCGCAGAGCAGGGCAAGCTGGAGGCTACACTGAAAGCGGATTCCGAGCATCCGGTAGTCAATCCCTCGCTGGTCATCCAGGATTGGGGGGATCGTCCGGCACATCTGATCGTGAACAACGAAAGGATGATTCCGGGCAGCGATTTTCGCACAGGCTACGTTCGCAGAGTCAACGACTACGACCTTGTGCTCTGGCTCAGGATGAAATCCGATCGACCG
>JAGPGT010000254.1 GCA_018055905.1 Phycisphaerae bacterium
GGCCTGCAGCCCAGGATCGCCCCTTCGAAATGACCGCCCTGTACCGATGGGCGGACCCGCAGACGCTCGATGTCGAGACGACGGTTACGGCCCACGAGGATCTCACCGGCTTCGAGGCGTTCTTCGCATCGTATTTCGACAAGGCGTTCCCCTCTCCCTACGTCCTGGCCAGCCCCGAAGGCCCCACAACGCACCGGTCCTTCCTGCTGGGCGAGAAAAGCCAGGGAGACTGGCTCATGTTCACCTTTCTCCAAGACCCGCGCAACAGTCTTGCGCGGGACGGCCGGTGGTTGCTCGAACCTCATCCGGTGAACTGGACGATCCTACCCCGCCTGGATGCGCCGTTGTGCCTTCGACGTGGAGAAGGCCATAAGCTGACGGTGGTCATGATGGCCCCGCGACAGGACTGTTTCGCAGTCGCCATGCCCCACGAGGGGGAGTCACACTACTCCCTCTATCTGTCGCTGTTCGGCCGTGATTTCAAGGCCGGCGAATCGGCCCAGGCTCACACGCGGCTCGTCATCGCCGAAAATCTCTCCGACAGCGAGACAAATCGCTTGTACAGGCAGTATCTGACACAGCTTGGGCGCTCCAAATAGCGATGCTTTCCCCCGAGCGTCTCGTATCGGCCCAGACAAACAGATCCCGCTCCGAACCCACTGGCGGAAGCTGGGCGGCCCCATCCAAACTCGCGCTGCACGATCCCCAAATCCCAAACGCCACCGCATCCCTCCCACGGAATCAAAAACCGGGGAAAAACATGACTGCATCCTCACCGAGCCCTGTTCTACTATCCGTAAGCCATCCGACGGTGAAACAACTTCCAGGCACTGCGGTTCTTCCAATCGCTTGCTTTTGTAACGAGTTCCGGTATGATTGGATCCGGTGCCGTTCGAGGCGGGTCCTGTACTTCGGATGGCCATGATAGGTTCGAATTTGACGGGAGGCCTACAACATGAAGATCCAGATGCTTGTGGCGCTGTTGGCGGTCTGTGCGGGGGTTGCGCTGGCGGCGGCGCCGATGAGCGTACAGATCCAGAGCTGCAAAGTGCGGGCGACCCCCTCGCAATTGGGCAAGATCGTCGCCACCGTGGGATACGGCGATGTCGTTCAAGCGGGAGCTCCGCAAAACGGCTGGTATCAGGTGACCACCAGCGGCGGAGTCGTCGGCTGGGTCCATGAGTCGGCGCTCTCCAAAAAGCCCATCGCTATGCGTTCCGGAACCAGCGATGTTGCCACCGGGGCTTCCAGCGACGAGGTCGCCATGGCCGGCAAGGGATTCAACCAGCAGGTCGAGGACAAGATGAAAAGGGAGGGAAAGCTCGATTACACGTGGGTCGACAAGATGTCGAAGTTCGAGTATCCGCCGGATGAGATCACGCTGTTCCGAGCCCAAGGCAACCTGGTGGGAGGTGGCTTATGAACGGCAAACGTCTGCCCATTCTCCTGCTGGCTCTGAGCTTCTCGATCCCGTCATTGTTCTGTGGTTGCGAAGGACTGCCCGAGGCAGGCACCGCAATCGGCCAAGCGGTCGGCGTGATCGATGACGACGAAGCGGATTCGATCCTCCGCGGTAGCGCGGCGGTTCAGAAGACGTTTCAGGATCTGACGCCGGAACACGAATACTACATCGGACGCGCCGTGGCGGCCAAGGTATTCCAGAGCTACCAGCCGTTCGATCGCCCAGAGGCCAACGCCTACCTGAATTTGCTCGGCCAGTCGCTGGCGGCCTTCTCCAACCGGCCCGAGACCTTCGGCGGCTATCATTTTCTTCTGCTGGACTCCGAAGAGATCAATGCCTTTGCGGCACCGGGCGGGCTGATCCTTGTGACGCGGGGCATGGTTCAATGCTGCCAGAACGAAGACGAACTGGCCGCGGTGCTGGCGCACGAGATCGGACATGTTGAAAAGAAGCATGGCCTCAGCGCCATCAAGCAGGCCCGGTTGACCTCGGCGTTCACGATCCTCGCTGCAGAAGCCGGCAAACAATTCGGGGGCGAGGACCTTGCCCAGTTGACCGAGGCTTTCGAAGGCTCGGTCGGCGACATTGTGATGACCCTCACAACGCGCGGCTACTCCCGACAACAGGAACGAAGCGCCGATGCCGCTGCTGTGGAGATTCTTCGTCGCGCCGGATATCCGCAAACCGCTTTGGTTACCATGCTGGAGCGGATGGGACAACGGTTAGGCAGTACCAGCACGCCGGGATTCGCCAGGACTCACCCCTCCACGCAAAGCCGGATCGAGTCGGTCAGCCCGACGATCATAGACACCGGGACAACTTCGAACGTGGTCCGCCAGCAGCGTTTCGCCAAGGCGATGCAGTCGGTCGTGGCCGCCAAGTAAAACCTGCGGAAGAAAGACGACATGTCCAATCAGGGGAAGAAGTGTCTTCGCGGAGGGGGGGTGGGTCTGGCCGCGGGGTTTGTCGCTTTGCTCGCCTGGCAGTTGGGCTGGCTCGAATCCTGGGAGGCCCCGACCTGGACGTGGCGGGCGCGGTACTTCTCCGAGAGAGAGACGCCTTCGCCCGATGTCAAACTGATTCTGCTGGACCAGGCCAGCCTCGACTGGGCTCAACGCGAGAACAACTGGGGCTGGCCCTGGCCTCGTGAAGTCTACGGGGCCATCTCGGATTTCTGCGCCCAAGGCGGAGCGAAAGTGGTCTGTTATGACTTGCTTTTCACCGAACCGACCGCCTGGGGCGTTGACGACGACAAGGCCATGGGCACGGCGTTGCGGACCGGGATTCCTGCGGTTCTTTCCCTGATGGAAGGCGGCAGCCGTACCACGTGGCCGGACTACCTGCCGCGTCCGAAAATCCAAGTCGATCTACCGATGTTGCCGCAATCGACCACTCTGATGTTTCCGCTGGCCGAGATTGCAGCGGGTGCCGCCGCAGCGGGCCACGTCTTGGGCAAGGCCGACGCCGATGGCGTGTTCCGACGGCTTGCGCCGTTGTGCCGATTCGACGGCGTCACCATCCCCTCGCTTGCGTTGGCGGCGTGTCTGGTCGCATCGCCGGATTGGGATTCTATTGCCGTATCGGGCCGCAACCTCGTTGTCGCAGGCAAACGCATCCCCCTGGACCGGGGAGGCAACGCCATCCTCCGCTTCAAGGGGCATAACGGTTTGACGGAAGCGTTTTCCGCCGGGGCGGTGATCCAGTCCAAATTGCGGATCGACGAGGGAGAAACACCGCCGTTGTCGCCGGAGAAGTTCAAGGGTTGTTATGTGTTCGTCGGATGTAGTGCTCCAGGGCTGCTGGATCTGCGGCCGGTGCCGGTGAATCCGAAGTGTCCCGGGGTGGTCCTTCATTCGACGTTCGCCGACAATCTGTTGACCGATTCCTTCCTTCGGGAAGCGGCCGTTCCCACCGTGGTTGCGGGTGTCCTGGCGACCGCTGTCGCGGCGGCAGTCTCCCTGACCTTTGCCAACCGAGGGTGGGAATCCGGTTCGCTCTCCGTCCTGTGGTTGGGGGTTCCGGTGGTCGTTGGGTTTGCCGCCTACACCCGGGGACAGTGGTGGCCCGTCGCCCCCCAAGGACTTGCCTCGGGGTTGGCTTTGGTCGGCGCTCTGGGGGCGAACTATTGGGCCGAAGGGCGTCAGAAAGCGTTCATCAAACAGGCGTTCAACCACTATCTCAGCAGCGAGGTGATCGAGAAGATCCTTCGCGACCCCAAGCACCTTCAGCTTGGCGGTGAGAAGCGGGAGCTGACGATCATGTTCACCGACCTGGCCGGTTTCTCGACCTTCTCCGAACGTCTGGGGCCGGTTGAACTGACCACCCTTCTCAACGACTATCTCACCGAGATGACCGACATCATCATGAATGAAGGCGGTACGCTCGACAAGTACGAAGGCGACGCGATCATCGCCTTCTGGAATGCGCCCTTGGAACAACCCGACCATGCGGTCCGGGCATGTCGGGCCGCGATCCGGTGTCAGCGGAGACTCGCCGAACTCCGCGACAGTTTCCAACAACGAACCGGCGCTGTCCTACGGATGAGAATCGGCATCAACACAGGCGACGTTGTCGTCGGGAATATGGGCTCCAAGAAACGGTTCAACTACACGATCCTCGGCGACGCCGCGAACCTGGCGTCGCGTCTGGAGGGGGCCAACAAAGCCTTCGGCACCGAAACAATGGTTTCCGGTTCCACCTGGCAATTGGCTCAGCCGCAGTTTCGTGGACGTAAACTGGCCGACCTGCGCGTTGTCGGCAGAAAGACTGCAGTGCCTGTCTACGAACTGACGGGATTCGCCTCGGAGGCGGCCCCACCCGGCTGGGAGGTATTTGCCGCGGGACGGGAGCGATTCCTGCAAGGCGATTTCGCCGGGGCCAAGGAGTTTTTTGAACGACTGCCCGACGACCCTGCGGCCAGGAGCTACCTCCGTCGATGTATCGACCTGTGTGCCCATCCCCCAGTGGCATGGGATGGTGTGTGGGGGTTGACAGAAAAATGAGCCTGCGGCTTTTCGTCGGTGGAGTGC
>JAGPGT010000255.1:0-1832 GCA_018055905.1 Phycisphaerae bacterium
AAGGCAAGTACCAGTATCGGATCAAGTTCCGCTACGACACCACCAAGGTCGATTACCTGTCGGGCGGATCGATCACTCTGTGGCGCGACGAGGCTCTTCCGCCTGCGGCGGTCCTGAAAATGGAGATCCTCAACGCCAAGGGCCAGTCCGCCTACAGCGGCAGTGGCGGTACCAGCGGTGGTATGAGCGCCAGCGGATCGGGCACTCAAAGGACCGGCACCGCCAGCGGCAGCGGCAGTTGTGCCACCTGCGGCGACGCCGCGATCATCCGCTATACCCTGGCTTTCGACTTATACGAGCAGGAGGCGACATTCGTCCTGACGGGCATTCCGGTTCCCGAATTCTAAGACATCTGTATTTACGGTGGCGGCGCCGGGTCCGGTCCACGTGTGGACTCGCGGGGCCTCCGAAGGGGCTCTTGCGGTGTCCGATCCGCGTCCCTCGGATTGAGCCGGGACGCGGCGCTGCCGCCCGATTGTCTGCGATTTTCGCCCACGATTTTTGTTGTCCCTGCGCACGGGACATGGCCTCGGAGTGCCGCTTCGTTCTTGTTTGAAACTCCGGCGTGACCGGGGTCGGCACCGGCACCTTGTCGGCCTTTCGAGGTTGCCCCTGCGTATCCGGTTCGTTATCGTATGCGGATATCATGGACATCCAACGTAGAAACATTGTGCTGATCGGGATGCCGGGGGTGGGCAAGAGCACCATCGGGGTGCTGTTGGCCAAGGCCCTGGGTCGGTACTTCCTCGACACCGACGTTTTCATCCAAGCGGTGCAAGGACGGTCGCTCCAGGAGATCATCGACGCCGAAGGCTTGGCCGCCTTCTGCAAGATCGAAGAGGACTACGCGACCTGCATTGACCTGACGAACGCGGTGATCGCCACCGGTGGCAGCGTAGTCTACAGCGAGCAGGCGATGCGATCCCTGGCCGAGCGAGGCGTCATCGTGCATCTCGACCTGCCGGTGGAGCGGATCGAGCAGCGTCTGGCTAATTTGCCCACCCGCGGCGTGGTCATGGAGAAGGGCCAGACCGTCCGCTCCCTCTACGCCCAGCGCGAGCCCCTCTACCGCAAGTACGCCCAAATCACCATCGACTGCGCCGACAAGACCCACGAACAAATCGTCGCCGAGATCGCCGGGATTGTCGCGAGCTGAGATCTTCCGATGCCGGGAGAACCTCAGAGGCTCCGACCCCGAACCCCGGCCCCTTTCGCTTTATGCCAACGGCATGATAGGCGTGCTTTGCACTCGCGGCTGTAAGAGCAAGTTGGGAGAGGACCTCATTGACCGAATTGACCTCTTTGTCAATAAGGTCAATAAGGTCCTCTTCGAACGCCGAGGAGCCGGTACAGACTTGAGTCCTGCCATCTCATCACACTTCGCAAAAGAAAGCTCGCATCTTTTAGAGCAACGCCGCCGTTTCGCCTGTTATATTGGTGAGAACCGGATGTTCTCGACGAAAGGGCCTTTTCGGGAATGATGGAAGACAGGATTCTGGTCTGGCGGCTCAACCGCGGCGATGCGACGGCGCTGTCGCGCGTGTACGAGAAGTACCGCGAGGATCTGCTGCGTCTGGCGGGCTCGCTGCTGAGCGACCGCGCGGCGGCCGAGGACATCGTGCAGGACGTGTTCGTCCGCTTCGCGGGCCTGGCGCCGACGTTTCGCCTGACGGGAAGCCTCAAGGGATTCCTGGCCACCTGCGTCGCCAATGCCGCTCGGAATCAAATGGCCGCGGGTCGCCGTCGGGAGGCGGCGGGCCTCGACGAAGCCCTGGGCCTGGCGTCGAATGCGGTCTCGCCCGACGGCTGGGCGATCCACAGCGAGCAGTTCA
>JAGPGT010000255.1:1932-4454 GCA_018055905.1 Phycisphaerae bacterium
GCGGTGATCTCCGAGGACGTGGTCGTCTTTGACGTGGAGCCGCCGGACACGCCTGAGCGGGTGCGGATCTGGGCGCTCCGCGAAAGTCGCCTGCCCATCCGAATCACGGTCTGGGACCCTCGCGACGGCAAGAGCACCGACGCGGTCTTCACGTACTTCCGAGAGATGTCGGCCGAGTTCTTCGATCCCAACGCATTCGAGACCTCGCGACAGGACCCTCGGGTCGATCGGCAGGTCAATGCCGTGTCCTTGCCCGGTGCCGAAATCTGAGAATCGCCGCCGGTCGGTCGCGCCGGGTGCGGCTCATGCCGGAGCCGGGGGGAAATCCCAACGATCGCAGTCTACTCGTCATAGGAGATCGCAATGATTCGCAATAGGCAAGCATGGAGCAAAGCCCGTTCTGGTTTCACGTTGATCGAGCTGTTGGTTGTCATTTCGGTCATCGCCGTGCTGCTGGCGCTTCTGTCGCCGGGCCTGCGAAAGGCACGGGAACATGCCCGGCGGGTAGCCTGCCAGAACAACCTGCACCAGGGCCTGATCGTCGCCAGTCTTTATGCCGGGGACTTCAACGGGTTTCTGCCCGAGGGGAATATTGTCGACAAGTCCGCCGTCGGCTACAGCAGGGACTGGGACAAGGCCGACCTGCTGACCCTGGTCAACTACCAGACGATGCTGGCCTTCGGTCGTTACGGCCTGACCGAAAAGCACGCCACCTGCGAAACCGCCCGCAAGCACTTCGAGTCCAAGCCCGATTGGCTCAGCCCGCTGCCCGCCACCCGGCCCATCGTCGAAACCGCCCATATCGGTTGGATCTACTGGGGTAACCGCGGCAACTGGACCGACCTGAACACCGGTCGAAAGTATATCACCGCGCGGAAGGTGACGGACAAGCCCACGTCGAACACGCTCGTGACTTGCTTCTGCTACAACCGCTACGACGCGGTCGGTCCCGGCGGCAACTGGCCCGCCTGGTACGCCTCGCACGTCGGTTCGACGTTCCAATCCGCGGTCGGCGAACCCATGAAGCCTCAGCCCGACGGCCTCGTCGTCGGCTACCTCGACGGCTCCGCACGCTTCGTCCGCTGGGACCGTCTGACCCCCAACAACCACGAGGGGGATTACATCGTCTACTACGACCGCGAGACGTAGAAGAGAGATTTGAGATTTCAAATCTCAAATCCGCAGGCTCGGTTCAGGCGAGTTTCCACGCCTTGGCGAACGCCTTGAAGCTGCGGTCGTAGGTCTTCTCGACGTCGTCCGGGAAGCAGCAGGCGGGCAGTTGTTTCGACGCCAGGTGATAGCTCAGGCACTCGCAGCAGACGCCTTTGTTGCTGCAACCCGGATAAGAGCAATTGCAGTTCTTGAGGTTCTTGGTTTTCTGACATTCCATCGGGTCTCATCTCCACAACCACTTGCGTTTTGTCTTCTCGAATGGATTGCTCATGATCCTGTACACGGTCGCCCCGCATTCGAGGCATCGCCACTGGCGGGGCCTGCGGGCATCGCGAATCCAGAAGATCGCCCACAGCCCCGTCAGCAGCGTCAGGATCAGGTGAGGGACATGGTTGATCCCTTGCCGACCGACCGGCGTTTGCTTCAGGCACTTGCCGCAATAGCCGCTGGCTTCCTCGAATCGATTGAATCGCAGAATCGACACAGCCCTTTGGCCTTTCCGCATCGTCGCTGTCACTTGAGTTGAAAGAACTGCCCGTCCCGCGGGCGGATCAGGTACGGCCTGTCCCCCGTGTCCCAGGCGATCTTCATTCGGGACAGGAACCAGGTCGCGCCCTTGTCGTTGTTGCCCTGGAAGAACAGGTGCATCTGTCCGTCGCGGTCCGTGAAGATGCCGGGATGGCCCGACTCGCTGGCGTTCCATTCGCCGTCTTCGCCGTTGGGCAGTAGAGGGTGCTGCGACAGACGCGTCCAGGCAATCCCGTCGTCGCTGACCGCGCAGCCGATCTGCTGTGGCTCGTTGTTGTAGGCGCCGGCGTAGAACATGAACAGCCGACCGTTGCGCGTGCACAGGGCGGGAGCTTCGATGCAGTCCTTCTCCCAGGGCAACTGCGGTTCGAGGATCGACTTGTCGCACAACTGGGTCCACTTATCCCGCCCATAGTCCGAATCCGCGGGCGCAGAGGCCACGACCAGCTTCTGAACCTTCATCTCGGGGTCTCGCGTCGCACAGTAGAGCAGCAGCTTGCCTTTGTGCTCGATCACCTCCGCGTCGATGGCCCGGCCGCAGTTCCAGTCGCCCGTCGGCCGAAAGATCGGGTTCGTCGCGTTGCGCGTGAAGTGGATCCCGTCCTCGGAGACCGCGTGGCAGATCGCGTCGTCGCGTCCGTTTCCGTAGGTCTGGTAGAACAGATGGAGCTTGCCCCCGCGGACCAGAGCCGCCGGCGCCGCCAGGCCTTTGCGCTCGTAGTCGGCCGCCGGGAGGACTTCGCCGACCTTCGTCCAGCGCGTCAGGTCGCTGCTCTCGGCAATCCCGACCGCGAAGCCGTCCTTGCCGCGATTGACGGAGT
>JAGPGT010000054.1 GCA_018055905.1 Phycisphaerae bacterium
GACAATCTGGGGGGCCCCGTCGTCCTCGTTGTGGCCCACGAGGACGCTGCCATCGGCGGAGGCGTTCTTGCCCACCACGATGGAGAAACAGGCCCGAGTCGGGACGCCTTGCATCGCAGTCGCAACCGCGACGCAAGTGGCAAGAACAATCCGCCTTTTTCGAACCGAACCAACAGTCGCAACGAACGTATTCATAGCATGCACATCCTTAAGACGGCTTCGAAGACCTCGCGTGAAGGTCGTTCGGAGCCGTTTTTTGCGTGGGCTCGCCTTGCGAACCTCGCAGGGTTTCCACCAGAAACCGCCCTTCCGTTGAGGCCACCACCACGGCGCAGACAGCGTCACCGGTGATGTTGACCACCGTCCGGCACATGTCCAAGAAACGATCGACCCCCAGAATGATCCCGATGCCCTCGAGTGGGATGCCAACGCTTTTGAGCACGACGGCCAGCATGACCATCCCCGCGCCGGGGATTCCCGCGGTCCCGATCGAGGCCAACGTAGCTGTAAGCACGATCGTCACATACTGCAGCAAACTCAGATCGAGTCCATAAACCTGGGCAAGAAACACGGTCGCGACACCCTGCAACAGAGCAGTTCCGTCCATATTGATCGTCGCCCCCAGCGGCAGGGTGAAGCTGCAAATATGCAGGGGAACACCGAGGCTTTTTTCCACGCATTCCATCGACACCGGCAGCGTCGCGTTACTCGACGACGAGCAGAATCCCATCAACTGAGCGGGCCGAAAGCCGCGAAAGAAACCCGCCACGCTCGTTCTCGTGAACACCTTCAGGGCCAGACCATAGACGAGCACCATGTGCGCCGCCAGTCCGACCAGCACCACGATGCAGTAGCGAATGAGCATCACGAGAATACCGAAACCGAAATCGGCGACCACCGCCGCGATCAACGCAAAGACCGCGTAAGGCGCCAGTCTCATGATGACATGGACCATCTGCACGATCGTCTCATCCAGGGCCTTGAAGAAATCGATAACAACCCGTCCCCGGTCCGGCGGGATCAGCGTCAGGCAGATGCCCATCAGCATCGCGAAAAAGATGATCTGAAGCATCTGGGCTTCCGCCAGGGCCTTGACCGGATTGGTCGGAATGATCCCCAGCAGCAGGTCCCGGAGGGAAGGCTTTTCGTCCGCCGCCTGGACGGACAGAGCTTTCTGCGCAGCCGCATCCCCGATCAGTTTCTGCCTGGATTCCAATGGCAGACTCGATCCCGGCCGAGCGATGCTCGCCCACAGCAGACCGATTGTCACGGCAAAGGCCGTCGTACACGTGTAGAACGCGAGCGTCTTGATCCCGATCCGGCCGAGCGCGCGGAGGTCTTTGAGACTGGCGGTGCCGACCAGCAGCGACGCGAACACCAGCGGCACGACGACCATGCTGATCAGACGAATGAACGCGGTCCCGAGCGGCTTGAGCCAGACGTCCACGAACCCGGAAAGTCCGAAGCGATTGGCGATCAGGCCGAACCCGGTCCCTGCCGCCAGGGCGATGAGAATCTTCGTGTAGAGCTGTAGTTTCGGCCGCCGCATCGGATCTCCAGTCTCATCGCTTCGAAGGCGAGCAGGCTCGAATCAGCGCTCCGTAGATCGCGTCGCGATGCTCGCGGTCGGTCATCGCCTCGGGGTGCCACTGCACGAACAGGCCGAAGCCGCCTTCGATCCGCTCCATCGCCTCCACGACCCCGTCCTCACTTCGGGCAATCCCTCGCAAGTTCTTGCCCAGGTCGTCCACCGCCTGGTGGTGGTTCGACAGAACGAAAGCCTCCGTGCTGCCCAAGAGCTTCGCGAGAGAGCTTCCCGGCTCGATTTCGACCCGATGATCCTTGCGATGATTGACGGTCTTGCCGATCTCAGAGGGGATATCCTGAACCATCGTCCCGCCGGAGACGACATTGGTGAACTGCATACCCAGGCACACGCCGAGGACGGGTTTGCCGCTCGCCAGCCAGCGGGCGATGAGCTTTCGCTCGAACTCGTACCGCTCGGGCCTCAGAACCTCGACCGTCTCGTGGGGCTCTTCCCCATAGGCCTGCGGCGGGATGTCGTCCCCGCCGATAAGAACGAGGCCGTCGAGCCGTTGGAGATACCCGTTCATGGCTCGTTCATCGTCGATGGTGGGCAGCACCACCGGGACGCCGCCATTGTCCGCGACGGCTTGAACATAGGCGAAAGGCACGCTCGTCTTGGCGGGTTCCTTGTCCTTGGCCGGCTCATAAACGCTCGTGATCCCGATGAGTGGGTGTGTCGACCGAGCCTGATGGCATCCGGCCGCCAGGACCAGAGCGACGAGGCAGACGAACAAGATGACAGGGTGTTGGGCGAGATACTTATGACTCATAGTCAATCTTTCCAAGGACCATCGAACCAATCGGGACGACTGGCGTCAGATTACTGAAGTACGCCCTTTCTGTCCAGCAGCCCGTCAGGCCGACGTGGATGAAGCTGTTCAGAGAACACCGACTTTGTGCGATTCCCTTCGGTTGTCTTTCCTGCTTCGTCGTGCTACTCTGTGTCCCGACGGCGGGCACGGCCTGCCGGTGGTTGGACGTACCTGGCAAGAAAGAAGAGTTTCCATGAAGAAGCTGCTGCACCTGTACTTCCAGACCTCTCTGGTCCTGCGGATTCTCGCCGGTTTCGCGGCCGGCTCGCTCGTGGGAATCGCGTTCTGGGGTCTTTCACAAGCGACGGGGGACGGGACACCGAGCTCGACGCTCGCCGAAAGGATCATCCCCTACGTCATGCCGTTCGGGCAGGTCTTCGTACAGATGCTCAAAATGGTCGTCGTACCGATCATTTTCTTCTCCCTGGTCGTCGGGGCCTCCAGCCTGCCAATCCGACGGTTCGGACACATCGGCGTGCGGGTCATTGCCTGGTACCTTGTGACCTCGCTGTTTGCGGCGGTCCTGGGTACGGGCCTGGCGCTGGCGGTCAATCCCGGGTCGGGCACCGATCTGAGTGCCTGGCAGAAGCTCGTCCAGATCAAGCAGGCCGAGGCGGGCAGTGTCGCCGGGAGTGTTCCCACGCAGGGCACGTTCTCGCAGATCCTGTTGAACCTGTTCCGAAACCCGTTCGAAGCCTTGGCGGCGGGCAACTTCCTGCCTATCATCGTATTTGCGATCCTCTTTGGGTTGGCGATCCGCATGCTGATCGAATCGGGTGATCCCGAGCGTGCCAAACGCTTGGCCATGCTGGGTGATCTGCTCGAAGCCGCCCAGGAGACCATGTTCAAGATCGTGGACTGGATCCTGGAGTACTCGCCGATCGGCGTGTTCGCGTTGACCATCGTCAACTTCGGCCTCTACGGTCCGTCGATCGTCGGGCCCTACGTAAGTGTAACGCTCGGCATCGTTGTAGGCATCCTGGCGATGATCTTCCTGGTGTATTCGACGCTGCTCTGGGTGGTCACTGGCCGCAGTCCGCTCCAGACACTCAAGCAGATCCGCGAGCCCATGATCATGGCCTTCATCACCCGCAGCAGCGCCGCGACGCTGCCGGTCTCGGTCAAGACCGCCGAAGACAGACTCCGCATCCATAACGAACTGGCCAGCTTCTCGCTTCCCCTGGGCGCCACCATCAACATGGACGGCGTTTGTGTCCATCTGCCCATGTTCGCGATCCTGGCGGCCAACATGTTCGGGATCGAGCTGACTTTGGGATCTCTGGTCGTGCTGGTCATCACGACGGTGCTGGCCTCCATCGGGGCCGGAGGGGTCCCCGGCGGCAGTCTCATGCTGCTGTTTATCATTCTGGAGAACCTCGGACTGACTCCCGACCAGACTGCACAGGTCGTGGCCCTGGCCCTGGGGATCAACCCCATCCTCGACATGTTCGAAACGATGAACAACGTCACAGGGGACCTGGTCTGCACCTATGCGGTGGCAACCAACCAAGGGCTTGTCGAACCCCCACACGCAGAGAGATTCCGGTCCTCGGATGTCGCGTCAATTCAGTAAAATGTGTTGAATCTCGCCCGCAAAACCGGTAGGATTCACGGAATTGGAGTCATAATATGGCTGAGCCAGTCCAGATGAGCAGCAGCCCGGACAACAATGTCGCCAAGGCCGTGGCCGACTATGTCGACCGACTCAGTGACGAACACAAAATGCTCGTCGCGCTCAAGTCCCAGTTGTACGGCGGTTCGTGGGAACCCATGCTCGACGACCTGCGGAATCGTCTGGCCGGCAAACCGTATATCTTCAAGTTGGTCCACCGGATCCAGGACGACGTCCAACGCATCGAGGAGATGCAAAAGTTCGAGGCTGAACACAAGGTGGATTTGGCCGATTACGTGGAGTTGCCCTGACCGGAGCCCGGCCGTGTCCGGGCCAGTGGAGAATCGGGGATCGGAGGAGCGTTTCTTGCGTCTGATTTTTGCGAGGGCTGGACTATGAGAATCGTGCTGCGCCGAAATGCGAGGGTGGTGCTGGCAGTGGGTCTCATCGTAGGGGGTTTGGGGTCGCATGTTGCACAAGCTGCAGCAAAGAGAACTGTGGCGGCGGCGCCCCCGGCGAAAATTTCCGACTGGTTGCTGTCTCCCGAATCCCTCGAGCAGGCCCGTCTCAGGACGGTTTGGCAAACGTCGTTGCCCTTGAAACCAGGCGAAACATTCGACACAATCGTACTGCTGGGCGACCGCTTGTATCTTCGCTCCGATCGGAACTACCTGTGGTCCCTCGATGCCGCCAAGGGCAATGTGGTCTTCAGTCGTTCAATGGCTCTGGAAAGCCTTCCCATGTTGGGTCTGGTCGCCTATGAGGACAATCTCATTTCCCTGGTGGGAAGCCAGATCATCGAGTACAGCGCCGACAACGGGATTGAACAGCGAATCGCCAATCCGGGACTGAGTATCGTCGCGCCGCCGGTTCGCAACAGCCAGTACTTTTATCTGGCCGCGGCCGACCGCCGACTCCACGCACTGCGGGCCAAAGATCTGGTCCGGATCTTCCAGGTTGCGCCGGAAAATGACTCGTTGATCACCACCGTGTTGGCCGACGAGAATATGGCCGTCTTCGGGACCAGCGAGGGGGACGTCATCGCGATCGCAGCCGATAGTCCCAGGAAGCTTTGGCAGTTCAAGGCCCCCGGCGCGGTGGCTGGACCGATCGTCCGTGACAACGACTCGTTTTATTTCGCCTGCAAGGACACAAACGTCTATCGGCTCGACATCGGAGGGGCCGCCACCGCGCGACTGACCTGGCGATTTCAGGCGGAGGCCGTGCTGGACCGCTCGCCCCGCGTGGCGGACCGCTACGTGTACCAGTACGCCCCGGGCCGGGGATTGACAGCGATCGAGAAACGCAGCGGGCAGGCCGCATGGTCGCTGGCCCAAGGCCTTGACTTACTGGCGGAAGCCGACGAAAAGGCTTACGTCATCACCCAAATCCGCACCTTGACGGTCATGGACAACGCCACCGGCAAGAGGTTATACTCCGTTCCAGTGCCCCCGGTGATCGGCCACGCGTCGAACACCCAGGGCGCCAGGATGTACGTGGTGGACGAGCACGGCCGGGTGGCGTGCATCGAACCGACCCGCTGAGACAGAACCGGGAGAACCAACAGATGGATATCACGATTAAGACGGCGCTCATCAGCGTCTCCGACAAAACGGGAGTGGTCGATTTCGCCAAAGCGTTGGCCCAGATGGGTGTCAAGATCATCAGTACCGGCGGCACTGCAAAAAGCCTCGCAGAGGCGGGCATCAAGGTCGTTGCCATCGACTCAATCACCGGATTCCCTGAGATGATGGACGGTCGGGTCAAAACGCTACACCCCAAAATCCACGGCGGTCTGCTGGCCCTGCGCGACAAAGCGGAACACGTGCAGGCAATGCACAAGCACGGCATCGAACCCATCGACTTGGTCTGCGCAAATCTTTATCCGTTTGAGCAAACCGTCGCCAAACCCGGCTGCACATTCGAGGAGGCCATCGAGAATATCGATATCGGCGGCCCCAGCATGGTCCGCTCAGCAGCCAAAAATCACAAATTCGTCACAATCGTCACCAGCCCCGGTCAATACCCGAAGGTTGTTGAGCAAATGAGGAACAACAACGGCGCCGTGGGCGGCAAATTGCGAGAAGACTTGGCACGGGCCGCATTCGCTCTGACCGCCAGCTATGACGCCGCGATCGCCAAGTATCTCAATGCCCAAGCGGGTGTAGAATTCCCCGATCGGATCTCCATCGCTTTGACGAAAGAAACGACGCTCCGCTACGGCGAGAACCCCCACCAGACCGCGGCCCTGTACAAACAGCCCTGGACGGGCGAACCCTCGGTCAGTGCGGGCAAGCTCATGACCGGCGACACCGAGATCAGCTTCAACAATCTTCTCGATGCCAACGCGGCCTTTGAATTGGCCAAAGAGTTCGACGAACCAGCTGCGGTGGTCGTCAAGCACCTCAACCCCTGTGGCTGCGCCATCGACGAGGACATCAACGTCGCCTATCGCAAGGCGTATGAAGGCGACGTCGTCAGTGCGTTCGGCGGCATTATCGCAGTCAATCGAACGGTGGACGTCGAGTTGGCCCGGACGATCATGGAGTCGTATGGACGGTTCGGCAAAACCCTGGGCGCCAGCGGGTTTTTCGCTGAAGTGATCGTGGCACCTCGGTTCAATGAGGACGCGATCGAAATCATCCGGACCCTCAAGGTTTGGGGCAGCCGGGTGCGACTGATCGAAACCGGCCCGATCGACCGCTCCCGAATCGACGCCAACGAGTTCGATATCCGCCATATCGTTGGCGGCCTTCTCCTGCAGAAGCGAGACCTGGTCGGATGGGAACCAAACGCTCTGACATTCCCCACGAAGCTGCGACCAACGCCGGAACAGCTCGAAGACCTGCGGATCGCCTGGCTGGTCGCCAAGCACGCCAAGAGCAACACGATCGTGCTGGCCAAGAACAAGCGAATCCTGGGCATCGGTGTCGGCCAAATGAACCGCGTCGAGTCCGGATTGATTGCGATGAAACACGCCGGCAGCGAGGCCAAAGGCGCTGCGATGGCCTCCGACGCATTCTTCCCGTTCCCGGACAACGTGGACAACGCGGCCGAGAACGGCATCGCCTGCATCGTCCAACCCGGCGGGTCGAAGAAGGACGACGAGGTGATCGCCGCCGCGGACAAATACGGCATCGCCATGGTCTTCACCGGCAAGCGCCACTTCCGTCATTGAGCCCGGTGCGTCGGTGACATCCTCCCAGATTCGATATGATGAGGTCCTCGAACGGCTTCGATCGCTGGGCGATCCCAAGAACGTCGAGGGCATGGCCCGGTACGGGATTCGCACGAAGAAAGCGTTCGGAGTCTCCGCGCCGCAGCTTCGTCAGATCGCCAAAGAACTCGGACAAGACCACCACCTTGCAGGACTGCTCTGGCGGACCGGCGTTCACGACGCCCGCATCCTGGCGGCACTGATCGACGATCCGAAACAAGTCACGACCGAGCAGATGGACCGCTGGGCACAGGACTTCGACACCTGGGCTGTCTGCGATTCCGCCTGCGGATGCCTGTTCGACAAGACCCCTTACGCCTGGGACAAAGCGACCGAGTGGATCGACCGTCCCGAGGAATACGTCAAGCGGGCGGGCTTCGTGCTCATGGCTACCCTAGCGGTCCATGACAAAAAGGCCCCGAATGAGAGGTTCGAGGCCTTTCTATCCCTGATCGAAACACACGCGACCGACGATCGCAACTTCGTGAAAAAGGCGGTCAACTGGGCTCTGCGTCAGATCGGCAAACGAAATCGGCACTTGAACACGCTTGCGATTCAAGCCGGTGAACGCATCCGCCGGATCGATTCGAAAGCCGCACGCTGGATCGCCGCCGACGCCCTGCGGGAGCTGGCCGGCGATCTTGGTCGTGTACATCCGGGACGAGCTTGAGCGTCGCATCCGTCCGCTCTTGCAACTGCCTGACCTATTCCTCCAGAGAGGCGATCTTCTGGGGCTCAGAAACCACCTCTGGCTCCCGTTCCTTCGTGGACAGGGTCAGAACTTAGACTCGCGTCCCGACCGGCACTTACAGAAAAATACGACCGCGAAGGCAGATCCTCCACCCCGTCCGGGCATTGGGGGATGTGGACCGACCCTTGGCGGGAAAAAGAAAAAGCCCCTGAGCAAACGGAGGGAGAGGAAGCGAGACTACCCAGGGGCTTGTAAGTTCGATTATTTGGTTATTATTGTAGTGGCCGTATGTCACGGAGTCAATCCCTCCTTCAATAATTTCCCGACAATCGCCACGTGAAAATTTAGGAGGCGCCGTCACAACCGCCCTCAGAATCGTACGCGGCCAAAATTCCGATTGAACCCAGATACCCTTCGGGGAATAATACCCTTTGGAAAGACCGGGGTTGCGACCCGTTCGCGCAGGACAGGGGCCTTGGTCTTTGACGAAACCACGTTTCGACACGATGGAAGGTGGAAAGGCAGTAGAATGTATATCGCTTCGCAGTTTTCCGTGTTCATGGTCAACAAGCCCGGCGTGCTGGCGCAGGCTTTGGCCGAGTTCGCAAAGGTCAAGGTCAACATCGTGGCGATCACCATGATGGATTCCGCTGAGAACGGCGTAATGCGGGTGGTGTTCGAAGACCCACAGAAGGCCCGTGAGGTCCTGGCCCGACTCAACATGCCCTATAACGAGACGGAGGTTCTGTGTGTGAACCTGGCCAACAAGGCGGGAGCTCTGGCGGTGGTGGCCGAGAAACTCGCGGTCGGCCACGTGAATATCTCCTATGCTTACTGTACCGCCGGGGCTCAAGGCGGGCGGACGACGGGGGTCCTGAAGGTCTCTGATGTCAAGAAAGCCATGAAGCTGCTGGAGGATCACAAGGAAAAACGTGATCAAAACCCTGTGCGACGATCCAAGGCAACGCACCGCGGAGGACGCACTCACGTGTGAGACGTACTCACCGCCGCGGGAGACCGACTGCGGCAGGTCAGTTGTTCCCGGCGGTTGCCAAACGGACGGCACTGGCCCGATCCGGATAGAAGCGAAAGATCTTGTCCAGGTTGGTGATCTTGAAAACCCGCTGCAATTGCGGACTCAGGGAGGTAATGGCGACTTCTCCGCTGTGGGGTCTTAAGTGTGCCCGGGCTTCCAGAAGCAACCCGAGGACTTGAGACGAGAAGAACTTTACGCCATGGAAGTCGAATACCATCCGCCGGGGAGGATCCGACGCAATATATTCCCGCAATTGCGCCGAAGCATTTGTGATCTCTTCCGAATCGCTGACGCAGGGGCTCTTGAATGTAGCCACAGCGACGTTACCTTCGCGTGCGATGTCCAACCCTTCTTTCATCCGCATTAGTTCAAACCCTGTCAAATCCAGACCCAGGCGCATTATCATGCCGGCGTGCCTTCACGTCGAGAGTCTTGTCGTCCGAATCTTACTTCACCCGCTTGCCGGCGATGGCGCCCAACGGAAGCTCTTTGGTCCTGCACTCCTGCGAAACCTGATATCCCCGAAGCTGCACGTACCCCCGGCTGGTCATGCAGCCGGAGAAGGCGTTTTGCTTGTAAAGATCCTGCCATTCGTCCCTGGCCAGCGACGCAGAGTCCTTGGACTTCGTCTGCCTTTTTCTCTTCTTCACCGCTTCTTCGTCGCCGGACAATACGACCGGCGAGCGGAGACGTTCAAAGTACTCGTCTTCAACTATCCGCTCGGCCTCCTCCTGCGCCTTGACCTCGCACTCGGCGTAGTCGGCCTTGGCCTCCTCGAACGTCCTGTCGGGATGATACCAATAAAATGCCGGCTTGGATCCGGCGCATCCGGCCGTCCCCAATAACACGATCACCAGCAGTAGAACATGGGTTCTCATATAGGGTATTGCCCCCCTCGATATCGGTCCGAACCGATCCCGGTCTGCAGGAAATCCCCCGATTCCCCCCCGCATCATGGCTGAGCCGGTTCACCCGCTTCGGGCGACTCCACCGGCAACACCGTTTCCACGATGGTCTTGCCCGGCTGTGGCTCCGGCAAAACCAGAGGCGCCGTGCGGTTGTTGCCGTAGTTGAAGTTAAACTTGGAAGGCAAGGCCCCTCGACCGGCCGCCCCCCCCAGAAGACGATCGTGTTCCGCCTGAAGGGCATTCATGTCGCCGGATTCCAGGGCCCGCCGAATGCCGGTCTGTGTCCCGCCCAGAAGTTTGCTGAGGCACTGCTCTTCGGTCTCAATCAGCACCGCAGCCAAATAGTTTCGAGACAGCCCTCGAACCACATTGTTCTGCGTCCCACGGATGTATCGCTGAATGGCGTAGGAATAGAGCTGAGCGAACTGTCGGACAAGCTGATCGTTGGACGCGCCTCCTGCAATGATTTTAGCGCTGAGGAGTCTGAGAATGCTCGTATCGACAAGCTCGTATTTAACATTCCACTCGGCGTAACTCTTGATCCGGACATCCACGATCCGGCTCAGCAACTCGACGGTCGCAGGCGTATCGAACCGCCCGGCGAACTGAACCATCAGATTCAGAACTTCAGGGCTGCTGGTCGGCGCCGCCTGAATGCAGGCGTCCAGAATCCTGCGGGACATCGTTGTCGCCGCGACCGGGTCTTGGCTGAGCTTCTCCCAGAGACTCGGACTGGTCGCCACGCGAACCGCCCAGTAGCGGACCATGCTCGCTTCGTGCGAAATCATGCGAATCCCCAGGTCGATGAGCCGGGGATCGTTGAGTTCGTTGACGAGGATCAGTAGATTGACGAACACCTTGAACCGCCTCTGCGGATCGGAGATCTCATGGTTGGCATAATCAAAACCCTTGGTGATCTCCCGAAAACAGGCTTCCGAGAACCGCTGGGCATATTGAGCCTGCGTGCTCTGGTGACCAACGATGGATGCTCGGGTCCTGGCCACTTCCGTGAAATCAACGGTTCGAACCAGCCTACCGATCGCATCGGCGGCGAATGCGTCGATGACCTCAAGATCCTGGGGGGTCAGGACTGTTTTCTTGATGACCTCATCGATTCGGCTGCTGTCCACCTGCGCCCACCCAATCGATATACCCAGAACCAGACCCCCGACGAGGACGGCGGAAAACACACGTCTGACTATCATTTCGTTAGCATCCCTTTCAACGAGCCTCCGGCCATTTTATCCAGCTTAACGCATCAACCCCCCTCCTGTCAAGCGAAATCAGGCTCTGACGGACACTTACGTCAATTTGGGACCGATAACCCAGACGAACCGTCCCTGCGTAAAACGGAAAGTGTCCCCCTTGTCCCTCCGGTTGGAAAACATTATGATCAATCAGCGTCAGGGCCGCCCAACCAACCGAAGGCATGTAGATGTAGAACGCATGACACAAAACGTACAACGAGGCGCCATGGCCAACTACATTCTCGCTCACTTCGACGACATTGAGGCGGTGCAATGCCCCTGCGGATTTGCGAAGCGGGCCTTCGCCCTGCCGGAGAACGACGCCGTGACGGTCCATATCGTGGACATCCGCCAGGACGCCAAGGTCCACTACCACAAGACGCACACCGAGATCTACCTCGTCCTCGAAGGCGAGGGCCACCTGGAACTCGATGGCGACCTCATCCCGGTCCGCCCGTTCAGCACAGTTCTGATCCGGCCGGGATGTCGCCACCGCGCGGTCGGCAAGCTGCGAATCGTCAACATCTGCATCCCGCCCTTCGACCCAGGCGACGAATGGTTCGACTGAACGAGTTGGCCAGATTCATCTTGTGCCGGCCGAGCCTTGCCAATTGAGGACCCACACCTGCGAAGAATCTCCCAGATTCCATGGGTCTTTTCATCTAATCCAAATGAACAGTATTCATATATTATTTCTGTGAAAAAGAATGAACTGCCTGCAAAACAGGCGTGTACCTATGTCATCACGATAGAAGGGCTGTACGAACACGAGTTGGAGATCAGGATACAGTCCCAAGCCAATTACTTGGTCTCGTACGGGTCGCCCGCCTGCAAAGGAAACGGGGGCTAAGGAGAAATCAAATGACAAGCTCAAGCAATCGCGTGAAGAAGTACAGTATTGTCGCTTTGCTGGCCGCTCTGTTTCTGGCGCCCGCAGGCGTGGTCCAGGCCGGGAGCATTTTCACTCTAAGCATCAGCGGCAGCGACGCCATTTTCCTGGCCGGCCGCACGGATTTGACGATTCCGCCTGCCTCCGACCCCTGGAATACCGGGACGCACCTGATTCGTCATGCAGGACCGACCCCCGAGGAGATCCAGGAGACGCTGCCGCCGATCCTGGGCGTCGCGCCGGGCGACGTCATCCGAGTCATGGACCCTGCGGTCGGCGGAATCAGCTTCTTCAATGGCTTCGGGGCCCCGCTCTACGGGCCCGGCGGCAACGGCCTGAGTGGAAGCGATTTGACCGCCTTGGACGGGATCAGCGGGTACAAGGGGCCTCAGGGACCGCTTGTTGGCGTCTTTCTCGATGACAGCATTCCCAGTTCATTCCCAGTTCGGGTCCGGCCCCCGCAACGCTGGATTTCACGCCCGGCGGCCTGGGAACCGACTTCCTGACGCTCAGTCCCGCCCTGCGTCAGGTGTTCTACATCGGCGACGGCGTCACCTCCGGCGACGTCTTTCAGGAGTTCATCGCCCCGGCCGGGGCGACCCGCCTGGCCTTGGGCATTCCCGACGGTTTCGGTTTCGTAGGGGCGCCGGGCGCCTATGACGACAACGACGGCGCCTATCGCGTCCGCGTCGGGATCAACACCCTCCCGACAGTCCCCGCCCCCGGCGCCATTCTGCTCGGCGCCTTCGGCGCGGGTCTGGCCGGCTGGCTGCGACGACGCAGGGCCCTGTGACCACTCCCCGATGTGACTTCTCTCAAGGCTGCGGACCAGATTCGCAGCCTTTCTTCTTGCGCGCAGAACTCGCGAACCGTCCCCATCGCAGTGTCTGCCATTGCGGATTCTTCAGACAGAGGAAGGAACGGACTGATCCGGAGACCGCCGCCACGCATCGGGAATTTGACGCATTGAATAGGTACTTGCACGCCAGCGACGATGTGGATCTCTTGAGGCAGACGGTGAATCGCGAGAAAGACGTCCAGTCTCTTTGGTCTGAAGGAGGCGGCCATGTCGATTTCTCTATCCAAACTCAGAGCGTTCGGGCTGGCAGCAGCAAGATTCCCTCTTTTGACCCCGGCGGTGGGCGGCTTGGCGCTCATACTCATCGCCATCGCAGCCCAGTCCTATGTCTCGTACATCACGTGGCTTGAATACGAGAAACGCGACAACTAGCGGGCGGAAATGCCCTTGGATTTCAGCGTCTGTGGCTGGCGTCAGATCGTCTTTTGCCCGATCGTCTCGCCCGCGCACGGAGTGACGATCACCTTGCGCGCTCCATTGCGGGGCAATCTGGCGGATTACGCGGGCAAGGAGCAATTCGTGCCGCCAAAAGTTGCGAGACGGTTTCGGGCCGGCCGGGAGTTCATATTGTCGTGGCAAATCACGCAAGGGAAAACCCCAGTGGCCCATAGGATGTACCGCTTGTCCGATCTTGAGGTCTGGGCCATGAAAGACCACGCGTTGTGCCGACCTCGTTCCTGGGGAGAAGCACCACAACTACAGGCGGGTCAGGAATACCGCCTCATCGCCACGGTGGAACAGGCCAATCCGACAGTCAACGAATTGAATCCCCTGCTGGAGGTCCGCACCTAGGGCACGCTCAATGGCCGCTCCCTGGCAGCTTGGAGGCTATGGTACACCCTCATATTCTGCGCCATCGGCAGCCTCTTCCTGCTCACGGCGTGCACGCGATGAACATGCGACAGACGACGCGTCCCACACCAAACGGCCCAGAAGCAACTCTCCTAACCCCCTCGCCCCAGCGTGCAATTGACCGCGCACGATCTGACCACCTGTGATATACTGGGAATATGATTCAAACGATTGTACAGAAACGGCGTTTGGACGCTCACTCGGAGATCCGGCAGAACCTGGAGTATTGGCTGGCCCAGCCGCCTGAGGAACGCCTCGCTGCGGTCGATGAACTCAGGCGTAGTTTCTATGGACATTCGCAACGACTTCAAAGAGTTGCTCGAGCTGTTCAACAGACACAAGGCTGAATACATCATCGTGGGTGGGTACGCCCTGGCGCTTCATGGCGCACCACGCGTTACCGGCAATATCGATCTGTTTGTCCGGCCGGCAGACGAAAACGCCGAACGGATTCTCATGGCCCTCGATGAACTCGGTTTCGGCTCGCTGAATCTGTCCAAGGAGGATTTCACGACCCCGGGCATGATCGTGCAGCTCGGCGTTCCCCCCGTGCGAATCGACATTATCACCAGGGTCAGCGGCGTCCCCTGGGAGAAGGCCGACGCAGGAAAGGTCGTGGGGTTTTATGCCAACACCCCCGTGTACTTTATAGGACGAGAAGACTTTCTCGTGAACAAACGAACGACGGGTCGGGGAAAGGACTTGGCGGATATCGAAGCGCTCGGCGAGCAATAGTCTTGCCGATTCCGGTCCTGCCGCCCCGCACGGGCATCATCCCGTCAGCCCCACCAATCCCCTGCATTTTCTGTCATGGATACGCTTTACAGGGCCGAAAACAATTGGTAAACTGATTTTTTTCGCCGATGTAGCTCAACGGTAGAGCACGGCTTTCGTAAAGCCGGGGTTGTGGGTTCAAATCCCACCATCGGCTTTCGCTTTTTACGCCGCCGTGTTGGTTCAGCGGGAATTCAAGTCCCCTGGTCGGCCCAGAGAATCGGTCGTGGGCGGACGATGGCATCATCGACACCGGAGCAGTGTTTGTCCCGTCCTTGCTTTCGGGGTTGACGGTTCTTGCGGCTTTCACCGGTTCGGGTGGAGCTTTTCAGAACGATCGGTCGGGTCGGGTCCGGGCTATGAAGTGGGACCTTCTGCATCGTCCAACCGCGTCAGGGACGTTCACTGCCGGTCAGTCGCTGGGAGCCTTCTTCAACTGTGGATTCTCGATCCTTTTCCAGACCTTGCGCCATGACTCTGTCGTGAGAAAGCTCTCGTCCATGTTGTCTATCATGCGCTCCAGCTTGCTCATCGGGACGGAGAAGGTGAGAGTGCTGGGGGAAACGAAGGGACGCGCCGACACGTCGAACAGGCCGAGCACGCCTCGGGGGGAATCGGACCGGCTCTCGAGATACGGATATTGGATCGTGGACGCGCACCCGGCCCCGAACGGGACGAAGACGCCGTTGGGCTGGGCCACGTCGAAGTTGGCCAGAGTGAACAGCCCCGACAGGACATCCGGCCCGGCGAAGAAGATCGCCACATCGGGCACGTCGGTCTCTTCGAGCCGATCCCATCGCTTGAAGATGATGAATTTGGCGGGGGCTCGAAACTCCGGAACCTGGGAGATCCATTCCTTTACCAACTCGGGCGTCTTCTATCGCTCTCCTTCGAGTTTGCCGGGAATGCCGCAGGAGAGGAAGTGCTTCTCCCAAAGCCGCAGGAACTGCTTCTTTCGGTTCATGTCCATCGTGCGATCCCCTTCAACTGCGAATTCGGATGCGGTCTCGCTCCACGATCCACAACTGTCCACGGCAATCCGTCGTCGCAAACATCTCCAACAATCGGCGGATGACGCGAACTACCTCTGGGGCACTTTGGTTCGGCAATCGGAGAACGAGCAGGCCCGAATAGTCGGCGGGGAGGTATGTGCGGATGTCGCCGAAGTCCGAATCGAGGGTGATGATCGCCCGGTCTTCTCGCCTACAGATGGAGGCGATCTGGTCGTCCGGCTTCCCGCTCAGACCTTGATCGAATACGCTCTGTGCGTCGTGGCCGGCGGCTCGCAGGAGGTCTACCACCTCCAGAGGCATATTCTCGTCCGTTTTGAACCGCATGGCTTTGTTCCTATGCCGGCAGGCTGAGGATTCGCTCGTGAGACAATTCGGCCGCGTAGGCGATAGCGGCCCGGATTGCCTCCGGCGTGAGGGACGGATAGTTGGCGAGAATCTGCTCGGCACTCTGGCCGTCCGCCAGATTGTCCAGAATCACCGAAACCATGATCCTCGTGCCCTTGATACACGCCTTGCCATGACACACCTGCGGGTCCACCGTAATGTAATCTGACCAGTTCATAACCACAGTCTATCCGAAAACCCGGGAGACGTAAAGACAGCAGAGGCTTTCGGGGCGGGGTAGCGAACGCCACCCTCGTTCTTCCCAGCGATTGTAAGACTCAGCATTTCGGGTTTGTCGCTTTTCGGCCACCAGCGGGTTGGGGTACAATGGGTTTGCCGTCACGGGGGATAGGCCAACGCAGGGGTGCGAGGGTTCCCAAACGCGTTATATCGCGTTTGGGGTCCCCGTCTCGAGCATCGTGGCGGTGCCATACGGCGCGGGGTCGGCATCGATCGGTGCCGACCCTGTTATGAGGATTCGATGGAACGCACGCGGAGAACTGTTGCTGGGGGGTCAAGCGGCTCTCTTCGGCAGTCGGTACTCGCTGGTGGCCGGAATGCGGTAAACTCCCGCCTCGCCAGAGGCGGAACCGAACGGCGATTCCGCTGCTTGTGGGTCTCCGTGCATAGGGGGCCAGTCTTGTTGAATGCAATGAGGCAAGATGCCGTCGTGTAAGAGAATGAATAGTGTGTGCCACAGCATCGCACATCACGCCACAAGCGGGTGTTCGTTTGTGCATCCACATTTACGCCGAGCCTGCAAAGCCATCGGCGTGGCTTGCGTTATGGTCGATCTGAAGGCAAAGGAACCATGCCCCGAGGTCTTCAGACACATCAAGCCCTTGCGGCTTTCGCTCTTGTCGTTGCGTGAGAGATTCGAGTCGATTCTCGCGGCAGAAGGTTTTACTCCTGCTGATGTCAGATCGGCGGACCTGATGTTCTATTTCACTGCCGAGTCTCCGGGTGACTACTGCAGCATCTGTGATGCAGAAATCGTCTCGGCGGCTGGGCAGAAGTATCGATACGTAGTTGACTACCTCGGGAATACGAGAACGCCGGACAATGCTCTGTGCTCGGATTGCTTAGACCGTTGGCGTGCTTCCGGCAACTCCTCAGCGGGAACACCAGGAATGGATGCTGGGGTCCCGTAAGTCCGTGCACTCCAGACGTTCCGGCGACACTGCACTCATGCCGCCGCTCTTGCGCGAAATCTACATTGTCCTGTGTGTTGGGATCCCACAAGGTCACCAGAGGATCTTGACGTGCTGTCTTGAGACGCCCTTGGGAGATTCGAAGAACACCGTGCGGCTCTGTTCGTGCCATGGGTAATTCGTCAGTTCCTGGTCTGCGATTGTGATGCTTGTCGGACGCTTCGGGACGCGGATGCGGGAGACGATCCGGATTCCTGTCGGGGCTGAGAGGGTGAACTCGACTCCGTTGTCTGTTTGTTTCCAGGTTTCGAAGCGGGCGGCGGAGGCTATGGGTTCGGCCTTGTTCGCGTCAAGGCGGTCTAGGTCGAGCAGCCAGGTTTGCTGGCCCGGCTGCAATGTCACGTCGCTCACCACCGGCAGGTTCGGGTCGTAGATGTCAACGAATTGGCCCTTCAACTCCAGTGGTTCTTCACTGACCGATTCCCGCAGGCAGGCGGCGATCATGTAGGGGCCGCGACGGAGCTTGAGGAAATTGTTCTCGCGGTAGGCCAGGGCCGCGGCTTCGGCGGCTTGCTTGATTATCGTGCGATAGGTGTTTGCCGCTTCTTGCGAGCGGGAGTAGTAGGCCGGGTGCTTTCGCTGGACGAAAACGTGGCCTTTGCCGAAGGTGTAGCGGCCTTCGGCTGCCTTGCGGTCCAGGCCGAGGATGCTGAACAGGTGCTGGGCGGGCGTGTCGTAGCGGTTCTTGCCGGTGTTCCACCAGTCGGTGATTGTGGAGAAGGGGTCCGTGTCGGCGCCGACGTAGACGAGTGCGCCGCCCTGGGCGACCCACTCGGCCACCGCCTGGTTGATCGCGGGCGTTTCGGGCTTGATGAATTCGTAGCTCAGCACGAGCACCTTGTAGTCGCTCAGGTAGTTCGGGAATCGGGCGACGTTGTCGAGCTGCACCGGCTGGACGGGCACGCCGTGCTTGAGCAGGGGGAGCGTCAGGCCGTAGAAGGCGGAGAAGTGCTGGATGTCCTTTCGCTCGGCGGTGGTCGGGTCGCTGCCATCGCGCGCCGCCAGTCGGTACGCAGGCTCGGCCCGCTGGAACATCCCCGAATCGGCCATGAAGACGCCCACGCCGTGGGTTGCGTCCTGCCATTCGATTTCCGGCTGATTCATATCGCGAAGCTGGTTGAACACGGTGCACAGGGTCGTGGCGTAGGCTGCCGGGATCGGTTTGGCGTCGGGCGAACCCGCGGGGTATTTTCCGAGAAAGATCCGCGACGGCCAGGGACAGATCTCGTAGTGCCAGATGTGCGGCTGGAGCAGCGAGGCGATCAGCGTCGCCTTGTAGTTGACGCGGTAGTCGTCCCAGTCGTATCGCGGGTTGTCCTCGATCGGGTCGGCCAGGAACCACATCCGGCGGTTCGTCCCGCGGACCAGTTCCTGCATCACGCCGTATTCGAGGAAGGCGGTCTCGAAGGTGCGCTCGGCGGCTCTGCCCTGGTAGACGTTCGCGGTGCGTGCGGTACCGGTCCAGACCTGGGCGATGCAGCCATCCACGACGGCCGAATCGATCAGCGACGACTGCGGCGATACGATCGCCCACTGCGTGTAGTTGATCAGGCTGTGCGTGGGCACGTAGATGCGAAGCTCGCGGCCGTACTTTTGGTGGGCGTACTCCTTGCAGGCCTCCGCCACACGGCGTAGAGCTCGGCCGTAGAGATAGTACTTCAGCCGGCTGGCCTTGTACTGGGCGTCGGGCGAGCTGTCGGCTCGGACGTAGGGCTCGTGATAGTACAGTTCCCACTCGCGGGCGAAGGCGGGCGAGAACCCCGTATCGGCCCAGAATTCGGGCTCCTCCAGGTGGATGGCGAGAATGCCGGCGTCGATCAGGGGCTTGAGCTTCTCGGTGATGTAGTCGGCGAATTCGACCGACGGGACGACGTAGGGGACGCGCGGGCCGTGGAGTCTCTCTTTGCCCTGGGCGTTGATCTGGGCCAGGGACATGATGTCCCGGCCGCTGATGTCCTTGAAGTCCTGGTAGTCGCCCCAGGCGATGCCGGTCATCAGGTGCGGCACATAGCCTTGCTCCACCCAAGACTTGATCGCGGGAACGCGGCTCTCGTGCGCCCCGTACACCATCACGAAATCGATCCGCAGGTCGTAGGCGGCCGTGAACGGCCTGGGGTCCTGGAACCCGGTCAGCTCCAGACTTCGATCCGTGACCAGGCGAGTCTTCTCCTGGGCATGGAGGGAAAGAGCCAGCAGAACCGTCATCGATCCGATCAGCAGCATTCTCTTGGTCATTGTGTCACTCTCATCTACAGAGGTTGTCAAAGCAAAGCCAGTGATACGGGATGGGCTCTCAAAAAGCAACCATGACGGAATGCGGAATCCGCATTCCGTGGGCGCATGCGGCGGGTTTGCCGGTTTTTCCCAGTTGCCGACCGGCGGGTTTTCGAGGACAATGGAGAAACGGAGGGGTGAAGGCATGCCCTTCGCTCGCACAGAGGAGATTTTGAAGACTCTCAGGAGAATGATCGCATGGAGCTTTCGTACAAGAACTTGGATCAAACCGCCGCCTACGGCCGGCTTCGGGGCATCGACGCACGGAGCATTTCG
>JAGPGT010000055.1:0-7103 GCA_018055905.1 Phycisphaerae bacterium
TCGAGAAGTATCACTATCCCGAGGATTGTCCGTTCAAAACGGAGCGCGCGGCACGCACACGGCGAACGCTGTATACCCTGGGATTGCTTTGGGGTGAAACGACTCGCGAAGTGGCCCCTGTTCCTGCACCGCGGTCCGTGCTCAAGAAATTCCATTCGGCTCGGTACTTGCACGCCCTGAAGACCACGCAAAACGGTAAGTGGGAGCTCGACGCCCTGCACATGGGCATCGGGACGCCGGATTGTCCCGTCTTCCGGGGAATGTATGATTATGCGGTGTTGGCCGCGGGCGGGACACTGCTCGGCGCGCAGTTGATTTTGTCGGGGGAGGCGGAGGTTGCATTCAATCCCTCCGGCGGGTTTCACCACGCATTTCCCGAGAAAGCGACGGGGTTTTGCTACATCAACGACTGCGCTTTGGCCTGCGAGGTCCTGGCGGATGCGGGCAAACGCGTTCTCTATCTGGACGTGGACGTTCATAACGGCGACGGCGTCGCTTATGCGTTTTACAATCGCAGCGATGTGATGACGATCTCGCTGCACGAGAACCCCAGGACTCTGTTCCCCGGGACTGGTTTCGAAGATGAGATCGGCGAAGGGGACGGTCGGGGGTACTGTGTGAACCTCCCGTTGCCGGTCGGCACGTTTGATGAGGCATATCTGTACGCGTTTTACGAGATTGTTCCGCCTTTGATCGGGAAGTTTGGTCCGGACGTGATCGTATTCGAGCTGGGTGCCGACACGCTCGCAGGCGACCCGATGGCACATCTGCAGTTGACCAACAACGTCTACGTGGAGCTCATCAACCGGCTCCTGCGGTTCGACAAACCCATCCTGATGACGGGGGGGGGCGGCTATCACGTCGAAAACACTGTGCGAGCGTGGTCGCTGGCCTGGACAATTCTCTCAGGCCAGGATCTGGCGGAGGGGATGGATGCCGCAATCGGCGGCGTTATGCTTCAGAGCTTAGACTGGCAGGGCGGTTTCCGGGATCGGGAATTGCCTGTGACGAATCAGCAGCGGGAAATGGTGTTGCCCTCGCTGCAGGCCTCGATCGACACGCTCAAGGCGAAGATTTTCCCGATTCACGGTTTGTAGACCTCCCCCTCGCTATCCCAAATCGGTTTCCAACGGTTCCCCAAAGACAGACAGCGTACAAGCCGTCGTGCTTGTACGCTGTCTTCGGTGTGAGTGTAAACCCGCAATCAAATCACCCGGCGGCCGAGGGCGCCTGTTGCTGTGGGGACTTTACGAGGAATGTCACCACCGCCGCTGCGATGAGAAGACCTGCCGAGCAGTAGTAGGCAAAGGCGAAAGTCTTCGTTGCATCGTAGACTTTGCCTGCCAACAGGGACAGCATGAAACCGCCGAGACCCCAGGCTGTGAACACTAGGCCGTAATTCATGCCGAAATTCTTCAGGCCGTAGAAGTCCTTGGTGACCGAGGGGAACAGCGACAGGTTGGCGCCGTAATTGGCCCCGATCAGGGCCGAGAGAATCGCCAGAACGACTGTGCCGCCCAGGACGGTGCCTGTTTTGGCCTGCGACAACAGCAGGATCAGGACCGCCTGCAATACGAAACAGCAGAACAGAGTGGCTTTTCGTCCGATCTTGTCCGAAACCATCCCGGCGACGATTCGGCCGGCCCCATTGCCGATCGCCAGTACCGCCACGAGGATGAAGCCGAGGGTGACGCCCGCCTGCACCTGAACCATCGTGGCGAGTTTGGAGATGATCATCAGTCCCGCGCCGGCGCCACAGGCATACATGAACCACAGGACATAGAACTGCCAAGTCCGCAAGACCTCGCTGGGGGTAAAATCCTCTTTCCGGATCACGCCTGTGGAAGCGGGTTTCGCTCCGGCCGGGACGTAACCTTTGGGAGGAATTCGAAGTAACTGCGACAGCGCGACCACCACGACAAGAAACCCGATCCCCAACGCCAACATGGTTGTAGGCACGCCGTAGGACTTGATCAGGGCTTTTGCCAAGGGGGCCACGTATACGCTCGCCAGGCCGAATCCGGATACCACAATGCCCGCGATGAGCCCGGTTCTGGCGGCGGAGAACCACTTGACGGCCGGGGGGGTCGCCGAGGCGTATCCGAAGCCGATACCCGCGCCGGCCAATAGTCCAAAACCGATCGCATATCCCAGAGTCGATGTGGTGCGGCTGGCCACAATCATGCCGATCCCGACCAGGATGCCGCCGATCGTTGCCACCAAGCGGGGGCCCATGCGGTCCTGCATGCGGCCGGCCGGCACCATGATCAGGGCGAACACCAAACAGGCCATCGAATAAGGAAGCGATTTGCCCGCTTCCGTCCAGCCCCACTCGGCGGGGATCTCCTTGCTGACAACGCTCCAGGAATACAGGACCCCCAGAGCCAGATTGATGCCCGTACCGGCGAAAGTGACGATCCAGCCGCGACGGGAGGTCGGGTGGTGAGAGAGATCGGTCTGTTGCGCTGTGAGATCCGTCATGATCGCTCCCTGCGATTGAAAATGGATATCAAGACCATACAGGAGAGAAAAGATGGTTGACCGAAGGCCGCATCAAGCCGCCTTCGGCCAACCAATCATCCAACATCCATTATCGGTTGCACGTTATTTTCCACGGCCTTTGACCAGGACTTCGACCACGCTCGGGTCCGCCAGAGTCGTGATGTCTCCGAGATTGTCGGTGCTGTTCTCGGCGATCTTTCGAAGAATTCGGCGCATGATCTTGCCCGACCGGGTTTTGGGCAGGGCCGGGGCGAATTGGATTACGTCGGGCGCTGCGATCGGTCCGATCTCCTTGCGGACGTGCATGACCAATTCCTTCTTGAGGTCTTCGCTTTCGTGGATGCCCTCCTTGAGGGTGACGAAAGCGTAAAGGGCCTGCCCCTTGATCTCATGGGGCATGGGCGTCACCGCGGCCTCGGCGACCTTCGGATGACTGACCAGCGCGCTTTCGACCTCTGCGGTGCCGATGCGGTGTCCCGAGACGTTGACGACATCGTCGATACGCCCCATCAGCCAGTAATCGCCATCCTGGTCCACACGGCAACCGTCGCCGGTGAAGTACTGGTCGGCGAACATTGTGAAATAAGTGTCGATGAAACGGTCGTGGTCGCCCCACATCGTTCTCATCATGCCCGGCCATGGGCGCCGGATACAAAGCTTGCCGCCTTCATTGCGGTCACACTCGGAGCCGTCGTCGCGAAGCACGACGGGATCGACGCCGAAGAAGGGTTTCGTAGCACTGCCGGGCTTGAGATTGAACGCGCCGGGCAGAGGCGTAATCATGAAGCCGCCGGTTTCGGTCTGCCACCAGGTGTCGACGATCGGGCATCTTTCATGACCGATGTGTTTGTAGTACCACATCCAAGCTTCGGGATTGATCGGCTCGCCGACCGAACCGAGGATCCGCAGCTTGTCGAGCTTGTACTTGGCAGGCCATTCTTCACCTAGACGCATCAGTGAACGAATCGCCGTAGGGGCGGTGTAGAAGGAGGTAACGCCGAACTTGTCACAGATCTGCCAAAAGCGTCCGGCGTCCGGATACGTCGGGATACCCTCGAACATCAGCGAGGTGGCGCCGTTGGCGAGTGGGCCGTAGACGATGTAGCTGTGTCCGGTTACCCAGCCGATGTCGGCGGTGCACCAATAGATATCGTCCTCATGGACATCGAAGACCAGTTTGTGGGTGAGGGAAACGTGAAGCAAGTAGCCCGCAGTGGTGTGGACGACGCCTTTGGGCTTGCCGGTTGAACCGGAAGTATAGAGGATGAACAGCGGATCCTCGGCGTTCATTTTCTCCGCCTCGCACTGGTCGGAGGCCTTGGCCATTTCCGCGTCATACCAGAAATCGCGTCCGGCCTGCATCGCGCATGGATCCTCTGCGGTTTTAACCACGATCACGCTCTCAATGGTGGGGGTTTTCTTGAGGGCCTCATCGGCGATCGCCTTGAGCGGGATGTGCTTGCCGCCGCGCAGAGAGACATTCGCAGTGATGAGCATCTTGCAGTCGGAGTCGTTGACGCGCCCTTCGATGGCATCGGCGCTGAAACCGCCGAAGATGATCGAGTGAATTGCCCCAATGCGGGCGCACGCCAGCATCACCACCGGAAGTTCCGGCACCATCGGCATGTAAATCGCGACCCGGTCGCCTTTGGTGATTCCCTTCGATTTGAGAACGTTCGCGAACTTGCAGACTTCCTTGTGCAACTGCTCGTAGGTGAACTTCTTGACGGCCGAGTCGATTTCGCCCTGCCAGATCAGAGCTGTTTTTTGGGCGGTCGGGGTACCCAGGTGGCGATCTAGGCAGTTGTAAGAGACGTTGATCTGTCCGTCGGCGAACCAAGTGTGTTCGATCTTGCGGGCGGCACTGTCCCACGTGTATCGCAGACTCTGCGTCGGCTTCTTGAACCAACTGAGCGTCTGGGCCTGCTCCAGCCAGAAACCGTCTGGATTACGAATCGACTGCTCCCACATCTTCCGATACTGCTCTTCACTGGAGATATAGGCATGCTTTCTGATCCGTTCCGGCGGGGGAAACACTCGTGTCTCGGTCATGAGCGAACTGATCGCTTTCTCTTGTGCCATAGCAGTCTCCTTGTCTGATGAATCCGGTCGCCTGGGAACCGTCTCTCCGGAACCAGCGCAACCCCTAGGGTTATATCAAACCGAACCAATAAACACTGTATTAAGCCCTCGTTCAAGGCTTGTGCTATAAAGCCAAGTTTATAGCGCTCCTTTGGGCGGTGTCAAAAGAAATTCTTTCGCTTTGCGGAAGAAGTTCTTAGATTTCGGCAAGGTACCCCTGTGCGGTTACTGCCATGCGGCTTCCGGTGGAAGCATGTGATCAGGCGACGCAGGCGGAGACGTTTTGTCGGAAGTTTTCCAGGATGTCCCGTTCATCTTGGGCAGGTTCAAATATCGAGCACAACGACACAAAGTTTGTCGATGGCAGGGTTACGGAGACAGGCCAAAACATCTTCGCAGTGGACGGTTTGTTTCAGCAGATTGGTGACCGTACGGTCTCAGAACGTTCTTTGAACCGTCATGAGGGGCGAGAATTCACGGCCTTCATGGCGTCATCGTAGTGGGCCCGCAGGTAGTCTTGGGCAGGACCGCCCAGATGTGACCAGGGCAAAAGTTCGTCCACTTCAAAACGCCTTTGAGCCGCGGTCTCGATGTTCAAGCCGGCTCGGGCGAACGCTTCTTGCCAGAGGGAATAGTCGAAACAATCGTTCCACAAGTCGAACCGAGCGCCTAGTCGCCAGGCGGTCTCAATGATCTCTCCATATCGTCGGTCGCCCCGGCCCATGGTTGCCTCCAGAATGCTCTGCTCCATCTCGTGGAATTTGAACGTGAGAAACTTGGCCCGCAGGCGCAGTTTCTCGTCGATGATAATACGCTCGGCCTGCTCGAAGTACTCGCGAGGCCTCTGGGGGAGCCAGGCGAAAGGCGTGTGCGGCTTGGGCACGAACCAACTGACCGCCACATTGATGCTGCCGGTTTTGCCGTCGATGGACCGCCGTAGCGTCGCGAGACGATGGGAAAGGCCGACGATGGCCTTGACGTCGTCAAACGTTTCGCCGGGCAGGCCGACCATGAAATAGAGCTTGAGTTTCTCCCAGCCGGATTTGTAGGCTTCTTCGACCGTCGCAAAAAGGTCGGCGTCCTTCAAGGGCTTATTGATGATCTGGCGGAGCCTTTCGTCGGCGGCCTCCACCGCGATGGTCAATCCGCTTTTTCGCACGCTGGTGAAGAGCTTGGGTACGAGGTATAGTTGTTGGTCGACGCGGAGGCTGGGAATTGACAGACCGACGCGTTTTGCTGCGAAGTACGTTTGAAGCCGGCCCACAAGATTCTCCAGGTCCGGGTAATCCGCCGTGGACAGGCTCAGCAAGCTCACAGTATCGAAGCCGCTGGCTTGGTAGGAGGCCTTCGCCAGCTCAAAGATCTTTTGTGCGCTGCGGAATCGGATGGGCCGTCGGCAGTAGCTGGCCTGGCAGAATCGGCACCTCCCTGGACAACCTCGCATGATTTCGATACTGACTCGCTCGTGGACTGCCTCGACAAAGGGAACGAGCGGACGGGTGGGTACAGGGGCGTTCTCGAAGTCCTCCACGACCGCGCTGCGAAAGCGTGTTCGAAGGCCGGGCTCCGTCGGGCGAAAGGACACCACACGAGGTCCGTCGTAGTGGAATTCATAGAACTGCGGGGCATAGGCCCAATCGAACCGCTTGGCAGCCTCTAAGAGGGATTGTCGCTTCGTCCAGCCTTGACGCTTGGCCTGGATCAGCAGGTTCGCAAGCTCTGCCACCGCCTCCTCGCCCTCGCCCAGTACGAACAGGTCGATGAAGTTGGCCATGGGTTCGCAGCAGTTGGCCATACCGCCGCCGGCGATGACCAGAGGATCAGATTCCGTGCGGTCGCTTCGACGGATTTTGAGACCCGCCAAGTCAAGGAGGTTCAGCACATTCGTGTAGCAAAGCTCGTTCGTCAAGCCGAATCCGATCACATCGAAAGATGCGACTGCAGCCTTCGATTCCAGGCTGAACAGCGGAATCCGTTGTCGCCGCAGAACCTCCTCGGCGTCGGTCCACGGAGCGAACACTCGTTCGGCGGCCACATTCTCCATCTGGTTGAGAACATGGTAAAGAATGGGTATGCCGGTGTTGGACATGCCGATTTCATAGGCGTCGGGAAAACACAAGGCGACGGTGAGATCGCATCGGCTCAGATCCTTGCGGACCTGATTGACCTCGCCGCCGATATAGCGGGCGGGCTTCCGAACGAACGGCAGAACTTCGCGCTCAATTCGTTCCGCAATAATTTCAATCTTTCGAGAAGTCATGGAGGCATTATACATTATGCGTTGGCGATTTGCGTTTTACGATTTAGTATTGAGGGAGGGTTCCGTTCAGACTTCGAATTGGAAAAGGCTGGACAATAACGTTTTGCATGGGTAGAGATCGAATGCGGCCAGTTTCATGCGTAACAGCGTGTGCGATCGGATTGAGCGTCGTTGTGGGATTGCTGGTTACGAGTATCGCTCGAAATCCTTCTGCGGAGGTCAACCCCGGGGACCGGATCGTCGAGGTCGACAGCGGGAC
>JAGPGT010000055.1:7203-19602 GCA_018055905.1 Phycisphaerae bacterium
ATTCAGGATCCCGATGTGGCTCCGGATGATTTTGACGGGATGAAATACCTGTTGGTTCTCGAACTGGAGGACGTCAGCGTCGCCACCAGCGGCGATTACCGTCGTTTCACTGTCGTCCAGGGGCAGAAGCACAGCCACGTGCTCGATACCCGGTCCGGCCAAGGGGCCGCCAGGCTCGTCAGCGATACGATCATCGCGCCGGACGGGACCACCGCCGATGCGCTGTCCACTGCGGTCAACGTCTTGGGCGCCGAGGCGGGGCTGGCATTGATCGATCGCTTGCCTTCGGTCGAAGCGATCGTCATTCCCGGTGGCGGGCCGACACGCCTGCTCTTCAGTACCGGTGCGCGTGCCTATATCGACCCGGCGTATAAAGATGCCATAACCGGCTTGCCGTGATGGGAATGGCAAATCTGCGTCGGAATGGCCATCGCGTCAATCGTTGTAGTTGTCCCCGGTTCAAAGAGAGGTGATTGAGAGAGTACTCGAATGCTCCTTTTTCTGGATGTTTTTACCAAGGTCTTCTTCCTGCTGTCGCCGTTCTTTTCGGTGTCGATGTTCCTGCTGCTGTCGGGGGATATGGACGCCAAGGCCCGCCGTCGTTGCGCATCCCGCACGAGCCTGGCGATTCTGACGATTTGTCTTTCGGTATATTTTTTTGGAAATGTGATTTTTCACGTTCTGGGCATCACCGTCCAAGCCTTCCAAGTCGGCGCCGGCACGCTGTTGTTTCTCACCGCGATCCAGATGGTTACCGGCAAACGGAGCGAAATTGCACAGGACGTGGATGAAGACTTCGCGGTGGTGCCGCTGGCGATTCCCATGATTGCCGGACCGGGCACTCTAGGCACGCTCTTGGTCTTGGGAATGGAAATCAGCAACAGCCGCGAGAGGCTCATCGCCGGTTCGGCGGTGCTCTTGGCGGTTGCGATGATCTCACTGTTTTTGTTCCTGGCCGTACCGATCGCCAGATTGCTGGGGCAAAAGGGTTTGCAGATGATGATGAAACTCACCGGTCTGATCCTGACGGCCCTGGCCGCTCAGATCATCTTTACGGGGATCCGAGGGTTCGTGAACGACATGCGTGGGTGATCGGATTTCTCGCGGCAGGTGATGGCGAGAGAAGCGACCATCCGGAATGCATTCTCCCTCCATTTACGGCATAAACGAAATCGCGGTTTGGAGAAGCAGGGGGGACCCCTTCGCACAGTGGCACCGCCTGGATGATGCGACTGTGCGAAGCAAAACGGGTTTTATTCCTCGTTTGCAAGGGCCTCGGGAGTTTCCTGCGACTCGCAGACGGAACCGTGGGGCGCCAAAGCCTGGGGTTCTGCGACTCTGCGGTACCCTAAGGCCTTGATGACTTCCAGAACTTCGGTCCAAGTCGGGAACGGGCGGGCGTTGACCCGCTTGTACTCGTCGATGGCCATGATGAATTCGAATTGTTCGTCTGACATCTGCCCTTCCTCGGCTGATTTTCGCTCGTCGCTACGCCGTCGGCCTGGGCCTCGTTGGCGGTCCAGACCGAAACGCCGGTCCACGACGCTCTGTCGGCGGTCTTTGTGCGTTCTGCGATCGGTGAAATTGGGGTCATAAGGGTTACCGCCCAAGTCGTAACGGCGTCGGTCCGTAAGGTTGATCCGGCGGTCGCCCGTGGAACGGCGTTCACAGCTGTTGTTCGCGGCGTTTGTCTCTGGCATGGTGTTGTGTTTCCTATCGCCTGTCGTGGGGCAAGTTTTGCCGGATCACCCTTTGGCAACCCAAAGAAGCGGCCGTGTGTGACGTTCCAACACGCGGCGCTGACCGCAAACTCGCCCCCAGGTTCAATACCCTTCGTCGTCCAGGTCGTCGGCGCCGAAATCCAAGTCTTCGTCTTCATCCATCGTAAAATCGCAGAGATCGTCGTAGGCGTCCTGGGACTCGATGACCACGTGAGCCTCGTCCAGGTAATCCTCGGGGACCATGATTGCGATGGTTTTTCCCTCTAGGCCGTTGTCATTGTGTTCCTTAACGACCACGGGGATGTCATTGAGACGAAGAAGCGTTTCGTACTCTCTGGCCTCGTCCATGTCTTCCAGAAACGCGACGACGACAAGGTCCTGGAGTTTCGTGTTTCCCTTACCGCTCTTTTTCGGATGCTTGCTCATGTCGACTCTCCGGTATCGGTGGCGGTCTCCGCGCGATCTCCATCGCACCGCATGCTGTCAGCGGTCCTGACGATGTCGCTGCCGGGCCTTACCTTTGTTGTGGTTGCCGGCCGGGCGATTCTGCCGCCATAACGGTTGGCCGCCCGTGCCCATGGAGCCTATCGACCTGCTTGATTCAAACATTTAGCGAATCGCTCCTTTTTCTTGATGAAAATCGTCAGGAGCGAGCGGTTGTTTTCTCAGGGGGAAGTCCGATATTGTCGCATGTCGCCACTACAGATCCAAAGGCCCGTGGGTAAGCAATTTTCCCAGAAAGTCCACCGATTTTGAGTAGTCCTATAATACTTCCTTTGGGCAATCTGTTATGTGAAATGATGGGCGTGGCTAACGAAGCAATACGTCATATAACAATGATGTTTTCAGTAGTGAAAAGTGGGTTTTGGCCGTGTTTGAGAAGGGTTATTGCTGAAGGAGCTCGAATGACCCCTTTTCGGGTACGTCATGAAACTTTTTAACGCCCGAAAATCAAGATTGTGCGGGTCGTTGCCGATAGTCTCAATAATTGGGATGTTCTGTGGGCTCGGCGTCCCGAGCTTGTTGCTCCGGGGAGTCGTCGGCATGGAGGTCGTGTCGGGCGAGTGGGAAAACCTCTAGTGTAAGTGAGGACATATGGGACTAAACGGTGAGGGAACGCGAGTGCGTGTCTTCATGTTGGGTTGGGAGTTCCCGCCGTTCATCAGCGGCGGTCTCGGCACGGCATGTTACGGCCTGACCAAGGCGCTGGACCAACTCGGCGTGAAAGTGACGTTCGTACTGCCCAAGATGGTGGACAGTCAATACGCGACCCATGTCAGACTCCTGACGCCGGGGGCGAGAAGAAACACGGATCGCAAGACGATCATGCGGTCTGAGGAAGAACAATGGACCAACGTCAAGTTCCGGTCGATTCTGTCCCCGTTGCAGGCGTATGCGACGCCGCAGACGTACGACGAGCAGATCGCGGAATACCTGCGTCGCAAACGAGAGACGGTGACAACGACTCAGACATTCGCAGGCAAAGGCGACGGCGACGATTACGCGGGGGACCTTTATCGCGAGGTACATCGGTATGCCTCCATGGCGATGGAGCTGGCCCGGGATGAGGAGTTCGACGTGGTGCATGCCCACGATTGGATGACGTATCCGGCTGGTATCGGCGTAGCGATGGCCCGCGGCAAACCACTCGTCGTCCATATCCATTCCACGGAATTCGACCGCAGCGGCGAGCACGTCAATCAGATGGTGTACGATATTGAACGAGAGGGGATGCAGCGGGCCCACAAGGTGATCGCGGTGAGTCACTACACTCGAGGTGTGGTGATCAGCCGGTACGGGATCCCCGGCGACAAGGTGGAGGTCGTCTACAATGGAGTGGAGCGGACCGGCACGTGGTCGACCGAGCCGGTCACGATCCGTCGGGAAGAGAAGATCGTCTTGTTTCTCGGACGCATCACGATGCAAAAAGGGCCGGAGTATTTTCTGCAATCGGCCAAGAAGGTACTGGAGGTGATGGACAATGTCAAGTTCGTCATGGCCGGGTCGGGTGACCTGATGTACCGGTCGATCGAACTGGCGGCGCAATTGGGAATCGGACACAAGGTGCTGTTCACCGGTTTTCTTCGGGGAGACGACGTTCGTCGGATCTTTCGTATGGCGGATCTGTATGTGATGCCGTCGGTGTCGGAACCGTTCGGGATCGCGCCGCTGGAGGCGTTGGACAACGACGTTCCCGTGATCATCAGCAAACAGAGCGGGGTTTCCGAGGTTCTGCGTCACGCGCTGAAGGTAGACTTCTGGGACGTCAACGAAATGGCGAACAAGATCGTGGCCGTGTTGAAATATCCTCCGTTGCGGATGACGCTCCGCAATCATGGGAATTTCGAGGTGCGCAGGTTGCGGTGGCGGGATGCCGCCCGCAATTGCCTGCGGATCTACGAGGAAACGCTGGTGCCCGTCTGAGGGCCGGGGTTCTTCGGGAAAATCGGGAACATGTAAGACGGATCGACAGGATACGAAAGGATGGGTGCAGGCTATGCCTTCGGTTTGCTTTTACTTCCAGGTTCATCAACCCATGCGGTTGCGGCACTACACGGTTTTCGACAACGATGCGCGGTACTTCGACGAGGGACGAAATGCCGCGATCTGCAAGAAAGTGGCCAACAAGTGTTATCTGCCTGCCAATCGGATGCTCCTGCGGCTCATCCAGCAGCATGAGGGTCGGTTCCGCATCGCTTACAGTCTCACCGGTGTTCTCCTGGAGCAGCTGGAGAAGTACAGCCCCGAGGTTCTCAGCACGTTCCACGCGCTGGCCAAGACCGGCTGTGTCGAGTTTCTGGGGGAGACCTACTATCACAGTCTTGCTTTCCTTTATTCGCGGCAGGAATTCGTCGAGCAGGTTCGCAAGCACACCGAACTGATCCGGAGCCTGTTCGGCCAGACTCCGAAGGTCTTCCGAAACACCGAATTGATCTACAACAACGATCTAGGCCTGCTCATCGAAGCGATGGGTGATTTCGACGCGGTGGTTACGGAAGGGGCCGATCACATCCTCGGCTACCGAAGCCCGAATTTCGTCTACCGTCCCAAGGGCTGCCGCCGGATCAAGATGTTGCTGAAAAACTATTCGCTCAGCGACGACATCGCATTCCGTTTCTCCAACCGTCAATGGGCCCAGTGGCCGCTGACGGCCGAGAAATTTGCACACTGGATCAACGCCATCAACGGCTGCGGACAGACCGTGAATCTGTTCATGGATTACGAGACCCTCGGTGAACACCAGTGGGCGGATACCGGCATCTTCGATTTCGTGAAGCATCTTCCCGGCGAAATCCTCAAGCACCCGGACAACAATTTCAAGACGCCCAGCGAGGTGGTGGCCTCCTATGACCCGCTCGGTGTGATCGACGTCCCGCATGTGATTAGTTGGGCCGATACTGAACGGGATCTGTCCGCGTGGCTGGGAAACCCGATGCAATCCAACGCGATCTACGAGCTTTACCGGCTCGAGAAGAAGATCAAACGGACCAACAACGAACAACTCCTGACCGACTGGCGAAGGCTGCAGACCTCGGATCACTTCTATTACATGTGCACCAAGTATTTTGCCGACGGCGACGTGCACAAGTATTTCAATCCCTACGATTCACCGTACGACTCGTACATCAACTTCATGAACGTACTGGACCATCTGCAGAGGCGATGTGCGTCGTGCCAAACGCCCATTGTGACGCATAACGCATCGCAGGGGGCAAGTGGGCCGCGTGTCGCGGTTCCGGTTTGATGCAATGGAGATCGTCCGGGTTTCGACGAGGGGTTGCGAGCTTGAGAACCTGTTGGCCAGAGAATGGCTTCTGACGAACCGACGGGGCAGTTTCGCATGCTCCACGATCGTCGGCTGCAACACCAGCAGCTATCACGGCCTTCTGGTCGGCTCGCCGGACCCGCTGGTTAACCGCATTATGGCGTTGTCGAATTGCCTGGAGACGGTGTTGTGGAACGACCGTATTCTCGAACTGGCAACCTGCGAGTTCCGCGATCGATTGACGCCGGACGGATACCGTTTTCTGTATGAGTTCCGTCGAGACATCGGCGTACATTTCTCGTTTCGGTTGGATCCCGTCGATCTTTCGAAGATGATTTATCTTGCCAGGGATAGCGATACCGTCTTCGTCGAATACACATTTGAGACGGTCCGCGAACCCGTCGACTTGATCCTCCGCCCGCTTGTGGCTCTTCGCGACTTCCACCTGTGCCAGAAATCGGGGACGCCGTTCCGTCAGAGGCCTCAGTGCGACGGTGTGATCGTCTGCCAAGATCATTTGGCCGGATACTCGCTGCGGATGGATTGTTCCGAGCTGCGGTATCAGAGCGATCCCCAGTGGTGGTTCGATTTCGTTTATCGCGTCAATCGAAAGCGAGGGCTGCACCACACGGAGGATCTCTGGTCCCCCGGTGTGTTCCGGGGGCGAGTAGAGACAGCGGGCCACATCGTCTTCCGTGCTTGCCTCGGGGATGCCGGGGAAACGGAAGGCCTCTCTGCGTCCGATCCGGCTATGATCAAGCGGGATTGGTTTGCTCACCAGGAAACCCTTCTCCGTCGGGCGGGAGTTCAAGAGGAGAAGGACAAGATTCTCTGTTTGGCGGGGGACCAATTCGTCGTGCGGCGCGCGGGCCTGGCAGCTGAACGGACCACGATTGTAGCGGGTTTTCCGTGGTTCGCCGATTGGGGCCGGGATGCATTTATTGCTCTGCCGGGACTGCTTCTGGCCACGGGGCGTTACGACGAGGCCCGATCCGTTCTCTGTACGTTTGCCGCTGCAGCCGACGGGGGGATGATTCCCAATCGCTTCGACGACCGCACGGGCGAAGCACATTTTAACAGCGTGGATGCCTCGCTTTGGTTTATCCACGCCGCTTTCGAGTACTTCGAAGTCACGGGCGATGTCGCCACGATGGCCGACACGCTGCTCCCAGCCGTCCGTTCCATCCTCGATGCTTACCAAGCCGGCGCTCGTTTCGGGATTCACGCCGATGCCGACGGTCTGATCTTGGCCGGCGACGCCAACACACAACTGACTTGGATGGACGCGATGTGCGATGGAATCGCGTTTACGCCGCGTCATGGCAAGGCGGTCGAAATCAACGCCCTATGGCACAATGCTCTGCGGCGTACCCAAGAGTTTTGCGAAAAATACGATTTTTTCGGAGCGGATCGTTATGCCCAAATGGCCCGACAGGTCGGACAGAATTTCGGTCCTCGGTTCTGGAACGCGGCGAAAGGGTATCTCAACGATTCGATTCTTCCGGACGGCGCAATCGACGCGAGCCTGCGACCCAACCAGATCTTCGCAGTGTCACTGCCGTTTGCGCCGCCTCTAAACCGGGAGCAACAGCAGGCGGTTGTGGATGTCGTCGAACGTGAATTGCTCACGCCGTACGGCCTGCGGACCCTGGGCCGTCGGGATCCGTTCTACAAGGGCCGTTACAGTGGATCTGCTTACCGTCGTGACGAGGCCTACCATCAGGGTACCGTCTGGCCTTTTCTCATGGGGCCGTTCATCGAGGCATACCTCAAAGTCAACCGCTTCAGCAAACGCAGCCGACAGAGAGCTGTTGAACTGATCCAACCACTGCTGCGTCACCTCACCGAGGACGCCTGCTTGGGCAGCGTCTCCGAGGTCTTCGATGGCGATCCTCCCCATCGCCCCGGCGGCTGTCCGGCGCAAGCCTGGAGTGTGGCTGAATTGATCCGCGTCCGCCGGTTGCTCGCGAGCTCACGCCAATGGTTTTGACTGGGACAAACGCGATGGTATAATGCGGTCTCCGGCAAGGTGCGATTGAGTGAACGGTTGGCGTTCGGGCATCTGGAAAGGGAGCCTGTTGGTGGATGTGCTCAAGAGCGGGGTCAATTCGGCGGGGCTCGCCGTGCTGTGGGTGGGCGCGTGTCTGTGGTTCGGGTGCGCTCCGCGACCACCAGTGGTGAATCTCTATCTGGATGCGGTCGCGATGCGGGAACTGGGCCAGGACCGGCTGGCGATCCAAAAGCTTAAGGAAGTGATCAAGGCCGATCCGAAGTTCGTCTTGGCTTATTCGGAACTCGGCAAGACCTCCCGAAAGTTGGGGGAGTACGAAGAGGCTTTGGCCGCATTCAAGCAGGCGGTCAAATTGGACGCCTGGTCTTTCGAACACCAGTTGAATCTGGCCCGGACGTACGAAGACCTCAAGAGACATCCGCAGGCGGCCGACGCATACGCGAGGGCGATGGAATTGGACCCCAACAGTTTCGAGGCTCTGGCAGGTGCGGCTAGTTCTTCTCTGAAGGCCGGACAGTATGCCCGGGCGCAGGCCTACTGCGAGCAGGCAGTAGGGAATCGGTCTCGGGAATTGCTGCCAGTGTTGGCAAAGGCGTATGAAGGCCAGAAAGATTATGCCCGCGCGATCGGGGTCTATGAAAGAATGTGGTCGCCCGAGTCGCCCGATCCGAACGTTCTGGTCTCGCTGGGCGTAGCCTGTGTGAAGGCCGAGCGGTATGAGCAGGGCCGACAGGCTCTGGCTTTGGCCACCCAGTTGCGGCCGCGAGAGGGTACTGCGTATCGCCATCTGGGCTACTGCCTGATCAAGCTGGGGGATCTGGACCAGGCCATGCAGGCGTATCAGAACGCAATCGCACAGGACAACCACGACTGGGAGGCCTATCGCGGCCTGGGCGTCGTCTGTACACTCAAGGCCGACCAGACCGGAGACGACCGCTGGCGTCAGCAGGGTGTTCGTCATTGGCGCCGGTCTTTGGAGATCTGCCCGGACCAGCCCAAGCGTCAGGCACTGGAAAAGTTGATCCGCGAAAACGTCAGGTAAGAGAACCTTCCGCAGGGACTGAGTTGTAGACATGATGGATACGGGCAATCAAGAGAGAATCGAACCGATCACAACGAGTTGGCCTCTGAGTCTCCGCCATCGCATCGAATTGCCCGATGCAACAGGACATATGATTTTCTGGCCGGTGATGTTTCTGGGGCTGGCGGCGGATTTATGGTCCAAGCACGCGGTGTTCGCTTGGCTGGGAGAGGAACCCGGTCAGCGGGGGACGATCATCGAGGGGTTTCTGTCATTCCAACTGGCTTTGAACGAGGGCGCTGCCTTTGGAATCGCCGGCGGACAGCGACCTTTTCTCATTGGTGTCGCCGTCCTGGCGATGCTCGTTATTTTCGGCGTGTTCTTTTTCGGGACCGGTCGGCAGCGCGTCGTTCAGATTGCTCTGGGCCTCTTCGCGGCAGGTGTCAGCGGCAACCTTTGGGATCGCATCTTCAACGACGGAAGGGTCCGCGACTTCATCGACGTGGTCTACTGGCCCGGCCGGCACTGGCACACGTTCAACGTGGCGGACGCCTGGCTGTGCCTGGCGGTGGGATTGTTGATCCTGGCCACTTTTGCTACTGACTCGTCAGATCGAAGACGTGCTCAGCCACAAAAATAGGCGCCTGCAGGGCCGCACACAGCGCGATCGCGTCGGAAGGGCGGGAATCGACCTGGACCGTTCGCCCGTTGATGCTCAAATAAATCTTCGCGTAGAAGGTGTGGTTGCGAAGGTCGCAAATCACGATTCGCTCGACTTTGGCGCCGAGGCTGTCGATGACGTTGGCCAGGAGGTCATGGGTCATGGGGCGGGGCGGCTTGATTCCCTTGAGCCGTCGGTCGATGGCAAAGATTTCCACAATCCCGATGACGATGGGAAAGCCTCGTGTTCCGTGGCGTTCCTTCAGCACGATGATCTGCTGGTCGGAAGTCTCATTGATAATGATCCGCGAGAGTTCAACTTCCACTTCCATTCGATCCCCCTGATTGCATCATCCGCCCAGTTCAGCCAGGTGTCTCTCGACGGCCTGGAGCTGGTCCTGAAGCTGTCTGAGCTTTTCCCGCGTCTGGGCGACCACTTCGGGTTTGGCCCTGGCCACGAAATTCTCGTTGGCCAGTTTACTCTCGACGCCTTTTTTGGCCTGCTCGATTTCCTGTTGTTGCTTTGTCAGGCGTATTCGTTCGGCTTCGGGGTCGATCACGTCGTGCACGTATACATGTGTCCCTTCTACTATCGCGGTGGCCGCGTGGTTCGGTTTACCAAGAGCCTCGGCGGCGCAGAACGAGTCCAATCCCGCCAGTTGGCAGACCAAATCGCAGGCGGTTCCAAGGATGTCTGAGACCGCCTGCGGCGCGGCGGCGGAAGCCTTGAGCTTGGCGCTGGGCGGGATGTTGTACTTGCTTCGCAGATCGCGAATCGCTCGCACGACGTTCTGGACGACCTGGATTTGTGCCTCGGCCACAGGATCCTTCAGCGACTCCAGGCTCAAAGGCCATGGCGCCACCGCGAGGGCTTCCGCATTGTCGCCGGAGGCGACGCCACGCAGTTCCCGAACGGGCGCTAGGTCCTTAAGATTCTGATAGATACCCTCGGTGATGAACGGAATGAATGGGTGCAACAGGCGCAGAGTCTGGTCGAGCACGAAGGCCAAGACGTTCTGGGCCACTCCCTTGACGGCCTTGTCCCGCACGCGGTACTTCGCCCATTCGAGATACCAGTCGCATAGGTCGTTCCAGAAGAATCGATAGAGCAGATTCACCGGCTCGCTGAACTTGAACGATTCGATGGCCGCGGTCACCTCATCACGGGTCGTCGCCAGGCGGGACAGGATCCAGCGGTCGGTGAGGTCCAGCCGGTTTCCATCGAAGCCAGCTGGGTCCATCCCTTCGAGGTTCATCATCGCAAACCGCGATGCGTTCCATAGCTTATTGCAGAAGTTGCGGCCGATGTCGAACTTGGGCGAAGTGTTTACGGTCCGCCCGTCGGGCAACGTTATGGACGCAACCGGCATGCGGATGTCCTGGGTGTCCGTCGTCATGGTCGCCAGCGTGAACCGCATCGCGTCGGCGCCGTGGCTGTCGATCACCACCAGCGGATCGATGCCGTTACCCAAGCTCTTGGACATTTTACGGCCTTCGCCGTCCTGGATCATCGCGTGAATATAGACATCGCGGAACGGGATATCGCCTGCGCAGTACTGGCCCATCATCACCATGCGGGAGACCCACAACGTGATGATCTCGCGGGCGGTGCACAGCACGTTGCCGGGATAAAAGGTCTTGAGCGTCGGCGACTCCTCGGGCCAACCCAGCGTGCTGAACGGCCACAAAGCCGATGAGAACCACGTGTCGAGCACATCGGGGTCCCGTTTCCATCCCTGCGATTCAAGCATTCTTTCGGCGTCTTCCTGGTCCGGAGCGACACAGGCGAAGATCACGGGGCCTTCGTCGGTGTTCCCTTGGACGGCGACGGTGCTCGCAGGCAAGTTCGCGGCGTTCAATTGCCCGGGTTTCGACCACACGGGGATACGGTGTCCCCACCAGAGCTGGCGGCTGATCGGCCAGTCCCGCAAATTCTCCAGCCAGGTCTGATAGGTTTTGGCGTACCGCTCGGGGATGAACCGCAGGCGGCCGTCGAGCAGGGGCTTGAGGGCCAGGCCTGCGAGCGAGTTCACCGGGACGTCGGTCCCTTCGATCGTGCCGCTGCCGAACTTGTCGGCCAAGTGCGGGATCGGATGCTTGACTGCGACGTACCACTGATCGGACAGGTAAGGCTCGATCGGGACGTGGCTGCGGTAGCTGTGGCCGACCTCGTGACTGTAGTCGCGGACCTCCTCCAACAGGTTCTCTTGGCGGAACCACTCGACGATGGCCTCGCGGGCCTCGAAGCGGTCCATGCCCAGCAGGTTGCGGGCCTCGGGCTCGGTCGCGTCCTGCCAGCCGTGCTTGTCGCTGATCGAGCCGTCGGGTGCCATGATGTTGATGACCGGCAGATTGTGTCTCTGGCCGATGGCCCAGTCATCCGGGTCGTGGGCCGGCGTGACTTTTAGAAACCCCGTGGAGAAGCGGGCCTTCTCGTCCTGGCTCTGAGGGTTTGGCAGCACCACATGCTCGTCGGCGACAATTGGAATGATGCGTCCGACAATCGGCAGGCGGACCTGTTTGCCGACGAGGTACTTGGCTCGCGGATCGGACGGGTTCATCGCGACGGCGGTGTCGCCCAGCATGGTCTCCGGCCGTGTCGTGGCAACGGTGACATGCTGAATACGTTTGCCGTCGAGTGGGACCGGCTCGACAAGCGGGTATTTCAAATACCAGAAATGGCCCTGGATGGTTTCGTGTTCGACTTCGTCGTCCGCCAGGACCGTTTGGGTGGCCGGGTCCCAGTTGACCAGACGCTTGCCGCGGTAGATCAGGCCGTCCTGGAAGAGCTTGAAGAAGGTCTGGCGAACCGCCTTGGCGCAAACCTCGTCCATGGTGAAGCGGGTCCGCTCCCAGTCGCACGAGCAACCCATCGCCTTGAGCTGACCGAGGATCGTCGCTTCATACTCGTCTTTCCAGGCCTGGATGCGTTTGACGAATTCCTCCCGCGTAAAGTCGGTACGCCGTTTGCCTTCCTCGGCGAGGATACGTTTCTCGACAACCGTTTGGGTTGCAATCCCGGCGTGGTCCGTCCCGGGCATCCAGAGCGTCTCGTGCTGCTGCATCCGGCGAAAGCGAATCAGCACATCCTGGAGCGTGTTGTTGAGGGCGTGTCCCAGGTGCAGTGCCGCGGTGACGTTCGGCGGGGGGATCACGATCGTAAACGGCGGTCGCGACCGCCCGTCACGCGACGGCTCGGCATGGAAATAGGACGCCGACT
>JAGPGT010000256.1 GCA_018055905.1 Phycisphaerae bacterium
AGGCCGTGTCCCACCACGAGCGCCCACGCGGGATGATACAGACGCGCGGTGAGTAGTTGCCGACGGACCCAGCGGTAGAAACTTCCCAGGTCGCATTCCTCGCGATTGACCATCATCAGCGAAGGCACGAACGCCACTCGATACCCCATCGGCTTTAGGACGGCATAGAGCATGGTGTCCTCGCACAAGGCGTTGCCCCATCGTTTCAGCAGATCGGATCGGCGGAGGACCTCCAGCTTTATCGCCAGAGTCCCTCCCCAGGGGATTCGAAAGCAGTACATCTGCACCACCGCAGCGGCGTTCCACAGCCGTCGGACCAGGCTGCCCCAGGATGGTGTGTTTGGGACGTACCAGCGATTGCCGGTCGCAGCGACGACGTGTTCCTTCGCCAAGGGGGCCACCAGTTCGCTCAGCCAGGTGCGGTGAACAATCGTATCGGCGTCCAGCAGGGCGATGACTTCATAAGAATCATCGAGTTCGGAGATCGCCTGCAACAGGCTGCTGCATTTGAGACTGCACGTGGCGCCAGGGGCGGCCAGCGGTCTCATCCGGACGTTGCGAGCATCGAGCGCTGCGAGGGTTTGTTCCGCTATCGCCCAGGCTGGGTCTTCGCGGCTGTCCACCACAATATGCAGATCATACTCGGGATAATCCTGGCTCAAAACGGCTTTCAGGCAGGCGGGAAGAAACGGATCGGGCCCTCGCAGGCACAGAATCACGACGGTCTTCGGGCAGAAGTCGCCTCCTGCGGATTGGGGGGATGAGTGCTTGAGGACCCTGGCGAATCGCCATGCCAGGACCGCCTGACCGACCGCCAGTCCCAGCAGGATCCAAAACATCGCGATGGCCCATGTCGTCATAGTCCCGCTTTCGATGCGCCTGGCGCCTCACCCGTTTTCCGGCGTCACGACACTCTGCAACATCGCCTCCAGGACACACGGGCGCATCCCGTTGCCGCTGATAACCACCTGTCCGCCACGCACCGCTTGCGGGACCGACATCTCCCGGGTCGCCAAACGGCGGAAGGTGTCCGACGTGAGATGGAAGACGGCTCCGCATTGGTCGCTGATGCCGTCCTCAATCGCCCAGATGTGTCCGTCCCGCGTCAACAATTTCCATTGTCCTCCCCCATGACCGTTGACTTCGAGGCCCAAAGGAGTCAGCGGAGAATCTTCCGGCGCAGGGGCTTTTTGCACTGCACGCAGTCGCTGGATGTGATTTCGGACGTCTCCCTTGTCCGGCATCGGTGTTCGCGCATGCCGTCCGAAATTCGTACGAATGGCGAACCGTGCCATGCGAAGGAGCATCTCATAGTCCACCGTCGGGCAGGGCAGATGGGACGTCGCGGCGACGGTGTTCGTGCGGTCGAATTGCGGATCATCCCGCCAATAGGCGCGGTAAACCCCGGCCTGTGCCCGGAACAATTCGACAAACCACTGGGCATCGCGTCTCGTCGGGTCCGAGGGATCTGCCAGGGACGAATATCGTTCGACGGCGTGCTGGATCGCCCGGCTCCAGACCGCCACAGGCGTCGGCTCGGCTGCGGTCAGGTGGTAGGTCTTGCCGTGATGTTCGGGCCGACCCAGCAGGTGGGTGATCACAGACGAGACCCAATCCACGGGAACGTAATCCTTTCGCTCGTGACCGTCCATGTGGAACGCCTCCATCAGCAGGTCCGCGGTGATCGAGCCGAGCACCATCTGGCTGGCAAGGGTGTGGGCCAGTCGCACCATGGCGTAAAAGCCGTGGAAGGTGGAGGAGTATCCGGTCTGCGAATCGCCCACAATGATGGAGGGTCGATAGATCGTCGCAGGCTGTTCCAGGCGGGCCGAACGGACCAGTTTTTCCGCTTCGACCTTGCTTCGCTCGTAGTCGTTGCCCATTTCCTGTCCGACGTCGAGTTCCGTTTCAAGAATCCGCCCCTCGCGTAAGCCGCAGACGTACGCCGTGGAGATGTGATGAAACTGTCGGATCCCGCATCGTCTGCACAGTTCCAGGACATGCCGTGTGCCCTCCACGTTCGAGATCCAGGGTTCCCTTTGGCGGTCTGTACCGTAGAATGTGAGCTTTGCCGCGTTGTGGAGCACCGCTCGGCAATGGCGGCCGATCCATCGTTCGTCCGAGGTGTCAAGTCCCAGGTCGGAACGGCACAAATCGCCTTCGAAGACCACCGGTCGCGGCAGGACCCGTCCCATTGGATCTTCCCACCGAGTCAGCAGCGCGTCGATTCGCTGACGCGCGGATTCACTGCCTGACGGTCGCACAAGCACCGCCAGACGATAACCTGCGAGGAGGCAATCCCGAAGTAAGTAACTACCCAGAAGACCGGCTGCGCCTGTCAGAAGGCAGTAGGCCATCGATGTTTCCCATTCAACGCACACACAAAGGAGGCCACTGACGGAGGTGTCTCCAGCAGGGCGTGTTCAGGCATCCGTTGCCCAAAAAGGCGGAGGGCACGTCCGGGACCGCACAACACCGTCGGCCCACGATGCGCCGGTATGCTAATCCGCAAGGCGGACTCTGTCAACTGCGAACGCAACCATCGTCGCGGATTGTCCGTCAGATCGTTGAATCCAAGGGCGTGATGCGATAGGATGGAGGGCGAACGTCGTGAGGTCTCGCGCATCCGGGTCTTCGGAAAGGATATGAGATGAACCGTATCGGGAACGAATTGCGGACGGGACGGATTTCGCGTCGGAGCATACTGGCCGGGGCGGTGGCGGGGGCCGCGGGGCTGCCGTCGGTCGTGCGGGGTCAGACCGGGCGAGTGGTGCAGAAGGGGCGGATCAAGCAGTCCATCTGCGGCGGGTGCCTGCGAGGCCTGAAGCTCGACCAGGAGCAGACCGCCAAACTGCTGGTCGAGATGGGACTGGTCGGTCGGGACCTGGTCGGTCGGGCCGACTGGGACGTGCTCAGAAAGCATGGTCTCGTGGCGACGATGGTCCCCGGCGCCGGATCGATCAAGCAGGGGCTCAACGACAAATCCCAGCACGCCAGGTTTCTGGATGATTTCCGAAAGAATATCGCTGCCGCGGCTGAGTACAAGTGGCCCAACGTCATCTGCATGGCGGGCGACCGCTCGGCGGCAGGCGAAGAGGAGGGGATGGAGAACTGCCGGACGATCCTCCAGGAGGCGGTCAAGATTGCTGAAGACTACGGCGTGACCATCTGCATGGAGATGCTCAACAGCAAGGTGGACCATCCGGGGTACATGTGCGACAACTACGCATGGGCTTTCGAACTGTGCCGACGGGTGAACTCGCCGCGGTTCAAGCTGCTCTTCGACATCTACCACATGCAGATCATGGAGGGCGACTTGATCGCCACGATCCGTAAGAACATCCAGCACATCGGACACTTCCACACCGCAGGCGTTCCCGGCCGGCACGAGCTCGACGAGAACCAGGAAATCTACTACCCCGCGGTGATGCGGGCGATCGTCGAGACCGGTTATCAGGGGTATGTCGCCCACGAGTACACGCCCGTTCGCGAGGCGATTGCGTCGCTGGTGCAGGCCGTGAAGGCGTGTGACGTGTGAAAGAGTGTCAAAGCGTGGAAGCGTCAGGGAGACCTTCCTGCGTTTTCGCCAGTCCAGGAGAAGGCAATGGGCAGACAGATAAAAGGTTGTTCGCGTAGGGACTTCATGAAGACTTCGACCGCGGCGATGGCTTCGCTTTCGGCTGTTTCTTTGGGGTTGCCCAATCGGGCCTACGCCGCGGGTTTCGAGAAGGTGCGCGTGGGCGTGATCGGTTGCGGCGGACGCGGCTCGGGCGCCGTGACGGACTGCCTGGAGGCCGACGACGGCGTCGAGATCGTTGCGATCGCGGACGCCTTTCGGGACCGCCTCGACACCAGCCTGGAGAAGATCCGGCAATGGTGCCAGAAGAACGCCAAACCCTTCGCCCAGCGGGTGAAAGTCACGCCGGAAACGATGTTCTTTGGCTTCAACGGCTACAAGGACCTGCTGGCGATGAAGGACGTAGACCTGGTGCTGATCGCGACGCCGGTCTGTTTCCACCCGGTGCACCTCGAAGCCGCGGTCCGGGCCGGCAAGCACGTCTTCATGGAGAAGGCGGCGGGTGTGGACCCGCCGGGAATGCGAAAGGTGATCGAGGCAGGCGAACTGGCCAGGCAGAAGGGCCTGGCGATTGTCGCGGGTACCCAGCGGCGCCATCAGGCGAAGTACCGCCAGAACGCCCACGCCGTGGCCCAGGGCGCGATCGGGCGGATCAGAGGCGGTCGCGTGTGGTGGTGCGGCGGCGGCTCCTCGAATCCGCCCCGGCGCGAGGCGGGTTGGAGCGATGCCGAGTACCTGGTCCGCAATTGGTACCGGTTCAGCATGATGTCGGGCGACCACATTGTGGAGCAGCATTGCCACAATCTGGACGTGGCCAACTGGTTCATCGGGCGGCCGCCGGTGCAGGCTCTCG
>JAGPGT010000257.1 GCA_018055905.1 Phycisphaerae bacterium
TTCCCGAGATGGGCGGCTATAATCTTCGCGAACATGGACCGGGCTGGAGGCCCGGCCTGCTGAGGATACGAAACTCGCCGGTATGCAATATAGAACGGTTTTGATGGGTGTGCTGTTGCTGGCGTCGGGAGTCGCCGGCGCCAGCGGTGTCGGCTCGACGGATCGGCCGCCCCAGGGCGCTTCGGGAATCGTGGCCTCTGCGCGCCCCGAGCGGCAGAACCGGGACTTGCATCTCACGGCCGGGACGCTCTTGAGCGAGACCCTGGGGCCGGGGCAGAGCGTGCTGTTGGGCCAGGACGGTGTCGCACTCGTCGTGGGCAACCGGAGGCTGGGCGCGGAACGAGCCGTGATGTGGGTGGTCGCCCGCGCCGGGACGGAAACGGGTTCGGTCCCGTCCACGGAGGTCCAGGTCTATCTCGTTGGACAGGTTACCAATCAGTACTTGGACGACAGATCCCATCAATGGCTTACCGTGACGACTGTGGATGGGGGCAAAGCGACGGTGGTCAAGGCGGATCGGGTCGGCGAGGTCTTCATCACGGCTGAGAGAAAGGAGCAGCCAGCAGATCTTCGGAGCCGGCCTGTGTACCAGGAGGCCGTCGTGGCGTTCCATCAGGCGGGCTTGAGCCGGCCTCCGATGCCGGAACCCTTTGCCAAGCCTGCCAAACCCGATCCCGAGAAACCGACGATCGGCTCTACGATTACCGTCAGCCCGGTCTCGAGCGTTGTACCCAAGATTGAGCAAAGCGTTTCCCCAGAGGGGGAACAGATCATCACGTACATGGGGCGATCGCACCTCACTTGGCAGGAACCTGACGAGAGAAGCAACCGGATGACCGTGATCGAGCTCGATGCGGATTGCCTGATCGTGTGGCGTGCCGTGTCCGACCCAAACGCCCAGGATTCCGGTGCGGCAGGCGAGCGTACGACCGGCGTCATCGCGGTCTATGTTTCGGGCGACGTGCTTCTGACCCAGGGAGATCGGACGATCCGAGCCGACGAACTGTATTACGACCTTCGCCACCGACGGGCATCGGCCCGCAACGCGGTGCTCCGGAGCTACGACACAGCTCGCAATATCCCGATCTACGTTCGCGCCAAACAGTTCCGCCAGGTGGGACAAGACGCATTCGAGGCCGAGGACGTGGCCTTGAGTTCGAGCGAGTTCTGGACTCCTCAGGTTTCGCTGGAAGCCGAGCAGATCCGTGTCGTCGACAAGCGGCAGGAAAGAGACTCGAGAGGTTTGTTCCCCGAAAGCGATTTCGACGTGACGTTGCGTGACGTCCAGTTCAAGGTCGGCAACACCCGAATTCTGGCTTTGCCCAAGGTGCACAGCGACCGCGAGAGGCCGGAACTGCCGATTCGGAGCATTCGCATGGGGCACGACAGGACATACGGGACGTCTGTGGAGACCCGCTGGTGGCTCAGTCGGCTCCTGGGTTTGCGGCAACCGGAAGGCACCGACGGCTCGGTATCCGTGGATTACTACGGTCAACGGGGTGTCGGCGGCGGCATCGATCTCCGCTACGAGAGGGAGAATTACTTCGGCTCGCTTCTGGGCTATGTCATTGAGGACAATGGCGAAGACCGCCTCAGTCGTACTCGCAAGGGCATCGAGGTTCCCGAGGAGACGCGAGGACGCTTTCGGTTTCAGCACCGCCAGTTCCTGCCGTACAATTGGCAGGTGACTGCCGAGGCCAGTTACCTCTCGGACGAGAACTTCCTTGAACAGTTTTATCGGTCGGAGTTCAACGTCGGTAAGGAGCAGGAAACGCTACTCTACCTCAAGCGGATCCAGGACAACTGGGGTCTGTCGTTTCTCGGCAAGACACGGATTAACGATTTCGTGGATCAGGTGGAAGAGTTGCCGACTGCCGAATATCACATGATGGGTCAATCGTTATTGAACGACCGTCTGACGTTCTACAGCGACAATCAGATCAGCCGGTATCGGTATCGATATGCTCCCGACAACCCGATAAATGAGCCCGACGAGTTTTTCACTTTCACAGGGACCCGTAACGAGATCGATATGCCGTTGAATGCCGGAGCGTTCAAGATCGTGCCGTTCGTCGCGGGCACGTTCGGATACGAGGACGGCGCGGGGTTTATGGCCGAGCTCGACGACGGGGGGATCGAGAGCGAGAAGGCCATTGTGATCGGTGAAGGGGGAGTGCGGATCTCGATGCAGCCTTTCTGGTGCGTATATCCGGAAGTGGAGTCTCGTTTGGGAGATCTTCACCAGCTTCGGCATCTGGTCCGTCCCAGTCTCACCGCGGTTGGTTATATCGCCGACGATGAGGTTGCTCGACAGCGGGATACCCTGGATCTTGGGCTTTCGCAGCGATGGCAGACCAAGCGGGGACCCCTGGGAAATCGGCGAACGGTTGACTGGCTCCGCTGGGACGTGGATTTTGTCTGGGTCGCCGATTCAAGCCACCAGATCGCCGGGCCCGACCGGTTCCTCTGGAACGAGCCGTTCATTCCCCTGGTCAACCGGGACGGGCGGGTAATCCCGCCACTGGACCGGAGAACGACCGGGCAATTCGGTCCCCGGCAGAACTATGTCGGCACCGAGGTGATCCTTCGTTTGACGGACACGACTTCGATTCTAGGCGACGCCTATTTCGATATGCAAAGCGGGGTCGTCGAACAGTTGGACGTGGGGTTCTCCCGGCTGTTGTGGCCGAATTTGACGTATTATGTGGGCAGCCGCTATTTGCGGGAAGTAGACAACACGCTCGGCCAGAAGGGCTCGAATGCCCTGACGTTCGCCGCGACGTACCTATTGGACCCGCGGTACACGTTGGTGTTGGCCGAACAATTCGATTTCGACTATGGAGCGAACATTCGGACGGACGTGACCCTGATCCGCAAGTACCATCGGACGAATCTGGCTTTGACCTTCAGCGTAGACGATTCGCTGGATGAGCAGAGGATCGTGCTGAGCCTGTGGCCGGAGGGAGTCCCCGAGATGGCGATCGGCCTGCGAAGATACATGGAGCTCGGGGCGTCCGACGTGTACTATTAGTCGGGATGGGCAACCCGGGAAAACCACAATGGGGCTGGATTTGATGCGGGATCTGCAGTATAAAACAAAGTCTGCCGGCATTCTGACGTGAAGGCCGGATTCGCTGGAGTGGCGAAAGGTTGGATGGATGGTTTTATAAGGAGCCGAAAATGCCGTTAGTCACCACAAAAAAGATGTTCGAGATGGCGTACAAGAATGGCTATGCCATCGGGGCGTTCAACGTCAACAACATGGAGATCACCCAAGGAATCGTTGAGGCCATCGCCCAGGAAAAGGCCCCCTTGATCCTGCAGATTTCCCGCGGTGCCCGGGAGTATGCCAAGAACAGCTACCTCAAGGCCATCATCAACGTAGCTGTCGCAGAGAACCCCGACATTCCGATCGCCATCCACCTCGACCACGGCGACACGTTCGAGACCTGCAAGCAATTTATAGACGACGGGTTCACGTCCGTGATGTATGACGGTTCGCACTTGCCTTTCGAAGAGAATATCGCGATCACCAAGAAGGTTGTGGAATATGCCCATCCTCGTGGCGTGGTGGTCGAGGCCGAGCTGGGTCAATTGGGCGGGATCGAAGAAGACGTGGTGGGCGTCGATGACGTCAGCAAGCACATTGCGGACCCGGATCAGGCGGTCGAGTTCGTCAAGAAGACCGGTTGCGATTCCCTTGCCATCGCCTGCGGCACAAGCCACGGTGCTTACAAATTCAAAACCGAACCGAAATTGGCTTTCCACGTTATAGAGAAGATAGGCAAGTTGTTGCCGGGGTATCCGCTGGTTATGCACGGGGCCAGCAGCGTATTGCCGGAATTCAGGGATCTGATCAACAAATATGGCGGCAAGATGCCCGGCTCCATGGGAGTTCCGGAAGCCATGATCACAAAGGCCTCGAAAATGGCCATTTGCAAGGTGAACATCGATACCGATCTCCGTATGGCTTTGACTGCAAAGATCCGACAGGTGTTTGCGGAGAAACCCGGCGAATTCGATCCTCGTAAGTATTTGGGACCAGGCCGTGACGCCATTCGTGAGATGGTTCGCCACAAGCTTCATGTCCTCGGCTGCGCCGGAAAGGCCCAGGAGTGCCTCTAGGATCTGCCATCTTCTGTTGACCCGCCAAACCCCATTCGGAGGAGGGATTGGATATGCTTCCGAGGGGTCAGAACAGCAGTGGGTCAATAGGGGATAGAGGATTGTGAAAGGAGCGGTTCGTTGGAGTCGCACAAGTCAAGTATGCCGGATTCGGCGAGCAAGGGGTTGGTCATGAGCAGTCGCGGCACTCGCGTGACGTTTGTCGTATTGTTCTGCTGTGCTGTCGTACTGGTGCTGGCATGTTGGTTCGGCAGCTACAGTTGCTCTGCCCGGTCCGACCGGATTGA
>JAGPGT010000258.1:0-2664 GCA_018055905.1 Phycisphaerae bacterium
TGCTGGCGGTGGGGGCGGCGACTCAGGCAAGAGAACTTCGCGTCGGCACGAGCCCCACTACCGAGTACTCCTCCCTTCGAGCGGCGGTCGAGGCGGCCCAAACCGGCGACATAATCGTTCTTTCCGAAGGCCACTACAGCACCGACGAGTATCGTAACCTCGTGATTCGCGGCAAAGCGATCACAATCCGCAGTCGGGACCCGAACGATCCGGCCGTCGTAGCCGCAACGATCCTCGACTGTCAGGGCAGCCCGACCCGCGGGAGTCGCGCGTTTGAAGTCGGTCCGGGTCCGGGCACGCGGCTGACGATCCTGGGCCTGACGATCGTCAACGGCTACTACAACATCTCCGGTGGGGCGGTACTTTGCGAAGAAGCCGAGTTCCGTGCCTACAACTGCACTTTCTCGGGCAACCGCGTCCAATGGTGGGGCGGCGCCCTGCTGTTTCGCGAAAGCCGCGCGTCTCTCGAAGGCTGCACGTTTCTGAACAACGCCTCGGACGCGTCGCGCGGCGGAGCGGTCTTCTGCGAAACCACCGTGCTGACGATCGACGACTGTCTGTTCCAATCCAACACCGGCGGCGGCGTCGAAAGCCACGACAGCGATCTGATGCTGACCCGGTGCATCTTCCAGCAGAACACGGCCCAGATCGGCGGGGCCGTTCACAGCCGGACGGACACGGATCCGCGGAAACTGTCGCGACTGACCCTGCATCGGTGTACCTTCGCAGGCAACGCCGCCCAGACGCTCGGCGGAGCCCTCTACCTCTACGAAGTCCCGGCGACGATCGACGCGTGCACGTTCACCGCGAACACCGCCGGTACCGACGGCGGCGCGATCTTGAACTACCGCGTCAATCCCTTGATCACCAACTGCATCCTGGCGGGCAACAAGGCCCAAGGCGCAGGCGGCGCGGTGATGAGCCTTTTCAACAGCAACCCGCGGATCCTCCACTGCACGTTCATCGCCAATCTCGCCGGTCGGGGCGGTGCCTTGGCCGCCCGAGGGCAGGGGCACACGCTCGTGAGCCACTGCATCCTGTGGGACAACACCGCCGCACAGGGGGCGACTGTGTACCTGGCCCTCAATGAATGGACGGCCATTCAGACCTCCTCGGCCACCGTCGAGTACAGCAACGTCCAGAACGGGCCAGACGGGACCTTCCGCGAGCCCGGATGCACGCTGAACTGGTCGGTCGGCAACCTCGATGCCGAGCCGCGGTTCACCGGGCCGACCTATGACGATTATCGCCTGTCACCGGATTCGCCGTGCATCGACGCGGGCAATCCCGAATACGATCTTGCCTCCAATCCGACGGATCTCGACGGTTCCTCCCGCCAATTCGGGGCCGCGGTGGACCTGGGCGCCTATGAGTACCGGGGCTTCGGCGCCGTGTATCACTTCCGCTCGCTCGTCGGCGACAGGCACTTCTACACGCTTTCGGCCGCCGAACGCGAGAAGCTCACCACGATTCCTCCCGCCCTCTGGGTCTTCGAGGACATCGCCTATTACGCCTTCCACGAGCCCATTCAGGAAAATCTACATCCGGTCTATCGCTTCTGGTCCCCCGTCCTGGAAACGCACTTCTGGACCATCGACGAGGAAGAACGCCTGTTTCTCGAACAGGAATACCCCGACCTCTGGGTCTTCGAGGGCGTCGCATTCTACGCGTTTCCGAAGACCCTCCAGCCGCTGGACGCCCTGCCGGTCTATCGGTTCTGGTCGGGACGGTTCGGGCGGCATTTCTACACGATCGACGAGGCCGTGAAGAACGAGATGCTCGGGAATGAATCCGACCAGTGGGAGTACGAGGGCCCCGCTTGGTACGCCTATCCGAAACCCCAGCAAATCGCCAAGGGCACCTTTGTATTTTCCGGTTCGGCCGCCAATATCTGGTTCTCCCTCTCTCTGGCCGCCACGGTCGACGGGCGGGAAGCCCAAGTCGCGGCCTCCGAAGTCACGCTCACGCCCGCTTCCGCGCAAATGCAGATGACGGTCGATTTCCGCAATTTCAGCCTCACCCTGGACCGCCTCTCGATCCAGACGCAGACCGTCGAACACGCCACCCGCATCACCGTACCAGGAATGGATGTGTCGATCCCTCTGACGCTGTCCATCGAGGGTTCGTTCCTCTTGCCCACCCGACGGGGCCCGTTCGCCATCGACCCCAAGACCAATTTGTTCGCGGACTTCTCCCGGGCCAGCAGCAATCTCGTCGAGACGGATTCGACCTTCACATATCGGGGTTCGGCGTCTCTGGCCGACCAGGCGACGCCGTTCGACTGCACGCTGGGGGCCACGCGGCTCGAACTCGAAGCCTTTGGCGGACTCGAATCGCTCAGCACCCTGCCCGAAATCCTCTATGCGAGGATGCCGCAGACCTTCCAGTGGCACCGTCAACAGACGCGGGATCTGTTGTTCGAGCGATCGGTGGACGGCCGACGCGTCCAAGTCTTTGTCGTCTACTCGTACGCGGGAATCCAAGAACTCTGGGAAGGCCGACGAATCGACTGATCCTGCGGTGCGAAAACGCCCGCCCGGCATGGGGATGCCTCCTGTCTCGGGCTCATCCGGCTTTCGCGGACTTTGGTGATCCAAGCACGCGGTACAGATGCACGTCCCACGGCTCGAACTCGTCCTCGAACGCGCCGTCGATCGCCTCCAG
>JAGPGT010000258.1:2764-4409 GCA_018055905.1 Phycisphaerae bacterium
GGATAAATGTCGAAGGACGCGATGTCGCAGCCCTTGACGTACTCGGGGTAGTCCTCGGGATGATTGGTGCGGACGCCCCGCCCGTGCCATCCGTCCCAGGCCACGCCCTGCCCCAGGTTCAACAGAATAGGCCGGGTGGGATCGGCTGCGCGGATCTTCTCATAATCCGCAACGATCTTCTCCGGTGGGATCGGTGGGCCGTACCCCTTGCCCTCGCCAAGTGACTGCGCGTTGTCGGGCTCGTCCCCGTGCATCCAGCCGACGATCGTGGGATCGTCCAGGCGGCTCAACGCGACCCGGTTCTGCGAGCAAATCACATGCATCCCCGCAGCCTGGAGCTGCGACAGTTGCTCGTCCGTGGGCCCCCTCCACAGTCCGACGTACAAGTTGAATCCCGCTTCGCGATACCGCCCCGCGTTGGCCGGCGATTGCAACCAGACCGCAATCGGAAAGAAATCCGCCCCCGCTCCCGGCCCCCGGCTCCACTGGGCGTAAGGACTTTTGGACGCCTCTTCCGCGTAGGCGTCCCCCGCCCACACCGATGCGACTATCAGACACAGCACGAACACTTCACTGCGTTTCATCCGTCACCTCCCGATCGACAGGACTTCTGCGTCACTATACCGCCTTCCGGCGTCGATGGAAAACAAAAACGCGGCCGCCGGAGACAGCGAGGTGTGCCCAGATCTTCTGGCAGCCCCCCCAACAAACGAGAGAGATCCCCACTCCATGAGGCTGGATGCAACCCCGAAATTCCGTGAAAAACCAAACGAAAGGCCGCCCCGAAGGGCGGCCTTGTGTCCGGAAAATATAAGCTCGATTACCGGCCGTACGGCCCGCCGGGCCCGCCCATATCGTACATGCCTCCGTAGGGGTCCATCATATTGCGGCCCCGCGAGGTCTTGGTGAACGCACGGAACGGCTTGGGCTCTCGGCGTTTTTCGATCTGGATGGCCTGGTATGCCGCCGCAATGTCCCTAGGCCAATTCGTCATATTCGCCGGCATGTGCTCGATGTCCATCCCGTCGCGCGTATAAAGCATGCTGTAGTACATCCGAGGCCGCAGGTTCGGAACGTCGGTCCAATCATTGACCTCGACCAGGTCGACGAGAACCGCGCCGGTGGAGTAATCCACGATCTTGGGCTTGCTGAGGTCTTCCTGAGCGGGCATGCCGTACATCGGGTCTTCCATCATCATATTGGCCCTCGGGTCGGTGATTCGTCCGCCGCCGGCTTGCATCATAGCCATACGACGATCGCGCTCCCGATCCCGACCTCGTTCCCGGTCGGGATCCCTCGGTTCCATCGCCTTCCCGATCGACTCGCCGGGGCGGACCTGGAAATCCTCGGTCCGCCAGTAGCCCAGCCTGTAGCGGGCCACTTCCACTGTCGCAGTCTTGGTCTTGTCCTGAACGTTTTTGGCGAACAGATAAACCATTCGCGGAATGGAGACCGGCTTGGTCACCTGGGAGAACGGACTCCAGAGAATGACCTGATTGTTCTTGTCCATGTCGCGATCGACCAACTGGCCGGTCCCGGCCACCGGATTGAACACGCCCACCCGCATACGGTATTGGTACGTCTTGCCCGGCTGGGCGGTGTCGTCGAAAGCCCAGATCAGCACGGGTTTGTCTCTCTTGGCCAG
>JAGPGT010000259.1 GCA_018055905.1 Phycisphaerae bacterium
ATACCGGTGATCCCGATCGCGTAATCGGCACCGGATCTTCGCCTGGCGCCTTGCGCCATAGCGGCTGCCACCTGCTCGCTGACCGCACCGTATCGGTCGATCATGTCGGATGACACTTCCAGCTCTCTCTGCTTGGCGGTGTTGCTGTAGGTAACCCATCCACACGTGAAATACCGACTGGAACCGGCGACATCGGTGATCAACGAGGCCAGCAGCCCGCCTGTGCAGGACTCCGCCACGGCCACAGTCCTGCCCAGTTCCGCCAGGCGTTCCCCCACCACTTCCGCCAAGGTTTGCGCGTCTGTTCCGTACACCAGATGCCCTACTGCGGCCCGCAGAGACTGTTCCACGCGAGCCGCCATCGCTTCGGCTTCGTCCGTTTCGGATGCGGTCGCAACAATCTCCAGAGTGACCACGCCTTCGTGCACGGTGCAGTTGACCAAGGGATTGCGCCCTCTTTCCATGGCGTCGCCGATCATTTCAGCGATCTTGGATTCGCCCGCGCCAAAACAGCGCAGCCTTTTAACCACAATCGCCTGTCCAACAACAAGCCTTCGCAACTCCGGCAGAATGAACGTGTCGAACATGTGCCTCATCTCGCCCGGCACGCCCGGCATGGCGAATAAGATCTTGCCACCGAACTTGGCCCGGATGCCTGGCGCGGTTCCTTTCTGGTTTTCGATGGCCGTCGCGCCTCTGGGAATACAGGCTTGGATCGTATTTCGCGCAGGCATTTCAACGCCCCGGCGTTCGAAGAACTCCCGCAACGCTGCAACGAGGTCGTCCCGAAGAACCAGTTCCACTCCCAGAAAACCTGCGATCGCCTGTCGCGTCAGGTCGTCGTCAGTGGGTCCCAGACCGCCGGTGAGAATGAGGATATCGGATTCCTCGCCGGCCTGGGCGAGCCTTCGTCGAATCGCGGGCTCTTCATCCCCGACACAGTAAACACCGACCACCGGGATCCCGGCGGTTCGCAGTTGGGCCTCGATATAAGCGGCGTTCGTATCGACCGTCTTGCCGCTGAGCAACTCGTTGCCGATGCTGATAATGGTGGCCTTCTTGTGCATCACATCTCGATCATCGCCTTGACGACACCGTCCCGATAACCCGCGACCAGTTCAAACGCGTCCTGGACCTGGTCCAGTTTGAAACGGTGGGTTACCATGAAATCCGGCCGGACCTTTTGTGACGCCACCAGATCAATGGCCTTGTGCGTGCAACCGTTCTGGCGTCGGATATTGACGATGGTGATTTCTTTGCGTCGGATTTTGTCGATCGCGAAGGATATCCGGTCCTCCCGTGGGATGCCGACAAGCATGAGCTTGCCGCCGGCTTTGAGGACGTCCACCGCCTGATCGATCGTCTCCTGCTGACCGGCACACTCAAAGGCAACATCCATCCCCAGCGGTTGCTGCTGGAGGATCGCGGCCATGACATCCTCTTTCAGAGGATTTCCAACCCAGCTCGCCCCGCCGGTGCGGGCGGTGTCCATCCGGCTGTCGATCTTCTCGGTCATGTAGCAGGCCCGCACACCCTCGGCTCGAGCGCAAAGCAGGCAACTGAGGCCGATAGGTCCGGCCCCAAAGATCGCGATATCGTTCGGTTTGACCAATTTCGCCTGTTTGACCGCGTAAACACCGATGGCTAGAGGTTCGCACAGAACGCCCTGCTCGATGGAAATCCTTCCGTGAGTGGGAAGACAACACTCCTGGGGCATCACGATGTACTCACTCAGGCAACCGTTGCCTTGGCCGGGCGTGCCGAGGAACCGCAATTTGAAGCACGTGTTCTCGCGTCCCTGACGGCACTGGTCGCACTCGTGACAAGAGATCGCAGGCTCGACCACGACTTCGTCGCCTACCTTGACGCTTGTAACCGCCTTGCCCACGGCAGCGACTGTCGCGGCGCACTCGTGCCCGACAATGTACGGGAACTGAACCACCTGGGAGCCGATCCGACCGGTCTCAAAGTAGTGCACGTCCGACCCGCAGACGCCCACTTTTTCAATCTTGAGCAAAACGTCGGTGTCCTTTTCAATCCTAGGGTCGGGAACCTCCCGCACTTCCATCCGACGGATTCCGGTCAAAACAGCCGCTTTCATGAATGCACCCGTCTCCTGTGACTACACATTGAATCGGAAATTGATGATATCGCCGTCTTTGACGGTGTATTCCTTGCCTTCGAGCCGCATCTTGCCGGCGGCCTTCACCGCCTTCTCGTCGCCGAGGGCCTTGAGGTCGTCGTAGGCCATGGTCTCGGCTCGAATGAAACCTCGTTTGATGTCGGAGTGAATCTTGCCCGCCGCGTCCACGGCGCTGGTGCCCTTGCGAATGGGCCAGGCGCGTACCTCATCCGGACCCACCGTCAGGAAACTGATCAGCCCCAGAGCTGAGTAGCAAATTTTGACGAATTTCTCCGCCGCGGACTCGGTGATCCCCAGGTCGGCCTTGAACACTGTTCGGCTCTCTTCATCCAGCTGATTCAGCTCGTGTTCCAGCTTAGCACACATCGTCACCACAGGAACCGTCCCTCCCATGACCTCACCGAGATCGAAGGTCTTGTCGAGCTGATTCTCCCCTACGTTGATAACCAAAGCCATCGGTTTGAGCGTCAGAAAGCCCAGAGACTTGATGATCGCCAGCTCGTCTTCAGTCTCGATAGCGGTGCTGATGGGTTTCTCCGCCTCGATGGCAGCCTGAAGTCTCTTTTGGAGAGCCAGTTCCGCCTTGTCCTGAGCCTGGGTCTTCGTTGGCTTCTTCACCTGGGTTTCGAGTTTTTCGATCCTCGTGGTGACCAGTTCCAAGTCTGTGAGCAGCAATTCGGTCTGTAATTCCATCAGATCGCGTTTTGGATCGACCTTATTTCGGTACGGCGGTACCGAAGGGTCTTCAAACGCACGGATCACCATGACCAGCATATCCACCGCCCGAACCTGGCCGATCAACCGGCGGGCGGCGGTCCGTCCGTGTTCGTCTGTGAAACTAAAGCCCGGCAGGTCCAGAACATCCATCGTCGCACGGACCACTTTCTTGGGCTTGTACAGTCCTTCCAGCCAGATCAGTCGCTCATCCGGGACGGGCACAATGGCTTCTTCGATGTTGTTGAGCCCCATCGGCGGAATGGCCTTGCCGCTGATGGCGGAGAAAATCGTGCTCTTGCCGGACTGCGTAAGCCCGAGCAACGCGGTCTTCATGTCATGCTCCAAACTGAGACTTCGTCGAGATCTTGTCGTAAACGCTGTGGCCGCAGGCATCATAAGCCACCACGGCAGGGAAATCAACCACCTCCAGGCGTCGAATGGCCTCGGTGCCGAGGTCCTCATAGGCGACCACTTCGACCTTGACGATGTGCCGGCTGAGCAAAGCCCCGGCCCCCCCAAGCGTCGTCAAATGGACAGCGCCGTATTGCCTGAGCGATTGGCGGACCTCGTCGCTGCGGTATCCCTTGCCGATCATAGCCCGCAAACCGTGGGCAATCAGCTTGGGGCTGAAACCGTCCATCCGACCCGAAGTCGTCGGACCGGCCGAACCGATCACCCTGCCCGGTCGAGCCGGCGTGGGACCCACGAAATACAGGATCGCCCCCTCCAGAGAAATCGGCAACTTCTCGTCCCGATCAAGCATCTCGCACAAACGCTTGTGGGCCATGTCCCGAGCCGTATAGATAACTCCGTCGAGAACAACGTCATCCCCTGCTCTGAGTCGACGCACATCAGCCTCTGTCAACGGGGCACGTAATCGAATCATCAGATCTCCCAAGATTCCTGGACCTACCTTGTCGCACGCAGTGTACTATAGACGAGCGTCTTTGCGAAACCAAATCTGCAACGCGACGAGGGTTCGAACGATTCGGAAACAGCGGCGTACTGCGCTTCGGGTGTTTATTAACAGAATTCGGTAGAAAAGATGTCATTTCGACAGCGGCTGTGGTAGAATCAGGACTATGGCGAAGTACCCAATATTCGTGGAGCTTGCAGATCGGCGGGTTGTCGTCGTCGGGGGGGGCGTGGTGGCGGTCCGCAAGGCTACTTCTCTTCTGGAGGTCGGTGCCCGTCTGGTGGTGATTGCCCACAAACCCAGTGATGCCATCACGATGTTATGTGCCAACCACGGCGGGGAATTGGTCCGCGACCGCTACGCCAAGCAATATATTGGTCAGGCAGTTCTCGTCATCGCCGCCACCGACGATCCCGAGGTCAATGCCCAAGTCTATCGCGATTGCCAGGAGCTGGAGATCCTCTGTAACGTGGTAGACGATCCCGATCACTGCGATTTCTTCGTGCCGGCGGTGGTCAGACGAGGCGATCTCCAGATCGCGATCGGAACCGGAGGCTATTGCCCCGCCTACGCCGGACACCTCAGACAGAAACTGGAAGCCCAATTCACCGAAGAACACGG
>JAGPGT010000260.1 GCA_018055905.1 Phycisphaerae bacterium
CGGGCAGTTCCTTGTCGTGCAGCGCGTTGTGAATCATCAGGGGAATGAGTTTCTCGGGAAACTGGTACGGCCCGTAGTTGTTGGAGCACCGTGTGATGTTGTACCGCAGACCGAAGGTGTGCCCAAAAGCGCAGACGAGGTGATCGGCCGAAGCCTTGCTGGCTGAATACGGCGAGTTGGGGCTCAACGGCGTTTGTTCCGTGAACTTCCCTTCGGATCCCAGCGAACCGTAGACTTCGTCCGTCGAGACCTGCAGAAAACGTTCGAGTCCCTTGTCCCGGGCCGCCTGCAGGAGCGTCAGCGTCCCGGTGACGTTGGTGTCGATAAAGATCTTGGGGCCAGTGATGGAACGATCCACGTGGCTCTCGGCCGCGAAGTTGACGATCGTGTCGATCTGGTGCTCGGCCAGAAGCCGCTCGACCAGCGGGCCGTCGCAGATATCCCCGTGCACAAACGTGTACTGCGAAAAATCCTGAACGTCCGCCAGATTTTGGAGATTGCCCGCATAGGTCAGCTTGTCGAGATTCACAACGTGGATTTCCGGATGTTCCAGAAGAACCATTCGGACGAAATTGCTCCCGATGAAACCCGCGCCGCCTGTGACGAGAATGCTTTTCATAATTTCCTCAAATACTGCTCCAACGACTCCTGCCAGGGTGCGATTGGTTCTTCCAGGAGAACCTGGATCTTGCGACAGTCAAACCGGCTATTGAGCGGGCGAACCGCAAGAGCTGGAAAATCCGCTGTCCGGCATCGTTTCAAGACCACCGGCTGCGACAAACGCTCGAATACAAACTCCGCCACGTCGTAGCGACTGGCGTAACCTGCGTTGGCGAAATGGTAAAGACCCGTAACCCGCTTGTTCACCATCGTCAGCACAGCCTTGGCTACGTCGCTCGTCGACGTTGGGGCGCCCACCTGATCGTCGACCACCGAGACCGGTCCACCGGCCCGGGCCCGCCGCAGGAGCTTCGTGACAAAGTGGTTTCCGTTGGGGCCGTAGGTCCATTCAAGCCGCAAAATGCAGCACCGACAGCCGCTGTCCTGCAAGAGCCGCTCACCGGCCAGTTTACTTCTGCCGTACTCGCTGAGAGGATTCGGCGTGTCGGTCTCGACATAGGGCCGATCGAGCCGACCGTCGAAGACGAAGTCCGTGCTGAAGTGCAACACCCACTTGCCACATTCTTTCGCGATCCGGCCCAGATTGCCGACCGCCTCGGCGTTGACGTGATGAGCGATCTGCGCGTTGCTCTCGGCACCGTCGACATCGGTGTACGCCGCACAATTGACGACCACATCGGCGGCTTCGACCGCATGCCGCAGATGCTCGAGGTTTCCCAGATCGAACTCCGGGAGATCATGAACACAGACCTCGAACCCTTGCCGCCGAAAGGCCGCAGTCAACGTCGTTCCCAACATGCCGCGGCCGCCGAGTAAGGCGATCTCTTGCTTATCCATCCTTCCTCGTCCAGTCGTAGGGAATGTCATTGTCGTGAGGATGCGTGCGGAACTCGTCCGGATTCCGGTAATCATAGGCCTCGGAGACGATGTTGACGATGTAGGCCTCTATGTCGCTGACGCACATCCAGCCGTGTTGTACCCCCGGCGGAATTCGGACCAGGCCCGGGCAGTGTTCACCCAGATAGATCTCGTTCACCGTGCCGCAGGTCGGCGACGGAGGTCTGGCGTCGTAGAGGCCGATCTTTACCAGGCCGCGGATCACGTAGAAATGGTCGAATTGTTTGGAGTGATAGTGCCAGGCCTTGACCACGCCGGGGTAGGTCGTTGTGAAATACACCTGCCCGAATTTCTCAAACCACGGATCATCATTGCGAAGGATTTCTCCAAGACGCCCTCGCTCGTCGGGAATCACCTTGGCCCTCCGGACGCCGACCCCTTCGATCAGTTTGCCCGTGCTGCGAACGATCAAGCCTTCATCCGCGTGGACGGCCTTCATCGGCAATGTTTTCTTGCTCATAGCGGCGGCTCCTTGATGACCAGTTCGTTGGCGCGCACCAGGGATTCAAACGTCCCGGCGTCCGTCCACCAGCCCTCCAGGAAATCGTAGGATAATCGGCGTTTCTGAATGTACCAGTTGTTCACATCAGTGATCTCCAGCTCGCCCCGGCCCGAAGGTTTGAGTTTGCGGATGATATCGAAGACTTCGCCGTCGTAGAAGTAAATGCCGGTGATGGCGTAGTTGGACTTGGGCGACTTGGGTTTTTCCTCCACCCCCACGACTTTGCCGTCGCGAATCTCAGCCACACCAAACCGCTCAGGATCCGTCACCTCCTTGAGCAGCAGCCGAGCCCCACCGCCTTGCAAGAGAAACCGTTCCGCATGCTGCTTGAGGTTTGACTGAAAGATGTTGTCGCCCAGAATCACCGCCAGCGGCTGGCCATTCGCGAAATTTTCCGCCAATCCAAGGGCCTGGGCGATGCCTCCGGCCTCATCTTGAACTTTGTACGTGAATCGGCAACCGAACTCCCGACCCGACCCGAGCGATCCGACCACGCTGCCCATATGCTCGACGCCTGTGACGATCAGAATCTCCTCAATACCGACGCCCAGGAGTTTTTCGATCGGATAATAGATCATGGGCTTGGGGCCCACGGGCAGCAGGTGTTTGTTGGTCACTTTCGTCAATGGACGCAATCGCGATCCCGTGCCGCCGGCGAGTACGACTCCTCTCAAATCCATATGGATCTCCAATCAACAATTATCAGACGGGATCTTACGGCCCGCTGGCCTTGGCGTCAAGCAGCGAGGCCCCATCTGCTCCAACCGCTTCCACCGTCCCGATCAACTGTGCGGGCCACGATTCCACTAATCCTATCGACATCTCCTCGACACGACTCCAGAACCAAAGTGCATTCTCCGCCAGCCGGACACACGGGTTGCCCCGTAGGTCATCATTTCGTATCTCTTAAAAAGGGAATGGATCTTTGGGACCTTGATCATTCCTTGTCACGAAGACCGATAATAATCTCCGGAGACGACCGATCTTCCATTGCCGGCGGCGGCATGCCTGCGACCGTGCGACACCGGCCCCTCTGGAGCTTTGGACGCGGGAGGTACTTATGACATCCGGGTTTGGGAACGGTGGTACACATCAAGATGCCACCCTTGTAAGAGAGCCGCTGATGGATATCAACCTGAACCCAGGGGTGCCCAACGTTCCGGCGCCGCCGGTTGCAGGTCGGCGTCGCCGGCTTTCTGATGTCCACAACCGACCCAACGATCTCCCACTCAAATCCCCATCCCATCGACCCTGCATGTCCCAGACGGCAGTGATCGACCACGAAATCCCCATTTCCGAGCCGAATGTCAAAACCAGTGACCCCCAAGCCATCGATGTTCAGTTGCCCGGAGGCCGGGCCAAGCCCCGGAGAACCGTCTGCAAGATGCCCCCAGACAATGGGACGATTGAGTCGGCCGCTCCGGTTCCGATCCACCCAGAACCGGTAGAGTGGAGGACCAAACCCGGCTTCCGGATCGCCGCCGCAGGCGGGTTGTTGGCGGCTGGAGTCGGCGCACTTGCGTGGGCGGCAATTGTCTCTGCGACAAACGTTCTCGTCCCCTGGATGGTCCTGGGGATGGGTCTTCTCGTCGGCGGCGCGGTTCGCATCATCGGACGCGGATCCGACCGATCCTTCGGCGTTCTTGGTGCAGGACTATCCCTATTCTCCTGCCTGCTCGGCACCTGTTTGGGCAACTGCGTGATCATCGCCCGCGACGTGGAACTGTCGATGATCTCCGTCCTGACACAAATCAATGCCGTCACGCTCGCCAGATTGACCGCTGCCACATTTCATCCGTTGGACCTCCTTCTCTACGGTTTGACCCTGTATCTCGCTTACCGTCTTTCCTTCGGACGGATCACACGGGCATAATCCGGTCTTGTGTTGCGTCTCGTCCGCTGAATCGGCGGATTCCAGCGCTTTGGCCTTTCCGAAAATGCCTTGACACTGCAATTTTGCGCTCAGATAATGCGTCTTACAGGTGGCGCTCGAAATGAGTCTGGAGTCTGTGGAGGGGCCTTTCCGGGCGCCGACGAATCGAGGACTGCCGACGCCACAAAGACGCCTCGGCAACCCCTCGTGTAGGGAAAATGCCAATGCAGGACAGTTCAATCTGTCCGGATCTTTGAAAGGCCGCAGGATGGGTCCAGTTCGCAGGACGCGCCGGGAGTTCCTCAAAAGTTCTGTGGTTTTCGGCGCAGGAGTCGTGGCCGCTTGTCCGCTCGGGCGGATCGCAGTCGCCCAGCAGTCTCTCTCGAAAATGAAGTTTGGGCTCGTCAC
>JAGPGT010000056.1:0-9855 GCA_018055905.1 Phycisphaerae bacterium
GGCGTTCCCGAACAGGCCGTACGTCAAGGTGCCCTCGACGGGTTCATCGAGCGGATGGCCAGCGTTGAGATGCAGGTATTTCTGTCATATGATCCGGTCCCTGCGTTCATGGGCGTGCGGGTACCGGTGCTGTTGGTCTGGGGAAGCATCGACAAACAAACCTCGCCGACGCTGAACGAGCCACCGCTGAAAGCGGCCTCTCACTGCGATGCGAAGTTGAGCCCCGTCATCCTGCCCGACGAGGATCACTTCTTTCTCCGGGGACAGGACCTGCCGCCTGGCAAACACGAGTACGGCAAAATGTCGGTCAGCCCGGCCCTCTTTGACACGATAGGCCGGTGGCTTGACAAGACGTTTGGCGAGAAGGGATCAAAACGCCCCGCTTGATCGTCACGGCGCACAAACCGAATGTCACAGGCTACGGCCTGGAGCAACCGATGAGGAAGACAAGGACGCCATTGGCGTCGGATGGGTTCGGCACACCGCTCGTGCGACCCACGAGGCCAAACAGGCCGCGAAGACCCCTTACGGCCAAGATGCCAAGATCGCCAGGAAGGGATATTATTTTGTGAGTTCTTGGCGCACATGGCGTTTTGGCGAGAGCCCTTCTGTCTCGAGCGGCGAGTCACACCATTGGAGACCCCTGTGGGAGGAATACCCCATGGCCATTTCTTTGCAAAAAAAGTCTGCGAAGGCAAAATTCCCATTGACTAATTAAATTATGTAATTAAAATAAAGCATTGAAATCTAAACCCAAGGGGTTCTGCATGAAACGAAAACCGAGAAAGGACGCCCAGGAGACCCGCCAACGGCTGTTGGCGGCTGCGGCGGAGGTATTCGCCCAAAAGGGGTTTTGGGAGGCCACGCACGCGGAGATTTGTGAGAAGGCCGGCGCCAATGCCGCCGCGGTGAACTACCATTTCACGAGCAAGGAAAATCTGTACGTCGAAGCGTGGCGAAACGCCTTTGAACGGTCAATGCAGGCCCATCCGCCGGACGGGGGGGTACCCGCCGACGCGCCGCCCGAGGAACGGCTGCGTGGCAAGATTCTCTCCCTGATGCGACGCATGGGCGATCCGAACAACTTCGAGGTCGAGATCGTTCACAAGGAGATGGCCAATCCGACAGGACTGCTGGCGGAAGCTATGCACCGGGCGATCGATCCATTGCGGATGGACATGCGGGCCCTCGTTCGGGAATTGCTGGGCGAGGGAGCAAGAGAGCAAGATGTGTTTCTCTGCGAGATGAGTTTGATGGGGCTGTGCTTCGGTCCGATCGGTCATATCCGAGGGTTCAAGCCCCCCGGCGCGCCGCATCGGAGTGATCCTCCGTTCAAATTCGGCGTGGAGGAATTGGCCGATCATGTCACGCAGTTCATCCTGGCAGGGGTCCGCAGCATGCGCGAGCGGGCGGTCAGGGTCCCGAAAGCCGTCGGAAAACAACCCTGGAATGCAAGAGTCTCAAAACGGGAGTGATCTCATGAACGTTGTGTGGGAGATGTGGCTTTGCGTGGCCCTCGGCGTAGTAACGTTGGCGGGATGTCGCATGGGGCCGGACTACGTCCGGCCGGATACGCCTGTGCCGGAAGTCTGGAGCAGCGATTTGACACGAGGGCTGACGTCCGAAACGATGGATCCGAACATTCTGGCCTCATGGTGGACCACGCTGGGCGATCCGGTGTTGTCTCGTTTGATCGAACTGGCGGTCGAGGGTAACCTGGACATCGCCACAGCCCGTTCGCGGGTCCGCCAGGCGAGGGCCCAGCGGCAGATCGTCCAGGGTGGCCTGCTCCCTGGGTTCAACGCCGGGGCTTCCGCCACGTCGAGCCGGGTGGATCGGCGAAATGGATTCGACACGAGCGGCCAGGTGTACTCGGCCAGTCTGGACGCCGGCTGGGAGCTGGATCTGTTCGGCGGGGTTCGCCGTTCGGTGGAGGCGGCCACCGCCAATCTGGAATCGGTCGAGGCCGGTCTTTACGACGTGCTCGTTTCACTCCTGGCCGAAACGGCTTTGAACTACGTGGATGTACGGACTTATCAATCCCGGCTGGCGTCCGCGGAAGCGAGTCTCAAGGTGCAGGAGGACACTTATCAATTGGTCCTGTGGCGCGTGGAGGCAGGACTGGGTGACGAACTGGCTGCGCAACAGGCGCGATATAACCTGGAGAATACGCGATCACAGATCCCCGGTCTTCGTACCGGTTTGCAGCAGGCGAAAAATCGTCTGGCGGTGTTGCTGGGCAGGACGCCCGGTGCTCTGAACGCGGAACTGGAGACGCCTGCGCCGGTGCCGGTCCCTTCGCGGGAGATCGCGGTGGGCGTGCCTGCGGAGGTGGTGCGTCGCCGGCCGGATGTGCGTCAGGCCGAACGGGAACTGGCGGCGCAGACCGCGCGGGTCGGCGCCGCGGTCTGTGATTTGTATCCGCAACTGAGGCTCAACGGTTCCGTGGGGATTGAGACCCTCTCGCTCCGCGAGCCGGCGGCGTCGCGGACTTGGACCGCCAGCGGCGGGCCTCGTCTCTCCTGGGCAATTTTCGATCCGACGGTGCGTCCGAACATCGAAGTTCAGTCGGCGCTGCAGGAGCAAGCCCTTATTCAATATCGAGCGGTGATTCTCAGTTCGCTGGAAGAGGTCGAGAACGCGATGATCGCCTATGTTCAGGAACAACAGCGACGCGAAAATCTACGGGCGGCTGCCGACGCGGCCCAGGCGGCTGCGGAGTTGGCGCAGTTCGAATATCAGGCGGGTCTGCGGGATTTCAGCGACGTTTTGGATGCGGAACGATCGCTCTTGTCGTTCCAGGATCAGTTGCGCCAGAGCGAGGGAGTCGTGGTTGCCAACGTAATTCGTCTCTACAAGGCTCTTGGGGGCGGATGGACGTCGATGGCGGAGGCCGCGACCACGGGGGAGGTTGCACGACAATTTTAGGACATGGAGAAACCGATGAGTGTGAAATCACAGAACGAATCCAATATTGCCAAGACGCTGGGAGTGGCGCCGGGTTCCGGTCGGAGCCGGCGTCTGAGAAGCTGGTTGCTTGTGGTTCTGGTGGTTGTAGTCGTCGTGGGGGCTTTATCCTTTCGAAGAAACTCAGCCCGAGCCAGTGTGGTCCAGTATAGGACGGAAGAAGTCAAGCTGGGCGATCTTGTGGTTTTCGTCACGGCCACCGGCACGCTGGAACCGACGAATCAGGTTGAAGTGGGCAGCGAGATTTCCGGAATCGTCCGGAGCGTCGAGGCCGACTACAACGACAAGGTGAAGGTAGGACAGGTGTTGGCCCGGATCGACACCTCCAAACTCGAGGCCCAGGAGACGCAGTTGAAGGCGGCGTTGGAGGCTGCTCAAGCCAGGGTTTTGCAGGCCAAAGCCACTCTCAACGAGACTCGGACCAAGCTGACGCAGCTTCAGAGGGTGCGTGAACTCAGCGGCGGTAAAGTGCCTTCCCAGATGGAGTTCGACGCCGCTGAGGCTGCGTACGAGCGAGCCAAGGCCGACGAGGCCAGCGCCATGGCATCGGTGGCACAAGCCCAGGCAACCCTTAAGGCCACGCAGACGGATATCGCCAAAGCGGTGATCGTATCGCCTATTGATGGCATTGTGCTGACCCGCAGTGTCGAGCCCGGACAGACCGTGGCCGCGGCGTTCCAGGCTCCGGTGCTCTTTACGCTGGCGGAGGACCTGACGCAGATGGAACTGCACGTGAACGTGGACGAAGCGGACATCGGCCAGGTGAAGGAAGGTCAGGATGCAGAGTTCACAGTATCCGCCTACCTTGATCGACCTTTCAAGGCCCGGATCGTGCAGACCCGTTTCGGGTCGCAGACCGTAGACGGCGTCGTCACATACGAGACGGTCCTGAAGGTGGACAACAGCGACTTGTCGCTGCGTCCGGGGATGACCGCGACGGCCGACATCATGGTCAAGAAAGTCGAAAACGCAGTGCTTGTGCCGAATGTGGCTCTGCGGTTCTCCCCTCCCGTGCAACAGCAACAGCGGGTGTCACGTGGCCTGGTAGGCATGATGCTGCCGGGGCCCGGTCGCTTCAACAGGCCGCAGGAGCCGGTTGTGGACACTACCAAGAGGCAGCAGACCGTCTGGATCCTGAAGGACGGTCAACCGACCGCGGTCCCGGTGACCATCGGAGCCACAGACGGCATCAAGACCCAGATTGCATCGGGCGACATCCAGCCCGGCATGCTGGTGATTACCGACACGATGGGGATGGGGAGATAGGCATGATCGCCTCTACGCAGGAGAACATGGCCCCGCTGATCGAGCTGCGGGGCGTGACCAAGGTCTACGGGACCGGGCAGGCCGCGATGCAGGCTCTGGCGGGGATTGATCTACGGATCGACGAAGGCGATTTCGTCGCGATCATGGGGCACAGCGGATCGGGGAAATCCACATGTCTGAATATTCTCGGATGTTTGGATTCACCCACGTCCGGTTCGTATCTGTTTCGCGGCCTCGAGGTCTCGCAGTTGACTCGCGACCAGCGGGCCCGGTTACGGCGATTCTATCTGGGCTTCGTGTTCCAGGGGTACAACCTTCTAAAGCGGACTTCCGCGATTGAGAATGTAGAATTGCCGCTGATTTATCGTCATGTGCCGGCCCGGGAGCGGCGTCAAGCGGCCCGTCGGGCCCTGGCGTCCGTGGGTCTGGAAGGGTGGGAATCACACAATCCCAACGAATTGTCCGGCGGCCAGCAACAGCGGGTGGCGATCGCGCGGGCCATCGTCACGGGACCCTCGGTCCTCATGGCCGATGAGCCCACCGGGAACCTGGACACGGCGCGCAGCGAAGAGATTATGAACCTGCTCTGCGAGCTCAATCGCGAGCAGGGGATCACGATCGTCATGGTCACGCACGAGGCAGACATGGCCGCGTACGCCAAACGCATCGTCCACTTCAAGGACGGCAAAATCGAATCCGACGAACAGAACGGGAAGGCGCACTGATGTTCTGGAATACGCTTTTGTTGTCGCTGCGAGAGATCCGACGCAATCTCATGCGGTCGTTTCTGACCGTGTTGGGCATCGTGATCGGCGTGGCTTCGGTGATCACGATGGTGACTCTGGGAAAGGGGGCCACGCAACAGGTAGCCACCTCGATCGCGAGCATGGGCAGCAACCTGCTGATGGTCACTCCCGGCCGACGAATGGGCCCCGGTTCCGCCAGTTCTGCTCCCGCTTTCAAGGTCGAAGACGGCGAGGCCATCGCCCGGGAAATCGGATCGGTGGCGTTGGTGGTCCCGGTGGCCAGTCGTTCAATGGCCGCCATTTACGGCAACCAGAATTCTTCCACCACGGTGACCGGTTCCACCAGCGATTTACTGACGCTTCGGAATATGACGTTGCACCGCGGGCGCACCTTCAGCGACAGCGAGGCCCGCGCCGGGGCTTCGGTCTGCGTCATCGGCGAGACCGTCCGCCAGAAACTGTTTGGCAGCCAGGACCCTGTGGACAACCGAATCCGCCTGGGCAGTTTGTCGTTCCAGGTCATCGGCCTGATCGAGCCCAAGGGCCAGAACAGCATGGGCATGGATCAGGACGACATTGTTCTGCTTCCCTTACGCACATTTCAGCGAAGGATCTCGGGCAATCGGGATGTCGGCATGCTTCAGGTCTCGGTCCGGGAGGGCGAGTCCACAGAAAAGGCCCAGCGGGATATCCGTCTGTTGATGCGGGATCGCCGACGTCTGGCGCCCAGCGAAGAGGACAACTTCAACGTTATGGATACCAAAGAGATCACGCGGATGCTCACGGGAACCACCACGATGCTTACCGGCCTGCTCGGCGCGGTCGCGGCGGTCAGCCTGCTGGTCGGCGGGATTGGCATCATGAACATCATGTTGGTCTCGGTCACCGAGCGGACGCGCGAGGTCGGCACGCGACTGGCGATCGGGGCGTTGGAACGCGAGGTGTTGATGCAGTTTCTCGTCGAGGCGGTCGTGCTGTCTTCCTCCGGTGGATTGTTTGGAATTCTCCTGGGATTGGGGGCGTCCCTGGGGCTCAAGAACATGCTAATGGTCCCGTTTATCTTCGATCCGACCATTGTCATGATCGCCTTCGTCTTCTCGGCGGCGGTCGGCGTCGTTTTCGGCTACTTCCCGGCTCTCAAGGCCGCCCGCCTGAATCCGATCGAAGCCCTTCGCCACGAGTGACGATTTCGCCCGAAGAATGGAATCGGAGGTTCGCATGCCGAAGCCGCGCCGCGGAGGTTCTCTCCGTCGACGATGTCGTCGAGGCGACCTCCCCCTCCCGACGTCTTCTGGAACGGCATTTCAAGGATGTGGTGGGCACCAGTGTCTACCAGGAGATCCAGCGAACGCACATCGAGCGGGCTTGTCAAATGCTCGTGGAGACCAGTTGGTCAATGGCCGAGATCGCAGAACGCTGCGGCTTCTCCAACCCTGTTCACTTCCGCATCGCGTTCAAACGCCACATGCACACCGACCGGAGATATCGCAGACTCGAAAGACAAAGACGCAAAATCGAATACACTTGAAACGGTTTCTGTCCGAGAATATACTGTATGTATGAGTGCCGATGCTGAAGGACACGACGTCGCCGGTTTGCAGTCGGATCGATTCTTGAGCCGCCGCCCGGTTGGGTAGCGGCACATCGGAAAGGGAGCGGACGCCGAACTCGGGACAGGCATGCAAGTAAGGACATCGGAGGACCGCCATGCGAAAGAGCGCCTTCACACTCATCGAGCTGCTGGTCGTCGTCGCCATCATCGCGGTGCTGATGGCGATTCTCATGCCGTCTCTGAACGTCGCCCGGGAGCAGGCCCGCAGCGTACAGTGCCGTGGCAACATCCGCACGCTCACGATGGCTTGGCTGATGTACAAGGATGAGAACGACGGCAGTCTCGTCGGCGGCCATCCGCAGGTGGACACCGCGGTGGTGGTTCCCGCACCCTGGGCGGTGATGCCTCCGAGCCCGGAGACCGCCAGTGTCGAACTCAAGAAGGAATACCTCAAGAAAGGTCTGATCTGGCCCTATGTGAAGAAGGTCGAGGTCTACCGCTGCCCGTCCGACAAACGAAAGAACAACCCCTACCACAAGTACGCCTACCGCACCTATTCGATTGCCGGGGGCATGAACGGCGTTCTCGACAACACCTGGGAGATCCGGCCCTGCAAGAAGTATGCCGACATCAAGGAACCCGCCAATAAGATCGTCTTTCTGGCCGAGTGCGATCCTCGCGGCTACAACATGGGGTCTTGGGTCATCCAGCCCAAGACCAAGCGGTGGGTGGACCCGTTTGGGGTCTGGCACCGCGACAACAGCAGCACATTGAGCTTTGCCGACGGCCACGTCGATATGCACCGGTGGTTCAGTCGGGGACTAGTCGAGTGGAATCTCCAAGCGTTGCACGAGCCGCAGACCTTTGCGTTCTACCGGACGCCCCAGGACAACGAAGAGATGGAGGATTTCGATTTCGTGTTGAAGGCCTATGCCTACAAGGCCCTGCAGTAAGACCGGCCTGTCAGTACGGATTGCCCGCCACGCGGGCGTGAAGAGAAACGCTGCAACCGAAACTGTCGACCCAAACATCATCGAGAAGGAGGACTACCATGTGCAGCAACAAAAATAAAAGACTGGTCCTGATTCCAACGCTTGCGGTGCTGATCGGCTTTCTAGGCCCGACGGTCGGTGCCCAGCCGGTCAAGACCGGTTTGACCTTTTGGCTAGATGCCTCCAAGACCAGCAGTCTGGTGTTGGAGGGAGACAAGGTCAGCCGGTGGAACGACCTTTCGGGAAACAACCATTATGCGGACCAGACCGAACAGGCTCAGCAGCCCACGTATGTCCGTGGGGCTCTCAGCGGCAAGCCGATCGTGGATTTCGGCGATTCGGCCTACGGCAATCCCCTGTCTCCGCACCGCCCCTGGATGCAGTTTCGCAGCGCCTCCGGCGCCGTGCTGAACATCAGCAATGTCCGGACCGTGTTCTGGGTATGCGGGATGGACGCCGGGACAAATGGTTTTCTCCTGGGAGACGACAACAACTACCACTTCCATCGTGGAACCGCCAATCAGATCTGGGACGGAGTCAACAACTGGACCCATGCCAACATCCGTACCGGCTCGACCTATCTGAACGGTCAGAAGGTGGACGGCACCGCCACAGTCCTGCCGACCGACTACTCGATCATCAGCCTCGTCACGGCCGGCAACGTCGAAACCAGCATGTTGACCCGCGACCGGACCTACCGTTCCGGCGGCATCAAGTTGGGTGAACTGTTGATCTATGATCGACCGTTGACGGACGAGGAACGGGTCAGCATGGAGAAGTACCTGTACAACAAGTGGTTCATTGCCGGCGGCGCTTCCAACCCTCAGCCGGGGGACGGCGCCGCGGATGTTTCCCGCGAGGCGGATCTGAACTGGACGGCGGGCGAGTACGCTGCGACGCACGATGTGTATTTCGGGACGAGTTTCGCCGACGTCAACGATGCCAGCCGGACTAATCCGAGAGGTGTCCTCGTCAGTCAGGACCAGGTCGACACGGTGTTCGAACCAGGCCGGCTCGCATTCGGCCAGGTCTATTACTGGCGCGTCGACGAAGTGAATTCGGCTCCCGACTACACGATCTACAAAGGCAGTGTCTGGAGTTTCACCGTCGAGCCGTACGCTTATCCGATTCCCGGTTCCAGAATCGAAGTCACTGCATCCAGTTCCCAAGCCAGCGCGGTTGCCCAGAACACGGTCAACGGTTCCGGTCTGAACGCCGAGGACCAGCACTCCGTGGACTTGACGACAATGTGGATGACCAGCGCGGGATTGCCCGCGTGGATCCAATACGCTTTCGACAAGCCCTACATGTTGGACAAGCTGCTGATCTGGAACTCCAACCAGGTGATTGAGACCTTCATCGGGTTTGGTGCCAAGAATGTGGTTGTCGAGTATTCCGACGACGGCCAGACCTGGACGCCGCTGGCGGGAGTCTCTGAACTTGCCCAGGCGAGCGGTTCACCCACATACACTGCCAACACGACCATTGATTTCGGAGGCGTCCGGGCTCAATACGTCCGGTTGACCATCAACAGCAACTGGGGGGGGCTCACGGCCCAGACTGGCTTGAGCGAAGTGAGGTTCTTCTTTGTACCGGTCGCCGCCTGGGAGCCCCGTCCAGTCTCCGGCGCTGTGAATGTGGTCCCCGAGGCAACCCTCAGTTGGCGGGCCGGACGGCAGGCCGCATCGCACCAGGTGTTTATCGGGACTGACGTCAATAGTTTGTCCCTGGCCGACACGGTGAATGAGCCCGCCTACAAGGCAGACTTGAATCTGGACACAACCTATTTCTGGAAGGTGGTTGAGGTCAATCAGGCCGAGGCGATTACCGAATGGGAAAGCGACACCTGGACTTTCTCGACCGTCAAGGCCCTGGTCGTTGACGATTTCGAGAGCTACACGGACAACATGGACACAGGCGGCGCCATCTTTCAAACCTGGATCGATGGCTACGAAGTCGCCGCCAACGGTTCGATCGTCGGCTATCCTCAGGCGCCGTTTGCCGAGCGGACGATCGTGCAGAACGGTCGGCAGGCCATGCCGTTGTTCTATGACAACTCCGGCGGCGCCACCTACTCGGAAGCCCAGCGTACTTTCGACTCACCGCAAGATTGGACCAAACACGGGTACAAGGCCTTGTCGCTGGCCTTCTATGGCGACCCCGACAATACCGGCCAGATGTACCTCAAGATCAACAATACGAAGGTGCTCTACAATGGAAAGGCCGACGATCTCAAGAGAACGCAGTGGTTGCCTTGGAATATTGATTTGGCCGCAACTGGGGCCAATCTCAAGAGCGTGACCAGACTGGCGATCGGCATTGACGGCGCCGG
>JAGPGT010000056.1:9955-19057 GCA_018055905.1 Phycisphaerae bacterium
CGTCTGCTGACGGCCGTTCCGACGGTTATCCTGGGAGAAGGTCACATCGGCGCCTGGCTTAACGGGACCAGCATCGAACGGCCTTTCACCGGGAAGATCGACGATGCCCGTTTCTACAACCGTACGCTTTCGCAGGCGGAGATCGCTTTCCTAGCTGGAAAAACCGAACCTTTCCCGAAACCGTTCTGACAAACAGTCTTCCGCCAGTGCGTGTAAATCCGAGGCCCGCGTCGAAAGGGACGCGGGCCTTGTTTTGCACGACACACGTATGATTGCCCCATCGATGTGAGCCGCGGGCGGACGGGCGAATGGGTGATGGTGATGGCGAGCGTCACTTGTCGCCACGTCAAGGTAAACGGCTCTCGCCAACTATTTATTTCGATTTTGCACCGCCCCGCTTTGTCTGAGTCGACGGGATTCTTGTTTGAACTTGCGTCGGATCGAGCCTACAATGTCGCCATCAACCTTCATGCAAGGAGAACGACATGACGACATCGATCGGCGCATCCAAGGTCAACCGGCGGGAATTCCTCAAACACAGTGGCTCGGTCGCCGCAGGGGCGGCTGTGCTCGGGAGTCTGACTCCGAACCTTCACGCGGCTGCGGACGACACGATCCGCCTGGCCCTGATCGGTTGCGGCGGACGCGGCACCGGGGCCGTCGGCGACGCCTTGTCCGTGCCCAACGGCGGACCGATAAAGCTCTACGCCATGGCCGATCTGGACCCCAAGCGGATGGAAAACCAGCGCAAGGCCCTCCAGGACCGCTACCAAGACAAGATCGATGTGCCCGCCGAGCGGCAGTTCGTCGGGTTCAAGGCCTATCAGCAGGCGATCGATTGCCTGCGCCCTGGCGACGTCGCCATGTGTACGACCCGCTCGTACATTCGACCCCTGCACGTCGAATACGCGATCAAGAAGGGAATCAACGTGTTCATGGAGAAGCCCTTCGCCTCCGATCCAGGCGGCCTGCACAGGCTTCTGGCCGCCAACGAAGAGGCCCAGAAGAAGGGCGTCAAGATCCTCGCTGGGCTCCAGTGCCGCCACTCCCCCGCCCGCCAGGCTTTGATCGAGAAGATCCGCGACGGCGCGATGGGCGACATTCCGCTAATCCGTGCCAACCGCTATGAAGGTGGCGGTGGACTCGGCAATATGGGCGCCAACGCCAACAAGTTGATGAGCCAGCTCGAATTCGGCCGGATCCACCTGCTCTACGTGGGCTCGGGCCACATGGTCGACAACCTGATCCACCAGATCGACGAATGCTGTTGGATCAAGGATTCCTGGCCGGTCTCGGCGCACGGCCTGGGCGGCTGCTGGCCTCGCAGCACCGACTGCGGCCAGAACATCGACGTCTACGCCATCGAGTACACCTTCGCCGACGGAGGCAAGGCGTTCTGTGAGTTCCGGCGGATGAATCACACGTACGGCGAGTTCGCCACCTTCATCCACGGCGCCAAGTGCGCCGCCCAGTTCTCGGGCATGACGCACGCCGCGACGGTGCACCTGTTCAAGGACCAGCGGATCGAGAAGGACAACATCGCCTGGACGCCCACGAAAGACGCGTTCAGTCCGTGGCAATACGAGTGGAACGCGTTCATCAACGCCATCCGCAACGACAAGCCGCACAACGAACTCAAGCGGGCGGTCTATTCCGATCTCACGGCCCTCATGGGCCGGGCCGCCTGCCATATCGGCCAGAGGGTCACCTGGGACGACATGATGAAGTCGCGGTTCCTGTTCTGCGACTATCTGGACGACCTGAACGCCGACAGTCCGGCCCCCGTCAAGGCCGACGAGCAGGGCCGCTTCCCGGTTCCGACGCCGGGCCAGTGGAAGGAGATTTGAGAAGCGCAGTTGGGTTTTGGTGGTACACTGCTTCCGATGAGTCCTGAAGTTCTCCAGGATCACTGTCTGGCGGGCGTATTGTCATGGCTCAGTGAGCTGTCGAAACCACGTGTCGTATCACCAGATCAGAGGGTTGGATTCGGGCCCCCTCAGTCCAGCCTTTGCCAAGACGGAGAGGCTGCTGGCAGTGGATGACAACTTCGGCACTTTGGCTGGACAGAGTCGGGGTTGGTTCGAGGAGGAGATCTTCGATACGACGGCGGAACGCCTCGTACAACAGTAGATTGGTTCGGTTTCGCTGGGGCCAGCAAGAGCAGGGGGTTGTTTAGGTCATCATGATTTTGCAGGTGCAACCCCCGACGTCTCTACATCAGTGTCGGTAGCATTACAGTTCATGAACAGAACGGTTGGTATGGACCTGTTCTCACGACGGCCGCAGCCCGCTGGAGATGATGTTGTTCCTGTTTGTTTCTTTTGTTTCTCTGCCCCCCACGATCGCGCCGTAGACGATCAGCATCTGGCCGATGCCGTAGGTGATCCAGCACAGGTCGCCGAGGCTGTGCCGGTTGTTCTGGAAGAGCCGGACCGCAAGGAAGGCATCACTGAGCAGAAAGAGAAGACCCCCGATTGCGACGGCGAGGAATCGCCTTTCGAAACGAGCCACCGCCGCCATCGCCGCCGCCGCGGTCGAAAGGAAAGCTGTGTAAACGGCCGTGGGCACGTGCATGTCGGGCAGGCTTTTTGATGGATGGACCAACGTCGCCCAGAGGGCCAGGCCGGCCAGATTGTAGAGCACAAGGACAACCGCCAAGGTCCGAGGCCAGGCGGGCCGGCCGGTCAAGCCCAGGCGACGGGCAAGGACCAGCATGCCGCCGACATAGGCGACGTGTCCCAGGGCGAACAGCGGGATGATCATCACGAGCGGCTCGGTGAAACGCAGGGCACGAAAGGCGCCGTACAGATCGGCCAACATGCCGAACGTCATGCCCAGGGCGATCAAAGCACACATCGGTCCGAGCCGGTCCCGGCGATGAAGCGCCCAGTTGACCCACGCGGCGGCCGAAAGCGCCACCGACGAGAGCCCCCAGAATCGACTCCAACCGCCCTGCCCCGTGATCACGATGGCGGCAAACGCGCATGGCAGAAGCGCGAGCCAAAGCAGCCACAGTACCCAGAGCCAGACGCATGCCAACGATCGCTTCATCCCAGTCCGACCACCCACTTGCCGTTCCATGATTCAGAGTCCCTGCCCGAGCACGAACTCGTGGCGAGATTGTATGGAGCAAGCAGGCAAAGATCAAAGTGAAATGGACAAGTCGCGGCCGCAGAACCGACGGTGTCGTGATGGGGGAAGAGGCGGGCTCGCCGCGAATGCGGCGGTTTGTGGTACACATCGCGGGGCCCATGCGGTATGTTGGACGCGTATACGCCGGCCGTCCTTCGGGAGCAACCGGCGCGGAACGGAGTTCACGGTCGCGTCGTTGAAGGGAGATCGATATGCGAAAGGCGATGTGGTTGTTCGTGGCGCTGGGGATCGGGCTGGGGGTTTTTTGCGATGCGGCCGGTCGGGCCGGCGGTGACGTAGTCGTCGAGAAGGCGACAACCCGGCTCCTGTCGGCGGCCGAGTGGCCCGTGCTCAAGGAGTACGACCAGGACCACCTGGCCAGGATCGCGATGCCGCTGGGCGGGATCGGGACCGGCACCGTCTCGCTGGGCGGACGGGGCGATTTGCGAGACTGGGAGATCATGAACCGACCGGCCAAGGGGTTCGTGCCGACGCGAGGGTCGTTCAGTCCGTTCTTCGCGATCTTCGTCAAGGACGCCAAGGGCCGCACGCAGACCAAAGCGCTCGAGGGCCCGATCGATCTGTCGGGCTACGAGGCCAGTCACGGCAGCACCGCGATCAATCACGGCTTGCCGCGATTTCGCCGGTGCACGTTCGCGGCGGCGTATCCGCTGGGACAGGTGATGCTCAGCGATCGCGAGATGCTCGTCGATGTCACGCTCCAAGCGTTCAATCCGCTGGTCCCTGCCGACCCCGACGCCAGCGGGATCCCGGTGGCGATCCTGCGGTACGTGATTCGCAACAAGACCAACCAGCCACTGCAGGTCTCGGTCTGCGGCGTGATGCCCAACTTCGTCGGCATGGACGGCTCGGGCCAGACGAAAGACTGGAAAGGCGACCTCGTGGCCGCCGGCGGCAAGGCCAATCGCAATCGGTACCGCGAGGGCAAGGGTATCCGAGGCATCTTCATGGATTCCGAAGGCGTCGCCGAGCGGGCCGAGCAATGGGGTTCGATGGCGCTGACGACCACGACCCAGGGCGACGTCACGAACCGGGTCGCCTGGATCCCCGGCGGCTGGGGCAGTTCGGGCCTGGACTTCTGGGACGACTTCAGCGACGACGGCAAACTCGACCCGCGCGAACCCGCGAAAGAGGACACGCCCATGGCCTCGCTGGCGGTGAGCGTCGAGCTGCCGCCCAAGCAGGCGGTGCCTGTGATATTCCTGCTGACGTGGCACTTTCCCAACCGCATGACCTGGACCCGCAAGGGCAACGACGAGGACCGCCTCGGCAACTATTACACGACGCAGTACAAGGACGCGTGGGACGTCGCGGAAAAGGTCTCGCCGCAGGTGGGCGTTCTGGAGGACAGGACGCTGCGGTTCGTCCGGGCCTTCTGCGAGAGCGGATTGCCCGACGTGGTCAAGGAGGCGGCGCTCTTCAACGTCAGCACGCTGCGGTCGCAGACGTGTTTTCGCACCGAGGACGGTCGGTTCTACGGCTTCGAAGGGTGCAGCAATCGGGGCGGCTGCTGTCACGGCTCCTGCACGCACGTGTGGAACTACGAACACGCGACGGCGCTGCTGTTCGGCTCGCTGGCGATGAGCATGCGCGAGATCGAGTTCGCCCAGGCCACGAACGACGAAGGCATGATGAGCTTTCGCGTGCACCTGCCGCTTTCGCGGGTCAAGGAGTTCGGCAAGGCCGCGGCGGACGGGCAGATGGGCTGCGTCATGAAGATGTACCGCGATTGGCAGCTTTCGGGCGACGACGCGACGCTCAAGACGCTCTGGCCGCATGTGAAGAAGACGGTCGAGTTCTGCTGGATTCCCGGCGGCTGGGACGCGGACAAAGACGGCGTGATGGAAGGCTGCCAGCACAACACGATGGACGTCGAGTATTACGGCCCGAATCCGCAGATGGGTATCTGGTATCTCGGCGCGCTGCGCGCCGCCGAAGAAATGGCCAGACACGTCGGAGACACCCAGTTCGCGGCGACCTGTCGCGACCTCTTCGAACGGGGCAGCAAGTGGACCGACGCGAACCTGTTCAACGGCCAGTACTACGAGCACAAGATCCAGCCGCCGACGGACGAATCGCAGATCGCGGCCAGCCTGCTGGTGGGCATGGGGGCCAAGGACCTGACCAAGCCGGACTATCAGCTCGGTGCCGGCTGCCTCGTCGATCAGCTCGTCGGGCAGTACACCGCCCACGTCTGCGGCTTGGGTTATCTTGTGGATCGCGACCACGTCCGCACGACGCTTCGCAGCATCATGAAGTACAACTATCGCGAGAACCTCTACGACCATTTCAACTGTATGCGGAGCTTCGCGCTGGGGGACGAATCCGTTCTGCTGATGGCCGCCTACCCCAAAGACCGACCGAAAAATCCGTTTCCTTACTTCACCGAAGTGATGACGGGTTTCGAGTACACCGCCGCGATCGGGATGTTGTACGAGGGCCAGACCCAAGAAGGGCTCAAGTGCATTGAGAACATCCGTAACCGCTACGACGGTGGCAAGCGCAACCCCTTCAACGAAGCCGAGTGCGGACACCACTACGCCCGCGCGATGGCCAGTTGGGCGGCGGTCCTGGCATTGACCGGCTTTGGCTATTCCGGCGTGGACAAATCGATGACCCTCGCTCCCAACGACGGCACGCACTTCTGGTCCAACGGCTACGCCTGGGGCACGTGTACGCTCAAGCGGTCAGGCAAGCGAATGCACGTGACCCTGTTGGTCCTGCACGGCGATCTGACGCTGGCGAAATTCGACCTGACGGGCCACGGTTCCCATACCTTTGACAAACCGCTGCAAGTGACTGCGGGGCAGAAAGCCCTGTTTTCTGTCATCCGGGGGGAGGAACCCTGGCAATGATTCGATTCCAGGCGGCGGAAAGACCGCAAACTTTGCCGCTGCCGGATGGTCTTTGACGCGGGGGTCGGCAGGAACCGAAGGCTACGGCGCGTAATCGCGGCCTTTGATGCCGCGGATCGTCAGATTCGCATCGGGGAGGTTGTCGCGGGCCGGACGGATGCTCTGAGCGTTGAGGAAGGTTACTTGGCCGTCGGCGAGCAGGAAGCTTCGCGTCCCCTCCCAGCACCACCAACCCTGATCGGATTCGATCGTCTGGTGATTGCTGAGCCACTCGCCAATCAGGATTTTAGAGGACGGGAATGCGACCTCGGTGACGCCTTGTCGAATGGAGGGTTTCGGGTTGCTGTACGTGAAGCTTTTGTCGTCGATGGAGTCGATCTGTTCGGGACTGTGGTAAAATGTCATCGAGTACGAGTAACTCGTGGATTCATATTTGGCGGGGTCGGTGCGGTCTGCGGGACACAGGAGAACCGACGGGTTGTTCGGATCGACGATACTGCTGAGGTACGACTGGATCCACTTGCGCCAGCCCCGACCCATCCACAACCAATACGGCGGATTCGTCGAGACAGGATCTTTGGCGCACGGATAATAGCCTTCGTAGTCGTGCGTATACATGTCCATCGCCAGACCAATCTGGCGGAGGTTGTGCGAGCAGACGACTCGACGGGCCGCGGCCTTGGCCCTGTGTAACGAAGGAATGAGGATCGAAAGCAACAGCGCGATGATCGCGATTACGACCAGCAGCTCGATGAGCGTGAAACCGCGCGAGGTGACAGCGCGTTCGCGCGTCTTGTCATGATGAACGCAGTGAAGCATCCGGCCAACGAAGGAGAGACTGCCGTCATCACGTCTGCATCGGACGCCAGATCCTTCGCTGTGCTCAGGACGACAGAGAGCGCCACTCGTGTGCGTGGAGAATTGCAGCATCCCTGCTCCTTGTCTTTCTCATGGAAGAATCATTCGACCGTCACGCTCTTGGCGAGATTCCGTGGCTTGTCCACGTCGTGGCCTCGCAACACCGCTGCGTGATACGCCAGCAGTTGCAGCGGGACAACCGTGAGCATCGGCTGGAACAGTTCCGGCGCCTCGGGAATCGTGATCAGATGGTCCGCGCGTTCGCCGATCTCCTCGTTGCCCTCGGTGGCCACGACGATGACCCGCCCGCCGCGAGCGCGGACCTCCTCGATGTTGCCGATGATCTTGTCATATTGCGGACCGGCGGTTGCAATGAACACCGCGGGCATACCGTCGGCAATCAGGGCGATGGGTCCGTGCTTCATCTCCGCCGCCGGGAGGCCTTCCGCGTGGATGTAGCTGATTTCTTTGAGCTTCAAGGCCCCTTCAAGGGCCACCGGGTAGTTGAATCCCCGGCCCAGAAACAGCCAGTTCTCCTTCTCGATATTGGCCGCCGCGATCTCGCGGATGTGGTCGGATTGTTGCAGGATCGCACCGATTTTCTCGGGGATCTGGGCCAGCTCGTCGATGTAACGGGCCGCGTCGTCGCTACTGAGATGACGCCTGCGTCCCAGCTCGATCGCCAGCATGCTCAAGACCGCGACCTGGGCGGTGAATGCCTTAGTGCTGGCGACGCCGATTTCCGGACCGACGTGTAGGTAGATGCCTGCGTCGGTTGAACGGGCGATCGTAGAGCCCACGACATTGACGATGCCCAGTACTCGCGCCCCGCGTTCTTTGGCCTGCTCGACCGCCGCCAGCGTGTCGGCGGTCTCCCCGGACTGGCTGATCGCGACGACGATCGTGCCGTCGCCGATGATCGGATTGCGATAGCGGAACTCGCTGGCGTATTCGGTCTCGGCCGGGATACGGGCCAGGTGCTCCAGGAGAAACTCGCCGACGAGTCCGGCGTGGAATGCAGTCCCACAGGCGGTGAAGATCACATGCTTGACCTGGCTGAGTTCCCGCAGGTGTTCCGCAATGCCGCCGAGCTTGATCTTGCCGCACTGGCGGTCCAGGCGTCCGCCCATGCAGGTGCTCAGCGAGTCGGGTTGTTCGAAGATCTCTTTGAGCATGTGGTGCTCGAAGCCGCCCAGCTCGATCTGCTCGAGCGAAAACTCGATCTCCTTCATGTCCTTGGCGACCACCACGTTGTTGATGGTTTTTGTGTAAAAGCCGTTCGAGCTGACCGTCACCATCTCATTATCGGACAAATAGATGGCTCGCGTCGTGTGTTCGACGATGGCGGCGGCGTCCGAGGCAAGGATGTACTCGCCGTCGCCGACGCCCAGGATCAGGGGGCTGCCTCGTTTGGCGCCGATCAGGATGTCGGGGAAATCGCAGCAGACGATGGCGACCCCGAAGGTGCCGTGGACTTTCTGCAATGCCTGTTGCACGGCCCACTCGAACTGGTTCTGGTCGGAACCACCGTGGGAATTCTCGCGATGGCAATAGAGATAGCCGATCAAATTCGCGAGGACTTCGGTGTCGGTCTGACTGACGAACGCGACGCCCTCGCTGCGCAGCCAGGTCTTGAGGGTGCTGTAGTTCTCGATGATGCCGTTGTGGACTACCGCGATTTTGCCGGTGTAGTCGGTGTGTGGGTGGGCGTTGACCGTGTTGGGCTCGCCGTGGGTGGCCCAGCGTGTGTGGCCGATGCCCAGAACGTCGCAGTTGGCAGGGCTATCGAGGATTCGCTCCAAAACGCTGATGCGACCGCTGGTCTTCTTGACGCAGATGCCGTCCTTTCGGAGCAGTGCGATCCCCGCTGAATCATATCCTCTGTACTCGAGCCGTTTGAGACCTTCGACGAGGATGGGTTGAGCAGCCTTTTTTCCTAAATACGCGACAATCCCGCACATAGACACTTTTCTCCAGGGGGTTCCGCGGACGAAAGATCGTTTTGTGACCGTCCCTTACGCAGAACGCCATTTTTTTCTATACGCTGGGTATTACTGAATCGGCAGCCGAAGGCCGAGACTGTACTGAAAAGCCCAAACCCTCGTCTGGCTCAAACCACCGGAGCAAGGTTGATTATAGGTCCACGGTCAACCCCGGGGCAATCCATTTTCGCTGAACCCTCGTATTACGCATTCTGATTTGACTCTCTACGGGCAATGCGATAAGAATCATTAAG
>JAGPGT010000261.1 GCA_018055905.1 Phycisphaerae bacterium
CAGGATTTACGACATCAATGAAGCCGTATGCGACAATCAAACGACAAACAGCCGACAAACAGACGACAAACGCGCGACAACTAACAAGAATGATAAGAATGAAAAGAATGAAAAGAAGGAGAAAGCAGAGCTCCTCTGTGAATTGCTTTCGCAATGGATTCGACAGAGCATAAATAGGGACTGTCCCTCGGAGATCCGATGCGTGCTGGAGCACATCCAGGGAAAGGATAACCCACGCCGGGGCGGTCCAGGCGGGCGCCGAGGCAGTCCCTGAACCGGTTGTTTGGCAACGTCAATAGTAGCTCATGTCATAGACCCCGATCCACCCGCTGCCGGGGCCGTTCCATTCATTGACGTAACGATCCTCCATGGTGGGGAGATTGCGTTCAATCCGGATGGTTCTCCATTCGACATGATTGTCGCCGAACAGTTGACTGCGGCCGGTGGCTTGCGGATTTGGGGAAAGGGCGGCGCCCTGGGGACTGGCGAAACTGCGCTCATTCCAGGACCACCCGTTTCGACCGTGGTTGTAGCGATAGGCGCCGTCGCTGACATCGAGATTCAGAATCTCCGCCATCAGCAGGGTTCGCGAACTGAGGCTCTTGCCCGCCAGATGCCGCTTGGCGTCCGGACTGCACTCGCTTTCTTCGAGAATGTCGGCCCTACCGAAGTAGCTGTAGGCAAACTCCACGAAGTCATGGTTGGGCCAGTTGATTCTCTTGACCCATTCCTGCATGAATGCGCCGCTACATGAGGGACAGGTAATCATGTCGGTGGCGATGCCGTCCTTCTCATAATTGCGACTGAAGGCCCCGATGTAAGGATTGATGCCCTCGATGTTCCACATCGTCAGCCCTTTGCTTTTGCTGTTCTTCTGCGGCTTGTTGTTGATGTAGTGGGGATACGGATTCCCGCCCCACTTGTTGACCATCGCCATCAAAACCCCGTGATTGTCGTTGGTGTACATCTGGATGGCCGTTCCCCACTGCCTCAGTCGGTTGCCGCAACTGATCCGCCTGGCGGCATCTCGGGCCTTCTGGAGACCGGGCATCAAGACGGCCATCAGCACCGCGATCACAGAAATCACCACCAGCAGCTCGATCAAAGTGAAGGCTCGTTTTTGCGAGATAGTCTGTCCGTTCATCATGGCTTGGACTCCTGACATGTTCCCGTGGAAACAATGATGCGAATCCGGGATGCCGTTGGTGTGGCCTTCTTCCCCATCTGACTCAGTAATCCTTGAAACCCCGCATCCACTTGGGCCAATCGCTCGGCTGGGCGCCACCGGCCTGGGTCCAGGGGCCGCTCGTCGGATAGTTGCGGTGCCACCTCAGTGTCCACAACTCCTTGAGCCCGACCGGCCGGACCGACCAGTCCATAAACAGCATATTCGTTCCCGTCTGGTGGCGGTTGATCGCGAAGTGCATCATCTCGTGATCGTAGCTGATCCACTGCCCGTCAAATTGCGGGGGAACGATGCGATTGAAACTGCGGGACAACTGGCCAGTCTCGCTGGTGCGATAGCAAGGTCCGCCTCCTCGCCACATGGTGTCGGCGAACACCGGCACCTCGGACGCGCCGCGAACGTCTTTCGTCTTCCAGTTCCAGGGAATGGGACGCCCCTGAATCGTGCCATTGCCTTGAGCATAGTACAACCAGTTGTTTCCGCCGTAACTCGCTTCCTCCCGCCAGTCGAAAACACCTCCTGCCCCCATGATGTAGCTCTGGTCGGGACCGCCGTATTCTACAATGTCGCCCGACGCCGCACTGCGGCGTTTCGATGCCGATGGACACAGGAGGATCTTCGATTTCGTCCTGTACTGAGGACGCAGTGCCAGGACCCACGTCCCCCGTTGCCAGCCCAGATCGCCCGCCTCACAGAACCGACCGTTGTTGTCATCACAATACATCGCCCAGATGACGCCCCATTGCTTGAGCAACGCCTGGCAGCTGACCGCACGGGCCTGCTTCCTCACGCGCGACAGCGCCGGCATGAGCATCCCCATCAGCAAGGCAATGATCGCGATGACTACCAGAAGTTCGATGAGCGTGAACGCTTTTCTCCTCCATGCGATCGCGACTTCCAACGTTACTGGCGACTTGATCTGTCGGCGCGCCATGCCACTTTCTCCCGGAGCGACCTATTTGATCCCTATCGCAAAACGCAACGTGTCGAATGGCGTCACTTCCTGCACGGAGCCGTCGACGCAGACGGTGTTGCTCACGCCGCCACATTCTCCGCTGTCCGCTATGGCAGCGTAGATCTTACGCACCCCCACCCTGTGGTACTCGCCAAACGCATCGGTGTAGGGGGGAGGATCGCTTGGATTGAAGCCCTTAACCCATTCCAGACTCGCGTTGGCGCTCCAAAACGTGCACAAGGAATTGTCGTTGAAGATCGCGCCATTGATCCGCTTTCCGTCCTTGTCGCTCATTTGCCAGATGCATTCTTCGCCGGCGAAGAACGTTCGACCCGGATGTTTCACCATCGTGATTTTGGAAATGATCGGCTTGTCCGCGTTGAGCCACCAGTTGAAACTGTAAGTGAAACCGACCTTTCCACGCGTAGGCCATTTCGTGCGATAGATCTCCTGGAAAATCGGACAGATGTTGCTCTTGACGTTTTCCCGCAAGTACGGGATGTAAGTCCCATCCGGCCTAAGGTCGTATTCCGCCGGAACCGAAGGGTTCCACCCGCTCGCAAGGCGGCTCGCTTCGCTGATGGTCTTACTGGAGTAGATCCCATTGAAAGACTCCGGCAGGCGATTGTCCGAGTCGGCGGTGTACAACTGCATCACTAAGCCATAGCTTTTGAGGTTGGATTTGCACTGGATGTTCCTGGCCTGCATCCGCGCCCTTTGCAGGGCCGGCATCAGGATCGCCATCAACACCGCGATGATGGCGACAACCACCAGAAGCTCGATCAGAGTGAACCCGGTTCGCGGATACGCGATCGCGCCGGCGTTCGATCCTGCGGCCCTGCCGGGTAGTCTTTCCTGAGTCGTCGTATATCCCCGCGAATCGCTTTGTTCTGGTGTCATCTTTCGGCCTTTCAATCCTGGATTGGCTCTCGATTCCCCTTGTCCTTCCAGCCCACTTCCTTGCACCCTCACGATAGAGACCTATGTTTGCTGCACCCGCATCTCGAGGGCACTCCCCCTGTCGTCCGCAAGCTTGACGCTCGACGAAACCAGAATCTCACGAGACCCTGTGGCGATGTATATTATCATATTTTGCTATTGTGTACAATAGAATTTTTTGGGGATTGAGTAAAGATTTGTTTGCATACTTCGGTCCCGCCCGAAGCGGGCGGGCTTTGGAGATTTTTGCGCTTTTCGCCAGCAGCATGGGCGGCGTGCTACGGGCGCCTGGCGGGTGACCCGTGGCCGGTGTCTCGGGTCACCCGCCAGGCTATTGGCTCCAAACGCAAAATCTCCTCTGCACGCCGCTTGGGCGTGCCGGAACCACAAAAGTACGCAAAAGCCGGAGGAGCCAGAACAGCACTCACACCTGAACACACTCCACTTGGGCTCGATGAAAACGGACTATACGGGCCGATAATGCCGAGGCGCGTGAGCGCGAACGAAGAAATATTTGGTGATTCGGTCGCAGCCAGCCGTCCTATGGCGCTTGCCGAATTGCCCCAAACATCGCAGGGACGGACTCTCATATCAAGTCTTTTGCCGACAACGGCTTACAAACACATCTGTATCATCCCCCAAGCAAGACCAGGGATTTTCCTCGGCTGGCGGGGCATCAGGATATCGCAGGGGGAAAGCCGAGAATCCATAGAAAAATGACGGCACGCGTGTAGTGCTATTGTTGACAGAAGCAAGATAATCCGTTATACAGTATGCGTATGGCAGTACGATTTCCTTGGGGCGGCCTTCGGCCGCAAGCCCAAAGGGGTGTACGTGGCCTCCATCTGCCTCGGGCAGGGATCAAGATGCCGGCCTTACGAGCCGGGAGTTTGTCGCTTCATGATCTCCAGCATAGTGGATCGATAAGTCGCGTGCGGGACCCGCGTCTGTCCTTGATCGCACGTGGTGAAAGAACAGAACCCCTTGTCCTTGCAGTGCAGTGCTGGGTCGTGGGGGGGAGTCTTCCTGCGGGGCCTCTTGCTCGTCGACTGATACGAATGTGTTGTCCTGAGTATTGACTAGAACTCATCCCAAAACCCTTCGAAGAAGGATGACGATGCAGCCGAGTTGAATCATGGCCAGGAAGTTGTCCAAATGATACTCATACCGCACAACCAGCCGACGGAAGTTGTGAAGCCAAGC
>JAGPGT010000057.1 GCA_018055905.1 Phycisphaerae bacterium
GTCCATCGCATGGCCGAGGCCAACAAGGCGTTTGCCCACTTCGCATGGTAAGTACCGGAATTCCACTGCCACGGTGATCTCTCGCGAGCCCGTGGCAGTTTTTTTATGGGCAGATTAGAGAACATACGAAATATCGGCATCATGGCGCACATTGATGCCGGCAAGACCACGGTGAGTGAGCGGATTCTCTACTACGCCGGCAAGACCTACAAGATGGGCGAGGTCCACGACGGGACCGCCGTCATGGACTATCTTGAGGAAGAGCAGAAAAGGGGAATCACCATCACCTCCGCGGCCACGAAATGCCCCTGGAAGGGGTTCGAGATCAACCTGATCGACACCCCCGGGCATATCGATTTCACCGCGGAGGTCGAGCGGTCGCTGCGGGTTCTGGACGGCGCCGTGGCGGTCTTCGACAGCAGCGAGGGCGTGCAGGCGCAGAGCGAGACGGTGTGGCGCCAGGGCCAGAAGTACGGTCTTCCCTGTCTGTGCTTTATCAACAAGATGGATAAGACCGGCGCGGATTTCGAAATGAGTGTGGCCAGCATCCGCGAAAAGTTGCACGCCAATCCGGTTGCGGTCCAGATTCCGATGGGGGCCGAGGATTCTTTTGCGGGGGTCATCGACCTGATCACGATGAAGGCGGTTTTCTATGAAGCAGCCGAGATGGGCGCGGTATTTACGGAAACCGAAATTCCCGCCGAATACCTGGAGAAAGCCGGAAAATATCGGGCGCGGATGATCGAAGCGGCGGCCGAATACGACGAACCGCTGATGGAGTTATTCGTCAACGACCTGCCGGCCGACGAAGAGGCCATTCGAAGAGGCCTTCGTAAGGGAACTCTTGCCAATCGGGTACATCCGGTGTTCGTCGGCTCGGCCCTCAAGTACATTGGTGTCCAGAGGCTTCTCGATGGTGTGGTCGCATATCTTCCCTCCCCCCTGGACAAACCGGTGATCAAGGGACACAAGCCCGGCGATGAGAGCAAAGAGATCCCGGTCAGATGCGACCCCGAAGGCAGTCTGGTCGCCTTGGCCTTCAAAATTACCGGCGACACCCATGGGGACCTTTATTTCCTGCGGATCTACCAGGGCACGCTGAAGGCGGGAAGCCGGGTGTTGAACCCCAACCGAGACAAGAAGGAGAACATCACGCGGCTCTTCGAGATGCACGCGAACGAGCGAAAGTTGCGGGAGGAAGCCCGCGCCGGCGACATCGTCGCGGTTGTGGGCCTGCGCGAGACCCTGACCGGCGACACGCTATGCGACACGAAGAAACCCGTCATGCTGCCCAGCATCAGCTTCCCCCAGACAGTGATCACGATGTCGATCGAACCGAGATCGGCGGCCGAGAGAGCAAAACTGGGCGATGCCCTGGAGTCGCTGCGGCGCGAGGATCCGACGTTCTCGTACAAGATCGATCCCGACACCGGCCAGACGGTGATCAGCGGTATGGGTGAACTGCACCTGGAGATCCTCCAGCACAAGCTCGTCAAAGAAAAGAAGGTGGACGTCCGTGTCGGCAAGCCTCGCGTGGCCTACAAGGAGACCATCACGAAGACGGCCCGGGCGGAGGGAAAATTCGTCCACCAGTCCGGCGGCCGAGGCCAGTACGGCCATGTGGTCCTGGAGGTACAACCCCTGATGACGGCGGACGGTCACTGGGAGTCGAAGATCGGTTTCAGCGCTTCGGTTTCGCCCGATAAAATCCCCTTCGAATACATTGCTGCAGTCGAGCGAGGGGTTCGTGAGGCGGCCGGAAATGGTCCGCTGGCCGGCTACCTCGTGATCGGCGTCAAGGCCACGGTTGTGGACGGCTCTTACCATTCGGTCGATTCCTCCGATCTGGCCTTCGAGCAGGCGGCGGCGTTTGCGTTTGAGAAGGCGCTGAAAGAGGCCGGCCCGGTCCTTCTGGAACCGGTAATGCGGGTTCAGGTGTCAGTCCCGGACGCCTATTTCGGCGCGGTCCAAGCGGACCTGTTGTCCAAACGCGGCTTGATCAGCGATTGCCGGGTCCACGGCTCGGTTCGGATTGTGGATGCCCGAGTTCCGCTGGTGGAGTTGTTTGGGTATTCGAGCGACATCCGCAGTCTGACGGCCGGTCGCGGGAGTTTTACGATGGAACCTTTGAGTTACGAACAGGTCCCAGACCAAGTGGCCAAAGGGATTTTGTCCTGAGGCCGGGTGGAAATTTGAACAATTTTCGTTTTTTTTCTTTTCGCCGGGTTGACAGCTAACAGGGCACCTGATATTTCTAGTGTTTTTCAGCTGTAGCGAGCAACGTCAGGATGGCGTTGCGATACGTAGTTACGCTGTGGCATATCTGTCTTTGCCATCACGGATGGCACAACGGGTGTTCAGAGTAACACGGGGTGACGAAGTGGAAGGTGGCTTCGTCGGGGCCTGAGGGCAGGCGCCCCCCCCGAATTCTAAGGAAGGCCGGGTGGTCTTCGGCGCCCGCTGAGAAGTGTTGCGAAGGCGCCGGAGGGGCCCAGTTGCCCTTCCTGCCTTAATCAACAAGATGAGCGACATCGGCCGGCGTGGAAAACGTAGCCGTTGCGGGTCGGTCTGTCGCTATAAGAAATTGGTGATCGTGAATACTGTGCCTGGGTCAGGACGGCAACGTCCGGAGATCGGGCAGGCCCAATGGGGTCCCGAGGAGCAGAAATGGCTGCCGAAAGCGAAAAAATCAGGATCCGGATGGAAGCATACGACCACCGGACGCTGGATGCCTCCGCGAAGGAGATCGTCGAGCACGCCCGTCGGACGAACGCACGGGTCAGCGGCCCGGTGCCGTTGCCGACGCGGATCGAGAGATATACAGTGTTGCGGAGCCCGCATGTCGATAAGAAATCGCGCGAGCAATTCGAACTGCGGACGCACAAGCGGCTGATCGACATTCACGAGGCCAACGCCAGGACGGCCGAGGTGCTCAACCGACTCGTAGTGCCCGCAGGGGTGTTCGTTAAGATCAAGGCGTAAGGGCGTGGGACGTCAGCTATGACGATGTTGCTTGGCAAAAAAGTGGGGATGACCCAGGTGTACGACGAAGCGGGCCGGTTGATCCCGGTGACCGTGATTCAGGCAGGGCCGTGCACCGTCACACAAGTGAAGACCCTGGAGACCGACGGTTACAACGCCGTGCAGTTGGGCTTTGAGGACGTAAAGCCCTCGCGGCAGACGCAGGCGGACATCGGGCATGCCAAGAAGGCGGGCACGACCCCCAAGCGGTTTGTCCGCGAATGGCGGCTGCCCGCCAAAGCCGAGTCGCCGTACAAGGCGGGAGATTCGGTCACGGTCTCGGTGTTCGAGGGCATCAAATCGGTGGACGTTGTCGGCACCAGCAAGGGCAAGGGGTTTGCCGGTCCGATGAAACGCTACGGTTTCAAGGGCTTCCCGGCTTCGCACGGTACCGAGCGCAAGCACCGGGCGCCGGGGTCGATCTCGAGCCACGCGATGAATGCCGGAATGGGCGGCGGCCTCAAGAAGGGCAAGCGGATGGGCGGCCACATGGGCGATGTTCGGGTCACGAGTAAGAACCACCCTGTGATGGCGGTCGATACGGAGAACAATTTGCTGGTGGTCAAGGGTGCGATCCCGGGACCGTCCGGCGGATACTGCGTTGTCAAGAAGGCCAAGAGCCTGGGTGTATAGACTGGGTTGGGACATGATTGATTTAGCTGTATACAATACCAGCGGGCAGCAGGTGGACACGCTCAAGGTGGACGAGGCTGTATTGGGCGGTTGCGTTCGGTACGCGTTGCTCAAGCAGGCGATTGTGATGTACCACGCGAACAAGCGCGTAGGCACCGCGACGACCAAGAGCCGAGGCGTTGTGGCCGGTTCGACGAAGAAGATGTACCGGCAGAAGGGCACCGGAAACGCTCGTATGGGCAGCCGGCGGGCGGGCGGCAAGCGCGTCGGAGGCGGCATGACGTTCGCCAAGAAGCCCCGCGATTTCAGCCAGCAGATGCCGAAGAAGCAGCGGAAGCTCGCGAGAGATTCGGCGGTTCTGGCCAAGTTGCGACAGCAGAGTGTGGTCGTCGTGGACCGACTGGCGTTCGAGAAGCCCCGGACGAAGGACTTCGCGGGCGTTCTGAAGAACCTCAAGATCGACCGAAGCTGCCTAGTGGCGCTTCGCGACTACGACGAGAATGTGCACAAGTCGGCCCGGAATCTCCAGAGGGTCGATGTGATGCCGGTGGCGGATCTGAACGCCGCGGCGATCGTGAACCACAAGCAGATGCTGTTCACGAAGGATGCGATCCTCTCGTTTCTGGATCGCAGCGGCAAGGTCGAGGAAGAGGCGACGGCGTAAGACCGATCGCCCAAAAGTGTTGGCTCCGGTTTGATTCGAGTTACCGATGGATGATTACAGCGTGATAGTCCGGCCGATCGTCACTGAGCAGGGCATGCACTTTGCCAACGTCAAGGGCGCATACGCCTTCGAGGTGAACCCCAAGGCGAACAAGACGGAAATCAAAAACGCCGTGGAGCGGATCTACGGAGTCAAGGTCGACAAGGTCTGCACGGCGAACCGCGTCGGAAAGCCGCGGCGAAGAGGAAGAGTCATGGGCACTACGCCGGCCTGGAAGAAAGCGGTCGTGTACCTGCAACCTGATCATCACATTGATCTGTTCTGATCCGGCGGATCCTGGAAAGAGAAGAAAAGTATGGGCATTCGAATCTACAGACCGACAAGCGCAGGGCGGCGGAACAGCTCGGTGAACGATTACGCCGAGCTGACGACGGACAGGCCGGAAAAGACGCTCTGCAGGAGAATCGGCAAATCCGGCGGGCGGAACCACAGCGGAAAGACGACTGTGCGATTCCGGGGCGGCGGCGCCAGGCGGATCTACCGTCTGATCGATTTCAAGCGAAACAAGGATGGGGTGGCCGCCAAAGTGGCAACGATCGAGTACGATCCGAACCGGTCCTGTTTCATCTCGCTGCTCCAGTATGAGGACGGGGAGAAACGATACATTCTGGCGCCGATCGGCGTGACCGTCGGGGACACGCTCGAGAGCGGCCCGGTGTGTGAGCCCAAGACGGGCAACTGCATGCCTCTGGGGGCCATCCCGGCCGGGCTCGAAGTGCATAACATCGAGATGACCGCTGGACAGGGCGGCAAGCTGGTTCGCGGCGCCGGAAGCGCAGCGAGGATTGTGGCCAAAGAAGGCGACTGGGTTACCGTCGTGCTGCCCAGCGGCGAGATGCGGATGATCCGCAAGGAGTGTCGCGCGACCATCGGTCGTCTGAGCAATCCGGATCATCAGAACATCCGAATCGGCAAGGCGGGTCGGATGCGGCATCGCGGCAAACGACCACACGTGCGAGGCAAGGCCCAGAACCCGGTCGACCACCCGATGGGCGGCGGCGAAGGACGTTCCAACGGCGGACGTCATCCCTGTTCTCCGACCGGCCTGTTGGCCAAGGGCGGCAAGACGCGGAGTCCTCGCAAGACGAGCAACGCGAGGATTATTCGAAGACGCCGTAACACGACACAAGGGCAACTGGTGCTCTAGCGGCCGGGTGTAGACCGGCGCGTCGGTGGCAGCCAGCCCCGGGAGACGCTGAACGAGAGAAGACGATGGGAAGATCGCTGAAAAAAGGGCCGTTCGTAGACGAGAAGCTCCTGAGTAAGGTGGCCAAGCAGTCCGCCGCGGGCACGCGCGACCCGATCAAGACTTGGGCGCGCCGTTGCACGATCGTTCCGGAGTTTGTGGGATTCACCTTCATGGTCCACAACGGCAAGGTTTTCAATAAGGTGTTCGTGACCGAGGACATGGTAGGGCACAAGCTGGGCGAGTTTTCGCTGACCCGGACGTTCAAGGGGCACTCGAGCAAGAAGATCAAGTGACGCATGCGGGTTGACCCGGCAAAACAGAGGCCGGGGCGACCGAGCCTGAGGCATGGTTTATGTTAAGCGCTAGGAAACTGGTTGAAGTAGCGAAGGAAAAGGGCGTGACGGTTGAGGAGCTGGCCCGCAGCCTTGTGCACGGCAGCGTGAGCATGAAGGAGGCGGTGGCCGCGGTGAAGAACTGGCAGCGGGGGCTGTTTCGACCTTTGCCCAAGCCGGAGGACGTTCGACGGCTGGCCGAAACGCTGTCCGTTGAGCCGGTGGAGATCAGCGATTGGCATTCGTCCTACCAGTACGCGCCGATGTCGGCCCGCAAGGTTCGTTTGGTGACCGATCTGATCGTCGGTCGGCGGGTCCAGGACGCGATCGATACGCTGAAGTTCACGCGAAAGCGGGCGGCTCCGATGGTGGACAAAGTGCTCAAAGCGGCCATGGCCGACGCGGATGAGCAGCAGGCCGATGTGGATACGTTGGTTGTGAAGGAAGCGCGAGTGGACGAGGCCGGCATCCGGCTGGGGACCAAGCGGTGGATTCCGAAGGACCGGGGGCGGGCTCATCCGATTCGCAAGAAGGCTTGCCACATTCATGTGACCGTGGGCCTGGCGTGAAGAAGCAGAGCAAGAACGTGAACTGAGATACCGGACTATGGGTCAAAAAACATCTCCAATAGGGTTCAGAACGGGCGTGACGCTCGGTTGGCAGAGCACGTGGTTCGCGCCGAAGGCCAACTACGGCGACTTCCTTGTCGAGGACCAGAAGATTCGCGACTACATCGACCGCCGTTTCAATCGGCAAATGCCGAAGGGCGCTGTGGCCAAAGTTGAGATTATTCGGACCCGCAACGAGGTCAACGTAACGCTCCACAGCGGCCGGCCCGGCGTGGTCATCGGGCCCCGCGGCGGGGAGGTGGACAAGCTCCGCGAGGAACTCGAGGGACTGACGGGGCGCAAGGTGACCGTGAATGTCATCGAAATCAAAGAGCCCGATCTGAACGCTGCGCTGGTCGCCGAGGCGATTGCCGAACAGCTCGGCAAGCGAGCCTCCTTCCGTCGGACGATGAAGCAGTTCTGTGAGGCCGCGATGAACGCCGGCGCCAAGGGCGTGAAGATCACCTGCGCGGGGCGTCTGGCCGGATCGGAAATGGCCAGGACGGAGACGCAGAAGATGGGCAGTATCCCGCTGCATACGCTTGAGGCGGACGTGGATTATGCCCAGGCCACCGCTCGTACGACGTACGGCGCGATCGGCATCAAGGTGTGGATCTACCGGGGGAAGTTCGGAGAGGTTCTAGAACCGTCCGAAAGCCGTCGTCGTCGACCGCCTCGGCGGATGGGACCGGGCGGCGGTCGGCCCGAAGGCCGAAGCGGGTCCGGCGGCCAGCCGTCGGATGTCAGCCAGAGTGATTCGGCGCCGGCACCGCAAATGGAAGGTCAGTCCTGAGCGAACAGACCCGGAAGGATAGAGAGGTATCTTATGGCGATGATGCCGAAGAGAGTCAAATATCGTAAGAGCCAGAGAGGCCGGATGAAGGGTAACGCCCAGCGCGGCAATTACGTCGCGTTCGGCGATTACGGTTTGCAGTCGCTGGAGATGAGCTGGGTTACCGCCAAGAACATTGAGGCCGGGCGCGTGGCTGCGACGCACTACCTGCATCGGGAAGGCAAAGTGTACATCCGAATTTTCCCGGCCAGGCCGGTCAGCGGCAAGCCGCTCGAAACGCGTATGGGCAAGGGCAAGGGCGAGCCCGAGTACTGGGTTGCCCGCGTGCGGCCCGGCCAGATCTGCTTCGAGATCGGCGGCGTCAGCGAGGAAGTGGCCAAGCAGGCGTTGTCGCGAGTGGCACATAAGATGCCGGTTCGCTGCCGGCTGGTGAAACGCGGGCGTGCCGTCTGAGAGAGAGGACATCAAGTGAAAGCCAAGCAGTTGAGAGAAATGAGTCAGGATGAGCTGCAGACGACGCTGCAGGATCTTGAGAAGCGCCTGTTCGAGCTCCGGTCGCAGGCAGTGACGGAGAAGCTGGAGAACTCCAAGGCCATTATTAACGCCCGGCGGGACATCGCCCGGATCAAGACCGTTTTGCACCAGAAGAGCGCGTGAAGCGCTGGCGTTGCGAATCGCGGGAAGTCGCTGATATGGAATCGACCAAGAAGAACAAGACGCTGACGGGCACCGTCAGCAGCAAGAGCGGAATTAAGAGCCTTCGGGTGACGATCGATTATCGGGTCAAGCATCCGAAGTATGGAAAGTACATCCGTCGCAGGACGAAGCTGGCGGTTCATGACGAGTTGAACCAGTGTGCCGTCGGCGACGTTGTCGAGATCAGCGAGTCGCGTCCGTACAGCAAGACCAAGAGCTGGCGCGTGCTCCGCGTGCTGCAAAAGGGTGTCCAGGCCTAACCCCCTTATACGAGATGCAGAGATTATGATTCAGAACGAAACCATGTTGGATATCGCCGACAACTCCGGCGTCAAGTCGGCCCAATGCATTCACGTCGTGGGCAAGACCAGCGCCCGCGGGCAGTTCACTCGTGGTACGGCCAGCTTGGGCGATGTCGTGTGTGTGGCGATCAAGAAATCGCTTCCCACGTGTCAGTTGGACGACAAGAAGGTGCACAAGGCGGTGATCATCCGCACGACGGCGGCGGTGAAGCGGCCGGACGGAAGTTACGTGAAGTTCGACAAGAACGCTGCCGTGATGATCGACGGCGAGGGCAATCCGATCGGTACCCGCATCTTCGGGGCGGTCGCCCGCGAGCTCCGTGAGAAAAACTATATGAAAATCATCTCTCTGGCCGGCGAGGTTGTGTAAGGACGGTCGGAACGAGTCAGGATCCAGTTGGATACGAAGAGGCGGATAAATGGCCTTGCATGTAAAAAAAGGTGACACGGTACAGATCATCGCCGGGGACCACAAGGGCAACACAGGAAAGGTCCTGCACGTCTACCCGGACAAGAATCTGGTGCTGGTTCAGGGGCAGAATATCGCCAAGAAACATGTTCGTCCGTCTCGGCGGAATCCGCAGGGCGGCCGGATCAGCGTGGAGCAGCCCATCCATATCAGCAACGTGCTGCCGGTGAATCCCAAGACGTCCAAGGGGACGCGGGTGCGGTACGAGCTGACGGCCGACGGCGGCAAGAAACGCGTCGCCACAGACGGCACGGAATTGGGCGTCCTCAGGAAGGCGAAGAAGTAACGACAGCCGCGGGCTTGTGCGGCCCGGCGAAGAGCCGGTAGAATCGAGCAGAAATTATGGCGCGTTTGAAAGACCTGTATAAGACGAAGATCGTGCCCGCCCTGACGAAGGAGTTCGGGTACACGACGGTCATGGCGGTGCCCAAGGTGGAGAAAGTGGTGATCTCGATGGGCGTCGGAAGGGCCACGCAGGACAAGAAATACATCGAGCTGGCGCGCAAGGATCTGGCGACGATCAGTGGACAGATGCCGCTGGTGTGCAAGGCCAAGAAGAGCGTGTCGAACTTCAAGGTTCGCCAGGGCCAGGAGACGGGTCTGAAGGTGACCCTGCGCGGTGCGCGGATGTACGAGTTCATGGATCGCCTGATCAACCTGGCGATCCCGCGGGTTCGCGACTTTCGCGGCCTGGATCCGAACAGCTTCGACGGTCGGGGCAACTACTCGATGGGCCTGAGCGAACAGAGCGTTTTCCCGGAGATCAACCCCGCCAAGGTGGAATTCCAGCAGGGCATGAATATCACGTTCGCGACCACGGCCCGGACCGACGAGGAAGCACGCAGGCTGCTGTCCCTGTTCGGTATGCCCTTCCGGGGCCAAACCACGAGCAAGGCCATCGAATAGTCGCGGGCCCAGTCAGTACAGTGGAGTGCGTTGATGTCGACAAAGGCGTTAGAGCTGAAAGCGAAGAAGAAACAGAAGTTCCGCGTCAGGCAGTACACCCGCTGCGAACTGTGTGGTCGATCGCATGCTGTGTATCGCAAGTTCAAGATCTGCCGGCTTTGCTTCAGGAAACTGGCAAATGAAGGCAAGATCCCGGGCGTAAAGAAGGCAAGCTGGTGACATCTGGAGACGCGACGATCCGGAACCCGGAACGTGCAGGATAGGATACTATGAGTTGGAGCGATCCGATAGCTGACATGCTGACACGAATCCGCAACGCGACCCGCGCGGACAAGGCCACGGTCGATGTGAAGGCGTCGAAGGTGTGTCAGGGCATTGCGGAAGTCCTCAAGAGTGAAGGCTATATCGTGGGGTACGACCGCATCGACGACGGCAAGCAGGGGTTCCTGCGAATCACCCTCAAATATGACCCGGACGGGAAACCGGCCATCACCGAGATCCAGCGGATCAGCAAGCCGGGCTGTCGGAAGTATTCGTCCGTGGATGATCTGCCGGTTGTTCTGGGGGGGATGGGCATCACCATCGTGTCCACCAGTAAGGGAATTATCAGCGACCGTAGCTGCCGCGAGAGCAAAGTCGGTGGCGAGGTCCTTTGCACGGTATACTAATGAGTCGAATTGGTAACAAACCGGTTGACGTGCCCAAGGGGGTTAAGGTCGAACACGCGAACGGGATCGTAAAGGTCACCGGGCCGCTGGGGACGATGCAGTTGGCGTACGATCCGTGCCTGACGGTTAAGGTCGAGGACGGCAAGTCGGTGATCGTCACAAATCCGCAGCCGGAAGTTCGACGCAACAAAGAGCTTCATGGCACCACGCGGGCCCTGATCGCCAACATGATGGTCGGCGTCACGACCGGCTATCAGAAGAAGATGGAGATCTACGGCACCGGTTACAGCGTCAAGGAACAGGGTGGCAAGCTGGTGCTGACCGTCGGGTTCGCCCACGTGGTCGAGCTTCCGATCCCCAAGGGCGTGAAGGTGACGATCGAAGTGGCGGCCACGCGAGGCAACGAAGTGCCGGCCAAGTTCAGTCTTTCCGGCATTGACAAGTGCCTGGTCGCGCAGTTCGCCTCGGATATTCGCAAGGTGAAACCGCCCGAGCCGTACAAGGGCAAGGGCATCCGATACGCCGACGAGCATCTGCGCCGCAAGGTCGGCAAGGCGTTCGCTTCCGGCGGAGCGTAAAGAACAGAGAGTTCAGGAGAAGTCGCCCGATTCGTGCGGGCGCGGTTTGAACCGACGAAAACGTATGAAGACTGAGCAACACAAGAAAGCGGCGCTTCGCCGCAGACGTCACGTGCGAAAGAAGGTCAGCGGGACCCCAGACCGGCCGCGGTTGTCGGTCTTTCGGTCCAACCGCAACATCTACGCACAGTTGATTGATGACACCGCGGGCGTCACTTTGGTGTCGGCCAGTACGCAGATCAAGGCTCTGCGGGAGTTGTTGCCGAAGGCGGGCAACAAGAAGGCCGCCGAAGCGGTCGGCGAGCAGCTCGCCAAGAAGGCGCTGGACGTCGGCATCAAGTGCGTGTGCTTCGATCGAGGCCCGTACAAGTACCACGGGCGGATAAAAGCCCTTGCCGATGCGGCAAGAAAGGCAGGTCTGGCTTTCTAACGAAGGCCTTTTGAGACTGGGAGACGACAGTTGGCAGCAGAACCAGTGAGGACACCTGAATTCGAAGAGAAACCGTTGGAAGACACGGTTGTCAAGATCTATCGGTGCGCGAAGGTCGTGAAGGGCGGTCGGCGGTTCAGCTTCGCGGCGCTCGTCGTCGTGGGCGATCGCGCCGGCTCGGTCGGCATCGGCTACGGCAAGGCCAACGAAGTGCCCAACGCGGTCGAGAAAGGGATCAAAGACGCCAAGAAGGCGATGTACCGAATCCCGCTGGTCGGGAGCACGATCCCGCACCAGGTCATCGGCAAGTACAGGGCCACTCGCGTCATCCTGGCGCCGGCCAGCCCGGGAACGGGCGTAATCGCCGGGTCCAGTTCCCGCGCGGTTCTGGAGTACGCCGGAGTTCGCGACGCGTTGACGAAGGTCTATGGCAGCACGTCCGCCAAGAACGTCGTCAAAGCCACGATCAACGGCTTGTTGAAACTGCGAAGCAAAGAAACGGTCCAGGCTCTACGAGGCGTTGCACTTTCCTAATCGCAACCATGGCCAAGTGGGTGATCTGTAATGTTAAGTCATGAAATTACTTCCGTCGTAGGCAAACACAAAGCACGTAAGCGGGTCGGGCGCGGCCGCGGGTCGGGGCTCGGCAAGACCGCTGGACGCGGCAGCAAGGGCGCGTTGAGCCGGTCGGGCGCGAAGCGTTTCTCCCTTTACGAGGGGGGGGCCATTCCGCAGTTCCGCCATTTCCCGAAACGGGGCTTCAACAACAAGAACTTCGCGACCCGCTTTGAAGTGGTCAACATCTGCGAGCTCGAACGGTTCGACGACGGTGCAAAGGTCGGCGTGGAGCAGCTCTCCGCGGCCGGACTGATCGCCGGTTTGGCCAGCAAAGTCAAGATTCTCGGAGACGGGGAACTGACCAAGAAGCTCCAGGTGGTCGCGCACAAGTTCAGCAAAAGCGCCGAGCAGAAGATCACGGATTGTGGCGGTACCGCGACGAAACTGTCGATGGAAGTCAAGCCGATCAAACGCAAGCAGAAACAGCATGCTTAAGGGTCTCGTCGCCTCGCGGGGGATCGCCCGGGCGCGTGGCGTGTGGAGAACGATCCAGTGATTGGAACAATAGTCAATATCTTCAGGATCCAGGACCTGCGGAACAAGATCTTGTTCACCGTGGCGTTGCTGGCGATCTACCGTGTCGGGTTCCATATTCAGATCCCCGGCTTCAACCAGGACGCCATCAAGGCGCTGGCCCAGTCCAGGAATACGGACAACCCGCTGGGTCGGGCCGCGGAGTACCTGCAGATCTTCACGGGGGGCACGCTGAGCCAGAGCAGTCTGTTCGGGCTGGGCATCATGCCGTACATCACGGCCTCGATCATCCTGATGCTGTTGGGTGAGGTGATCCCGTCGCTCAAGAAGCTCCGCCAGGAAGGCCAGACCGGCTACAAGAAGATCCAGGAGTACACGCGCTACCTGACGGTGCTCATCTGCATCATCCAGGCGATCATGTATATTCAGATGATGACCCGTGGCGAACAGCAGATGATCTACGCGGGGATGGAGCGATGGGCCATCTTTTTGGGCGTGGTGGCCATGACCGCCGGCACGATCTTTCTGATGTGGCTCGGCGAGCAGATCGATGAGTACGGCATCGGCAACGGAATCAGCTTGATCATCATGGCGGGCATCATCGCCCGCATGCCGTGGGCGATGTATCAGTTGTTCACGCAGATGAACATTCGAGCCGGGGCGGAGGGGGGAATTTCGTTGCCGAAGGTTCTGTTCCTGGGAATCGCCTTCGTGGCCGTCGTGGCCGGCGCGATCCTGATCACGCAGGCCCAGCGCCGCATCCCGATCCAGCAGGCCAAGCAGATGCGCGGTCGGCGGATGTACGGGGGGGCTCGTCACTACCTGCCGCTGCGGGTCAATCACGGCGGCGTGATGCCCATCATCTTCGCCTCCAGCTTTATGATGTTCCCGCCCATTGTTGTGGATTACATCCACCGGGTGTTTCCCAACTCTTGGTTGCTGGGCCGGATCGCCGGGGCGATGAGTCCGGGCGCATACACCTATAATATCTTGTACATGGCTTTGATCTTCCTGTTCGCGTATTTCTGGGTGACAGTGCAGTTCCAGCCTCGCGAAATGGCGAAAAATCTCCGCGACTCGGGCAGTTTCATCCCGGGACTCAGGCCGGGACGCAGGACGGCGGAGTATCTCGAAACGGTCATGACGCGCATCACGTATTATGGCGCCGCGTTCCTGGCGGCGATCTCGATCGTCCCGACCGTAATCGCACATGCCTTGAGTATTGACTGGCGGGTGACGACCTTCCTCGGCGGCACCGGCCTTCTGATCGTCGTCAGCGTCTCGCTCGACTTGGTCCAGAAGATCGAAGCGAACCTCCTGATGCGCAGCTACGAGGGATTCACATCTTCCGGCAGAATCAAGGGGGCGTACGCATGAGAATCGTCCTTCTGGGCGCACCGGGCGCGGGCAAAGGAACGCACTGCAAGCGGATTGCCGATCGGTACGGCATCCTGCACTTGTCCAGCGGGGACATTCTCCGCCGCGAGCGTGCGGCCGGATCGGAGTTGGGCAAGAAGGCGCAAACCTATATGGATGCAGGTGCCTTGGTTCCCGACGACTTGATTGTGGAAATGATGAGCCAAGCGATGAAAAACGCCTCGTCCGGCTTTGTTCTCGACGGTTTTCCCAGGACCGTCAACCAAGCTCAAGTCCTGGACAAGGCCTTGGCCGTCAAGGGCGGTGGGATCGATGTCGTGATGAACCTGCTCGTGGATGACGGCATCGTTGTGTCTCGCATCACCGGGCGACGGAGCTGTCCGAAGTGCGGCGCGGTATATCACGTGAAGAACATGCCGCCTCGGGTGGAAGGGATCTGCGACAAGGACGGTGCGTATCTGGTTCAGCGTCCGGATGACACCGAGGAGGTGGTTCGTAACCGCCTGGAAACCTACTATCGGCAGACCAAACCGGTGGTGGATTACTACAAAGCCAGTCGGGCGGTTGACGACGTCGACGCCGGGGGCGACCCCGACGTGGTGGCGCAAGTGATCTTCCGCAAGCTGGACGGCTTGGCCGGCAAGAAAAAATAAATCGGCTGGCTGGCGGGATGATCCGCCGGCGGGTCGAACTTGAAGTCGTAGAATGGCTATAACGCTTCGCACCCGAAGAGAAATCGAACTGATGCGTCAGGCGGGAATCGTTGTAGCCGACGTTCTTTCAGAACTACAGAGAATTGCGGCGCCGGGGGTGACCACGGGGCATTTGAACCGAGTGGCCCTGGAGATGACGGCCCAAGCCGGTGCCGAGGCGCTCTTCAAGGGTGTTCGGAGTCCGCATGCCACAAGGCCGTTCCCCGGGGCGATATGCGCCTCGGTCAACGACGAGGTGGTCCACGGAATTCCGTCGGAATCGGTTTTCCTTCGGGAGGGCGACATTCTGAGCATCGATTTCGGAGTGCGTCTGAACGGCTACTGCGGGGACTCCGCCCTGACCGTGGCGATCGGCAGCGTCTCCGAAACCCACCGTCGGTTGATGGACGTGACCCGGGAAGCGCTCGACATCGCGATTTCGATGTCCCGCCCGGGCGTGAAGTGGAGCCAGGTTGCCGCTCGCATGCAGAAACATGCCGAATCGGCTGGCTTTTCGGTGGTTCGGGACTTCGTCGGACACGGCATCGGCACGCGGATGCACGAGGACCCCAAGGTCCCCAATTTCGTCAGTCGGGACCTCCTGGAGGACGACATTCTGCTGACCGAAGGCATGGTGCTGGCGGTCGAGCCGATGATCAACGCCGGAGGGTACGGCGTCCGGACGCTGGGAAATGGCTGGACGGTCGTGACGAAAGATGGTAAATTTTCGGCTCATTTCGAGCATACGATAGCCATCGTGAAGGGTGGCTGTGACGTTCTGACAAGACGACGGTAACGTTGATGGCGAAGAAAGATTCGATACGGCTGCAGGCAAAGGTCGTCGAGGCTCTGCCGAACGCCATGTTCAGGGTGGAATTGGAGAACGGGCACAAGGTCCTGGCGCACGTCTCCGGAAAAATGCGCATGAACTTCATCCGTATTCTTCCGGGCGATCTGGTGACGGTGGAGATGTCGCCGTACGACCTGACCCGCGGACGAATCGTATTGCGACATTGAGATCGGGCCCGGCCGGACGAATGACTCCGAGGCGGGCCGTGCGTATGCGTGGAAACGATTATGAAGGTAAGAAGCTCCGTCAAACGAATTTGTGAGAACTGTAAGATCGTTCGCCGCAAGGGCGTCGTGCGGGTCATTTGCTCGAACCCCCGGCACAAACAGCGACAGGGGTGATTGTGTGCTGTGTGGGCGACGGACGAATCGGGTCACAAGGGCACAGAGAGGACGCTTAATTTATGCCGCGTATAGTTGGTGTTGATATTCCGGACAACAAGTCGATCTGGATTTCGCTGACCTACATCCCGGGGATCGGTCAGCACACGTCCGAGCTGATTCTCAAAGAAGCCGGGATCGAGAAGATGACCAAGGCGAACAAGCTCAGTGAAGACGAGCTCAGCCGGATCACTCAGATCATCGACCGCAACTACGTTGTCGGCGGTCAGCTTCGCAGGCAGGTCGCCCAGAACATCGCGCGGCTTCGTGACATCGCATGCTACCGGGGCATCCGGCACCGCCGAGGCTTGCCGGTCCGCGGCCAGCATACGCAGAGCAATGCGCGCACCCGCAAGGGGCCGCGAAAGACCGTCGCCGGCAAGAAGGGCGTGAAGGAGCAGCGAGGTTGACCGACGCCGAGGCGACGCGGGAGCAACGGGAATCGTTTATCGGGGCGTTGGACGCCGGGGTACGAGAACAAAGAGAAGGCAAATGGCAAAAAGCGCAAAACGAAAAGTCAGAAAGAATGTGGCGCGAGCGATCGTCCACATCAAGGCGACGTTCAACAACACGCTGATTACGATTACGGACATGGACGGCGCCGCGATCTGTTCGAGTTCGGCAGGCTGCGTGGGTTTCAAGGGATCCCGCAAGAGCACGCCGTTCGCCGCTCAGCAGGCGGCCCAGAACTGCGCCAACGCCGCCATGCGAAGCGGCGTGCGGGAAGTGGAGATTCGAGTCAAGGGGCCCGGCGCCGGACGGGAATCCGCGATCTCCGCGCTTCAGGCGGCAGGGTTGCGGATCGCCTCGATCGAGGATGTGACGCCGCTGCCGCATAATGGTTGCCGACCGCCGAAACGTAGACGTGTTTAGGACTCCGGGAAGTTCACAGGAGATCGATTGATATGGGACGTTATACAGGTCCATCCTGCAGGATTTGTCGCCGAGAGGGGATGAAATTGTTCCTCAAAGGCACCAAGTGTGAAACCGCCAAATGTCAGGTCGAAAGAAGACAACGAAGTCTGGCTCCCGGCATGCACGGCTGGCGGAAGGGACGTCTGAGCGAATACGGCGTCCGGCTTCGCGAGAAGCAGAAGATCAAGAGGTATTACGGGGTTTACGAACGACAGTTCATGCGGATGTTCCACGAGGCCTCCAGGCTCCCCGGGAACACGGGCGAGAACCTGCTGCAACTGCTGGAGCGACGTCTGGACAACGTGGTTTATAAGCTGAATTTCGCCGCGTCCCGCAAGGCCGCCCGGCAACTGATCACGCACGGTCATATCCGCATCAACGGCCGGAAGGTCGATATCGCCGACTATATCATGAAGATCGGTGACAAGATCACCGTCAAGGACTCGGAGAAGAGCCTCAAGCGCGTCAAAGAACAGCTTGAGAGCAATCCGAACTTTACCACCCAAGGCTGGCTCCAACTGGATCGGGAGAAACCTGCCGCCACCGTCGTGGCGCTGCCGACCCGCCCGGATGTGCAGATCCCGGTGGAAGAGCAGTTGGTGGTGGAATTCTGTTCGAGGTAATGTTGAGCTGGGAAACGCAAATGCGGAATCAGGACATCACAGTGACGGATGGCGGGAGTTCTGCTTTCGGCGGTGTGCTTAGGGATGGATGTTCAGATCGGAGGCCTGTATGCGAGTGACTTGGCGCGGTTTGGAGTTGCCGACTCGTGTGGAAAAAGATGCTGGTGTATCGACTGACCGATACAGCCGGTTTTTCATTGAGCCTTTCGAACGGGGCTTCGGCACCACGGTCGGCAACAGTCTTCGACGCGTGCTCTTGTCCTCGTTGGAAGGAAGCGCGGTCACCTCGATCAAGATCGCGGGCGTCGAGCATGAGTTCACGTCGATCCGCGGCGTCATCGAGGACGCCACCGACATCGTGTTGAACGTCAAGAGCCTGGTGATTCGTCTGACGGGCGACGGTCCCAAGACGATGAAGGTCACCGCGAACAAGGCGGGTGTGGTCACCGCAGCCCAGATCGTCGCCGACCCGGCGATCGAGGTCATCAGTAAGGACGTTGTTCTGGCGACTTTGACCGAGGACGTCACGTTTGACATGGAAATGGTGGTTGAAAACGGCCGCGGATACGTCCCGGTGGCCGATCGAATCTCCGACGCCGATCGATTCGAGCAGGAGATCGGACGGATCCATCTGGATGCGGTGTACTCCCCCGTCACTCGCGTGCGGTACATGACCGAGAACACCCGTGTCGGCCAACGAACGAACTATGACAAGCTGATTATGGAGATCTGGACAAACGGAACGATCAGCCCGGAAATGGCGCTGGTCGAGGCCGCCAAGATTCTGCGGAAGCACATCAACCCGTTCGTGCAATACTTCGAGCTCGGTGAAGAAACGGTCGCCGGAGAACTGCCGGCGGAAGTGCCGGAGAAACAGGTGGACCAGGAGCTGGAAGCCAAGCTCAACACGCCGATCCAGGAACTGGAGTTGTCCGTGCGGGCCAGCAACTGCCTGGAGTCGGTGAAAGTCGAAACCGTTCGCCAGCTCGTGCAGATGACGGATGCGGACCTGTTGAAGATCCGCAACTTCGGAAAGACTTCGTTGCGTGAAATCAAGCGCAAGCTCGCCGACATTGGGCTGTCGCTTGGCATGAAAGACGTCGGCAAGCCGGCCGAAAGCTGAAGACCCTGCAGCGCGTCTGTCGCGTTAAAGATGCCGGGCGGATTTGGGAATCTGGATAGAAAAGGTAGTTGAAGATATGCGTCATAGAGTTGCAGGACGCCAGTTGAGTAGGAACACGGCACACCGCCGCTCGTTGCGTCGGAATATGGCCCAGTCACTGATCGAACACGAGACGATCTCGACGACCGTTCAGAAGGCCAAGGAGATCAAGCCGTTCGTCGAGCGGCTGATCACGTTGGCCAAAAAGGGCAAGCTCGAACACAGACGCCGCGCCATCTCGTTGCTGGGTAACCGCAGCATCATCGCCTACGAAGACGGCGAACCCGTAAAGAAGGGAACCATCGTGGGCAAGCTTTTCAGCGAGCTGGGGCCTCGCTACTTGGATCGTCAGGGCGGATACACGAGGATTGTCAAACTGTCCTTGCGACGGTTGGGCGACAACGGTGAACTCGTTCTGCTCCAGCTTCTCGGCGCCGATGAGCCGCTCAAGAGACCGCGACGGGGTGCGTCGAAACGCCGAGCCCGCAGAAGAGTCAAGGCCTCCGGCCAGGCGGCGACGAC
>JAGPGT010000262.1 GCA_018055905.1 Phycisphaerae bacterium
GCAGGACGCGCCGGGAGTTCCTCAAAAGTTCTGTGGTTTTCGGCGCAGGAGTCGTGGCCGCTTGTCCGCTCGGGCGGATCGCAGTCGCCCAGCAGTCTCTCTCGAAAATGAAGTTTGGGCTCGTCACTTATCTGTGGGGAGAGGACTGGGACCTGCCCACTGTGATCGCCAACTGTGCGAAGACGGGCGTGCTGGGAGTGGAACTACGAACCGAGCACGCACACCGCGTCGAATCGAACCTGACGGACGCCCAACGTCAGGAGGTCAGGAAGCGATTCGCCGACAGCCCTGTAACCTTGGTGGGACTGGGGACCAACTTCGCATTTCACTACCCCGAACCGGACCGCCTGAGGAAAGAGCTCGAAGGAGCCAAACAATACGTTAAACTGGCCGCGGATTGCGGCGCCTCGGGTATCAAGGTCAAACCCAACGATCTTCCGAAAGGCGTGCCCTATGAAAAGACCATCGAGCAAATCGGCCGGTCGCTCAACGAGCTGGGCAAGTTTGCCGCCGGTTACAACCAGCAGATCCGCCTGGAAGTCCACGGCAGTTGCTCGCTGCTGCCCACCATGAAGGCGATCATGGACGTGGCCAACCATCCGAACGTCGCGGTGTGCTGGAATTGTAATTCCCAGGACCTGGAAGGTCTGGGACTTCAGTACAATTTCAACCTCGTACGGTCGCGGTTCGGCGACACGGTCCACGTTCGCGAACTCAACCTCACCGATTATCCTTACCAGGAGTTGATCAATCTCTTAGTGGCCACCAATTATTCCGGCTGGGTCCTGCTCGAAGGGCGGACCAGGCCCCAGGACCGCGTCCAGGCGCTGGCCGAGCAGCGACAGGTCTTTGAGCAAATGGTGGCCAAGGCACGGACGAACGACGGTGCCGCCGCAGGTGTGAAGCTCATCGAAAAGGACGATCGCATCACCGTCGAAGTCAACGGCAAGCTATTCACCGAGTACCGGTTCAAGGAGCCTCAGAGGCCCTTCTTCTATCCGGTCATCGGACCCACCGGGGTTCCCGTCATTCGTCATTGGCCCATCGCAGAGGGCAGCCCGGACGAGGAACGGGATCACCCCCACCACAAATCGCTCTGGTTCACGCACGGCGCCATTAACGGCGTCGACTTCTGGGCGGACGGTAAAGGCAAGATCGTTCACGACAAGTTCGTAGAAGTCAGTTCCGGTCCGAAAGTCGGCGTGATTGTCGCCCAGAACAAGTATGTCGCCCCCGACGGAAAGGTCGTCTGCACCGACACGCGGACGCACCGCTTCTACAGCACATCCGAAGGCCGGATCATGGATTTCGAAGTTGCCATCCACGCCTCCCATGGCGAAGTGACAATGGGCGACACCAAAGAAGGTGCTATGGCCATTCGCTTGAATCCCACCATGCAACTTACGCCGACGAAGGCCATGAAGGCCCGGGGCGCAACGATCGGGGGGCATATCGTCAATAGCGAGGGGATCACCGACGGCAACACGTGGGGCAAGCGAGCTGCCTGGTGCGACTATCATGGCCCGGTGAATGGAGAGATTGTCGGCGTTGCGATTTTCGACCATCCGAGCAACCCGCGTCACCCGACCTGGTGGCATGTGCGGGACTACGGCCTGTTCGCGGTGAACCCCTTCGGCATCCACGATTTTGAGAAGAAACCCGCCGGTACAGGAAATCTGGTCATCCCCGCCGGCCAGACGGTGACGTTCAAGTATCGTTTCTATTTCCACAAGGGGGATGAGAAACAGGGCCAAGTGGCGGACCGCTACGCCGAGTATGCCGGATCGTAATGGATCATCAATCAGAAAGGATCGACCATGAGCAAACTGACGCGTCGTGATTTCATTCGCAGTTCGATGGCTGTTGGGGCGGGCCTGGCGATGGTGGGCCCCGCATCCCGGGTGCTCGGAGCCAACAACGACATCCGCCTAGGCGTCATCGGCGTCGGAGGACAAGGCGGCGGCCACATGAACTATTTCAGCAAGATTCCGGGCGTGCGGCTCGTGGCCATCTGTGACGCCGACCGCAACCAGCTGGACCGAAGGGCCGCCGCATTTGAAAAAGACACTGGCGTCAAGCTTCTGACCTACACGGATATGCGGGAACTGCTCGATAACAAGGATATCGACGTGGTCACCTCCGCCACACCGAACCACTGGCACGCCCTGACCACCGTGTGGGCTTGCCAGGCGGGTAAAGACATCTACATCGAGAAACCTGCCTCCCATGGGATTTGGGAGGGCCGCAAGATGGTCGAAGCCGCACGCAAGTACAACCGCATCGTTCAGATCGGAACGCAGAAACGCTCATCCGAGGCCCACCCCGCCGCATACGAGTGGATTCGCGAGGGTAATATCGGCCAAATCAAATGGTCCCGTGGCTTTTGTTATAAAGCTCGTGGTCCGAACACCAACGGCATTGTCAAGGGAACCAACGGTCCCAAACCGGTTCCCCCGGGTGTGGACTACAACCAATGGTGCGGGCCGGCCGATATGGTCCCCCTCCATCGCGAGCAACTGCATTACGTTTGGCACTGGATGTGGAACACCGGCAACGGCGATATCGGCAACCAGGGTCCGCACGAGATGGACATCGCCCGCTGGGCGCTCGGCGATCCGGGCCTACCGACGCGATGCTTCAGTATCGGCGGGCGGTTCGGCGTCAGCGAGACAGGCGACGTCGGCGAAACCGCCAATACGCAAATCGCGTTCTTTGACTACAAGCCGGCCCCGCTGATTTTCGAAGTCCGCGGCCTACCCCGCAAAAAAGGCGACAGGCCCGATACCATGGACAACTTCCGCGGCACCCGCATCGGGAACTGTCTCCAGTGTGAAGGTGGGTATTTCGTTTCCGACGACGGCGGCGGTTGGGTCTACGACAACGACGGCAAGAAGATCAAGCAATTCACCGGTCGCGGCGGCGCTGGACACCACGAGAATTTCATCAAGGCCGTCCGCAGCCGCAAGCGAGAGGATCAGAACGCCGACATTGAAGTCGGACATATCTCTGCGGCCCTGTGTCACATGGCGAACACCTCGTACCGCTTAGGTAAGAAGGCGACGGTCGACGAGATCCGCGCCGCCATCGGCGACAACGCGGAGATGATGGACTCGTTCGACAGGATGCTCCAACATCTGGCCGCCAACGAGGTCAACCTGGAGAAAGAGCCGATCACGCTGGGCCCGGTCCTGACAATGGACCCCGTGAAGGAACAGTACGTCGGCGAGAACAGTGAATTGGCCAACCTCTTCCTCAAACGCAACTACCGCGAACCGTTCGTGGTTCCCGAGAAGGTCTGACATTTTGGTGATTGACTCAGGATGATGGATGATTGAACGAAGACTCGGACTCGGGTTCCCTCTTCCGTCCTCCATCATCTGTTGTCGGCAAGTAGTCGATGAAATTCGCTCTGTGTAATGAGATGTTCGACAAGCGGCCGCTGTCGCAGATCGCTGCGACAGCGGCGCGCCTAGGTTACCACGGCATCGAGGTTGCCCCGTTCACTCTCGCGCCGTCCGCGTTGGAAATCACCTCCGCCAGACGAAAGGAAAGCCGTCAAGCCATCGAGGATCAGGGTCTGGAAACGGTCGGCCTGCATTGGCTGTTCGCAGGGCCTCAGGGCCTGCACATGACCACGCCCGACCAGACCACCTGGCAGCGGACGCGGGACTACCTGGCCGCCCTGCTGGACCTGTGCAGCGACCTGGGCGGCAAAGTCCTCGTCCTGGGCTCGCCCAAGCAGCGGAGCATTCTGGAGAACCAGACCCGGCAAGGCGCCTGGAACCGCGCGGTCGATCTGCTCAGTTCGGTGGTCGAACGAGCTGGAGAGTTGGGCCTGACGATCTGCCTGGAACCGCTGGCCCCGGTCGAGACGAATTTCATCAACTCCGTCGAAGAAGGCATGAAACTCGTCCGCGAGGTGAACCATCCGAGCCTGAAGATACACCTCGACGTCAAAGCGATGTGCTCCGAAGGCAAGCCGGTTCCCGCGATTATCCGTTCGGTGAAAGTCCAGGACGTGGGCCACTTCCACGTCAACGATCCGAACCTCTACGGCCCCGGCATGGGCGAGGTCGATTACGCCCCGATTGCTGAGGCGGTCCGAGACCTGGGCTACGACAAGTGGCTCTCGGTCGAGCCTTTCAAGTACGATCCCGACCCGGAAACCGTGGCGAAAAAGAGTATCGAATACCTTCGCCGATTCTGGCCCTGACGAAGAACAGATGGACCAAGTTTTTCGCATCATGTCCGGCAGGCGAGTTGCTTCTT
>JAGPGT010000263.1 GCA_018055905.1 Phycisphaerae bacterium
GCGAAGAACTCGTCGGCGTTCAGCGTGAAGGGATGGCCTTCAACGGCGCGGGCAGGTCGACTCCCTCCTTCCCGGCCGGTGTAGTGGACGTCGCGGAAGAGGGCTACGTGCGAGAGCGCCAGCTTGCCGGCGCCGAAGATTTCGACGCGAGGCGCTGCCTCGGTGTTTTTCTCCAACGCATCGGGGGTGCGTCCCAGGTCCACGAACAGCTCGTTGCCATCGTACTCGAACAAGAGGCGGTGGTCCACATTGGCGAATTTGACCAGCGTGCGGACGCCGGGCGTGGGAGGGGCAGCTTTTCGGGTCGCCAGGATCGTCTCTCGATCTCCGTTGACTTTGGAGAGGGTCATGGTCCCGTCCATGTTCACCCACGCCTTGTAGTCGATCCCGTATTTGCCGAGTGTGATGCCGATTTGCCCCTCGGGTCCGGCGGGATCGACGTAGAATCGAACCATCAGATCGCTGACGGTCGGCATTCGGCTGTAGTTGAAGACCTCGTTGTAGGCATAGGTCGCGGCGAAACCGTTGGCGGAAGTTAAAGCTTTTTCTCCGGGCATCGGAGCTTTGTACTTCAGTGCACTAGGTCGGCCGGGCGGGCTGTCCAAGAGCAGTTGTGTAGGATCCTCGTCGCTGATCGCCCAGGATGAGCCTTCGAATTGAAAGGGGGGGGTCCACCGGCGTCCGTTGAACGCGCCCTGCTGGTTCGGGTTCACCGGTCTGAAATCATTGTCATAGATGGGCATCCACAGCTCTTTCTGGACCTGCGGCGGTTTGCGTGCGATAAGCCCGTCGATGTAGATATCCCCGTCGATGATTTCGATCGTCTCGCCCGGCAGGCCGATAAGACGTTTGATGTAGTTCTCCGCGGGATTGATGGGGTTCTTAAAGACTATCACATCCCACCTGTGGGGGTCTTTGAACTGATAGATGCATTTTAGCACGAGGATGCGGTCGCCGTTGGCGACCGGGACTCTTTCACCTGCAGGGATCCGATAGCCGCAACTGGGGCATTGAGTCTCTTGGCGGATCGGCACAGGTCCCGGCGGAATGGTGTCTTCGGCCATTCCGTAGTAGTGTGGAACGAACCCGTGGTCGTACGGGTATCCGCATTGCGTGCATCGCAGGCGAAAGTGGGCCCCTTTGAGCGTGTCGGCCATGCTGCCGGTAGGGATTCGAAAGGCCTCCATCACGAAGGCTCGGAACACGAAGGCCAAGATGAAGGCGGTGATCAGCCATTCGAAGGTGTTGGCGATTTCCGCCGCACGGTCTTTCTTCTTGACGAGGGGCTTTTTCCTGTCGGTCTTATCGTTTCGATTATCCACCATTCACTCGTGTCCTGTCCGCAGAAGATTGTCAGGTGTTCCGGCGGCAACGGAGAGGGCCGCAGGTTCTGTGCGTGCGACCGAGCCGCCCCCGGCGCGTCTTATGAAGCGGTTATTATGCCGCGGGGGTCTTCGGCGGTCAACGGGGGAAAAATTTTGGCTGAAAGTACTTGATGCATAGAAGTCTTTGCTGTATAGTGGTTTGCAGAACTTTATCCTTACGATTCTGGTGGTGGCGCAGGTCCGGCGGTGGCTGGATTGCATCATTGGACAATCGCTCAGAAGGATGCTTGTCAGGCCGAGCCCTTCTCGTCAAGTGAGGTAACCTATGGCGACAGTCACAAAGAAAGAACTGATCGATCGCATCGCAGAACGCACGCAGGCCAAGCGCGTGGCTGTAAAGCGGATCGTCCAGGCTTTTTTGGATGAGATTGTTCATGAGCTGTGTCTGGACAACCGTCTGGAGTTCCGGGATTTTGGCGTGTTTGAGACTCGCACCCGGGCTTCGCGGACGGCGCAAAACCCCAAGACACTCCAGCGCGTGGACGTTCCCACCAAGCGGACTGTCAAATTCAAGATGGGCCGGCTCATGAGGGAGCACCTCATCTCTTCCAGTCGTGCGTCGGCGGAGGCCAAGCCGGGCCTGTAAAGACGACGGTCGCTCCCGCCGGGGCAGGGTGCACGCGGGATCGACGGGTTTTGCCGGGAGTCATCCTGAAGGAGCCTCACATGATGGAAGGCAAGGTCAAGTGGTTCAACCCCCGCAAGGGGTACGGTTTCATCGGAACCGACGATGGCCGTGATGTTTTTGTGCACTTCTCCAGCATTTCCTCGGATGGATTCAAGACCTTGGGCGAGGGCGATGTGGTTTTGTTCGACATCGCCGAGGGGGAAAAAGGTTTGCGCGCCACCAACGTTGTGCCGAAAGTCTCTTCAGGAAAACAGCCCATGCCGTGACACGATGGGCCGCTTCGCAGAAGGCGCCTCAGGACCAGCCGCTTTCGATCAAGACCGGACCGCCTCTCCCAGGAATCAAGACGCCCCCGGTCCCGCCAGGCGGGTCGCGATCCCTCGAACGTCCGTTTTTGTTCTTGCGGAACGGGCTTTGGTCGCGTATAATCGGCGTGCTGATAAAGGTTGCCTATGGTGTTCGGTGAGTGTCAATCCGGGCTCGATTGCAGCGTGCTGGTGCTCAACAAGCACTACATGGCTATCCGCATTGTCGGCGTTCGACGGGCGTTTTCCCTTTTGTGCCGCGAGTTGGCCGAGGTGGTTTCCGTCGAGCACGACTCCTACACGAATTATGATTTCAAGAGCTGGATTGAGGTCAGCCAGTCCCGTCACCAGTTCGAACCCGATGCCTATGACTGGGTTTCGACGGTCAATCTTTATGTCGCGGTGCCGCGGATCATCCGGTTGCTTTTCTATGATCGCCTCCCGCGAAGCGAAGTGAAATTCAATCGCCGTAATATCTTCGCTCGAGATCGCAACCACTGCCAGTATTGCGGCAAGCGTTTCCCCATGACAGAACTCTCGCTGGACCATGTGATCCCCCGAAGCTTGGGGGGAAAGGCGACTTGGGAAAACATCGTCTGTGCCTGCACGAGTTGCAACGCCAAAAAAGGCGGACGGACCCCCAAGCAGGCCGGCATGGTCTTGATTCAGAAGCCCGTCAAACCCAAACACAGCCCGATGCTTCACTTCCACCTGGGCCACCAACGATACCGTTCCTGGAAGCAGTTCCTCGACCACGCCTACTGGTCCGTGGAATTGAAGTAGCCATGCCCACAAGGGCGGTCCCCGCACCCCCAGCGGGACCCACCGCGATGCAACCGCAATCCCCCGCGTACGCCCGCTGGCTCTCTGCGTGTGGCAGCGGCAAGGCCTCTTTGCCGAGGGTCGCAGGGAGAAAGAATGCCTCGTAAGCACCGGATGACCCGCGTGGACGAATTGTGCCGTCGCCAAACGGGCAAGAAGCACGCAATGTCTCTCACCCGCCTGTTCCGCATGGCAGGGGCGCGTCCATTTCAGCCCGCTCGGCACGGGTGTGGTCTCCGCGTAAGCCAAGATCGCAGGTGGTTTCAGGGACCGCTCGCACAGCATCCGCCGCACACGGGCCGCGACCGCCCGGCACACCCTCCCCTTGCCGCCCAGAGATATGATCCGCCTCGCGGCCTCCTCGGGGAAGTTCAGACAGGCGAATTCTCCGTGCAGCTCGATCGCCTTGCGATCGTAGGCCCTCGCCGCCTCCGCCGGATCGTCGAACACCCCGAGACGAAGTGCCTTGTACTGATGGCCGATCTGCGCTACCCATCTGTCTCCACACGGATGAACGCCGCGGAATCCTGAAACCCCGACGTTGTGGGCGCGATTGAAGTTGTTCTGCCCTGGCGTGGCATTGCGCAGATTGATCCGGCGGTTGTCCAGGCCGTAGCGGTTCTTGTGGTCCACCACCATGCCCGCGGGCGGGTTCATGATCATCCGGTGCATGAATTGCCACTTGCCCTTGCAGTAGGTGGAGGCATAGAACGCTCCGCCGCGGGTGCACACCACGCGCCAGGTGCACTGGCGGAGCCATTCATAATCCGCCGCATCGACCAGCGCGTAGAGCCCGTCTATGTTGACCAACGGAATGGCGCACGATTCCTGCCCCGGCTTCTCCTTCGGCCGGACCCGTTCCCGAAACTCCGGACAACCTTCCTGGGGTTCGACCACCGCCAGTCGTCCCCGGCGTTCATGCCGATAGGGGCAGACCAGCAACGATCCGCCTTTATACTCGACAGCCATGGCAAACCGGCAGTTACCGCAACAGCGTCCGCAAGGGGTGTCCCTCGCTTGGTCTTGAGTCATTGCACCCGAAAACTTCACAAGTTCAGATATAAATCCTACCGTAAATAGAGTAATATGGAGGTCGCGAAACGCATCACGCG
>JAGPGT010000001.1 GCA_018055905.1 Phycisphaerae bacterium
GGGCGGGCGGTCGCCCGGGAGGTGGCGAGGAAACACGACATTCTCACGTCGTTCTTCGTCGATGTGTTGGGTGTGGAAAAAGAAGTGGCTCAACGGGCCGCCTGTCAGGCGGAACACGCGTTGGGCTCTGAGATTATCGGTCGGTTGCTCAGTTTCATAGATTATGTCGCGGCTCGCGGTCAGGATGGATGTGATTTGGCGGGGGAATTTCGGCTCTTCCATGGCAAGCGATCGGCCAGAAGGGCAAAAGGATCGGTGTTGTGATGGGTGAAGTAGTGGTGGAGAAGAGTCGGGTGAGGCCTTTGTCGACCGTGGCCACGGGCGACACGGTCCGTCTGGTTCGTGTGCGGGCGGGGCGGGGTCTGAACAGTCGGCTTGCATCTATGGGGTTCGTTCCCGGTGTGGAAATCCGGGTTGTCAGCAACGGCCATCCCGGGCCATTTGTGGTCATCATCAAGGATATCAAGATGGTCTTGGGCAGGGGGGTGGCGCAGAAAGTTTTTGTTCAATAAGCCCTTCGGCTGGAATGCTAAAAATTTTTCCCTCAAAAGTTCGTTTCACCTAACTTTGTGGGTGGCGGCTTCAGGATACTCTCGTATGAAACCAATCGTCGTGGCCCTCGTGGGCAACCCCAACAGCGGAAAGAGTAGTCTGTTCAATCTGATCACCGGTTCGCATCAGCACGTGGGCAACTACCCGGGCGTCACGGTCGAGAAGAAGGAGGGTTTCTGCACCCACAATGGGCATGAGATGCGATTCGTCGACCTGCCCGGCACGTACAGTCTGACGGCCTACTCCGAAGAGGAGATCATCGCTCGTCGGTTCGTTCTGGACGAGCGGCCCGACGTGGTGGTCGACGTGGTCGATGCGTCGAATATCGAACGCAATCTGTATCTGGGCACGCAACTGATCGAGATGGGCGTGCCTTTGGTGTTCGCCTTCAACATGAGCGACCTGGCCAAACGGCGGGGACTGGTGTTCGACCTGGATCAATTGTCCCGTCTCCTGGAAGCAAGAATCGTTCCGACCGTGGGAAACAAGGGCCAAGGCCGGGAGGCGTTGCTTGATGCCGTCGTCGAAACCGCGCGAGAAGGCAGAAAACCTCGCGTTCATGGCCTGCATTACGGAACCGAGATTGAGGAGCAACTGGCCCGCGTTGAAGCGATCGTGCGAACGAAGGAAGGGGATCTGGCGGACAAGTACGGCTCCCGCTGGGTGGCCCTCAAGCTGATTGAGCAGGATGACGAGGTCGTCGGCAAGATTCAGCACCAGGAGGTTCTGGACGCGGCGGCCAAGAGCGTCGCTTATCTACGGAATATTTTCCGTGACGAACCGGAGATCGTGCTGGCCGACCGGCGATACGGGTTCATCTCCGGCGCCTGCCAGGAGACGATCAAAAATACGGTCGAGCGACGGCACGACGCCAGCGACGTGATCGATGCAGTCGTGACCAACCGATTTCTGGGCCTGCCAATCTTTCTTTTGCTGATGTATGCGGTCTTCTGGCTGACGTTCACCCTGGGCGAGTTCCCGATGCAGGTTTTGGAGGGATTGTTCGGCTGGCTCGGGACCGCGGTGTCGGGGTTGTGGCCTGCCGGCAGCGAGAGCCGGTTACGGTCCCTGCTCGTGGAGGGTATCATCGCGGGCGTCGGTGGTGTCGTGGTTTTTCTGCCGAACATTCTGCTGCTGTTCCTGGCGATCGCGATGCTGGAAGACACCGGCTACATGGCCCGTGCCGCGTTTGTGATGGACCGGATTATGCACAAGATCGGTCTGCACGGCAAGAGCTTCATTCCCATGCTGATCGGCTTCGGCTGTTCTGTTCCCGCCATCATGGCGACGCGGATCCTGGAGAACCAGCGGAATCGCCTCACCACGATCATGGTCATCCCGCTGATGAGTTGCGGGGCGAGGCTCACGATCTATTCGCTCATCATTCCGGCCTTCTTCGCCCCCGCCTGGCGCGGCCCCGTGATGTGGCTGGTCTACTTCATCGGCATCCTCTTGGCGGTGATTTGCGCCAAAGTACTTCGTCTGACGATCTTTCAGGGCGAGACCATGCCGTTCGTGATGGAGTTGCCGCCGTACCGGATGCCGACGCCTCGGTCGGTGGTGATTCACATGTGGCAGCGGGGCTGGATGTTCCTCAAGAAGGCCGGCACCGTCATCCTGGGAATCTCGGTGGTCTTGTGGTTTTTGGCGAGCTTCCCGAAGCCCGCTCCCGAACGGCTGGCGGGATTGGACGACGAGCAGGCCCAGCAGGTTTCCCTGGAGCATTCGGTCATCGGACGGGTGGGCCGGTTCGTCGAGCCTGCCATCCGACCGCTGGGATTCGATTGGCGGATCGGCACGGCGTTGATCGGCGCCACGGCCGCCAAGGAAGTCTTCGTTTCTCAGTTGAGCATCGTATATGCGACGGGATCCGGCGACAACGCCGACCTGCTGCGGCAGAAGCTCCAAGCCAATTACACGCCGCTGGTGGGGTTCTGCGTTATGCTGTTTTCTCTGATCGCCACGCCGTGCGTCGCGACGATCGCGATGACCAAGCAGGAAACCAACTCGTGGCGATGGGCTGCCTTCCAGTTCTTCGGCCTGACGGTCCTGGCGTATGTGATTACCCTGGTGGTGTTCCAGGTGGGCAGCCGGATATGATTTCAGTATGTCGTGGAGAAGATTCGCGATCGGGTCCGATCGAGGTTGAAAGTTCAGCCGTGACGAACAGTGGAGGGACCGGAACGTGTCGATGTCGGAAAACACCAGTCGACGGGACGAATTGCATGATGTCGGTGCCGTGGAGGCCAAAGAACCATCGGGTGGGACCGGGTCCGCATGGATCGATTCGCGGCAGCTCTTCGGCGATCGCGACGAGAACGCCCAGGCGGACTTTGAGCGAATCGACCATGAGAACGCCGACGCGGCGGTGCCGCTGACGATGGACGGGACGGTCGAGGGCACGCCGATCACGGATTTCTCCCTGTCCTGGTACAAACTGGTCGAGCCGGGGCTGGGCGAGCCGTTTACTATGGCGATCGATGTTACCGAGTCTGTCAAGCGATTGTTGACAGAAGGCGCGTCGTTCTCAGGGTTCGTGATCTCCTGTTCTCCGGACGGCGAGTTCTGTCTGGCCAGCGTAGACCTCGTCGACGACGTCCGCGGCAAAGTGTATCTGCCCAAGCTGGTGTTACAGACCTCGCTGGAGTAGCGGAGCCAAATCTTCTCGGTACTCGCAGGGACCGGGGCGCCGGTATGGAGGTTGCAGCCGTATGCTCTGCCGCCGCCTCGGTCACTGTTTTCACGTCCTACGCATTCCACTCTCGAATGCCCTAGTAATAAAGTTGCATTACTAGGCAATCTCTGGTACTGTGTCGAAGAATCTTCAGAAAATGGGGAGGAGGGTCTTGAAGAGGCGATCATCTTCTGCTATCAGGAGGATGTCGCCCTGATCTGGTGACGCGTCGGAAACAGGGGAACGACTGATTCTGGGGTTGACTGCGGGCAGGGGATGCCTAGGCAGTCCGCGATGGGATAGAGTTGCAGGGGGACATTGAGACAGACGCCAACAATCCAGAGATGTTTCCAATCGCGGCAAAGCTATGTGATTTTCTGTGGAACCAACGCCGCAAAGGCCGCCATACAAAGGAGTGGAGTATGAACTTTCGATCCCATTCATCCGGAAAGTTGTCAGCCATGTCGCGTTGGGGCCGGACATGCCTGAACGGGGGCATGGCGACTGGAGCGTTGTTTGTGGCCCTTAGCATGGCTGTCAACGCGCAGGCTCAATACTTCTTCAAGGTGTATCCGTATAAGACGGCGGACGCCGGCGCCCTTGAGGTCAGCTACTTCTCGACGTTCATTCCCTCCTCCGATGGGGGGCTGGAGTTCAGCAATGGCGAACAGTACTCGCGGGAGGACCTGTGGGCCCATTCGGTCGAGCTCGAATACGGTCTGTCCCATAAGTTGACCGTCGGCTATTATGCGGATTTCCTTCATCCTGATGATGGTGATTTCGAGTACATCCAGTCCAAGCTCTTGGTACGGTATCGTTTGTTCGAGAAGTTCGAGCTGCCAGTCGATCTGGCCTTGTACGGTGAATACATCATCCCGTCGCGGGACTATAGCGACTCGGAGAAGCTTGAGTTCCGTGTCATCATCGAGAAGAGCTTCGGCCCGTGGCGACTGGACCTCAACCCGATCCTGGAGAAAGTGACCAGCGGGGACGACGTCGAGGAGGGTCTGGAGTTCGCGTACGCAGCGGGGCTCTACTACGAGAACATGGGAGAGGGGATCTGGTGCACCGATACACTGCACGTCGTGCCGGGAGTTGAGTTCTACGGTTCGACCGGGGAACTGGCGGCGGCCGGCGGCTGGGACGAACGCCGTCACTATATCTTCCCGGTCATCGATGTCTTTTTTCCAGGCTATTCGGACTGGAAAGTCCACTGGAATTTTGGACCGGGGTTCGGCATTAGCGACGCGGCCGACGACGTTGTGATCAAGAGCATTTTGACGGCCGAGTTTGTCTTTTGATAGGATCTGAACGGGACTTGGGTCCCTCTGATGAAAGGTGGACTTCCTATGAAACGCCTGCTCCTTCTATCGCTGATCGCCGCGGTCTGTAGTGGCACCGTACTGCTGCCTCATTTCGTGCAAGGAGCTCCGAAGAAGCAACCACAGTACGCGATGCACCATTGGGAAGACCCTTACGATTGTATCGGCTGTCACCAGGAGCGATACGCGGACTGGTCGACGTCGCAGATGTCCCGAGGGTTCACCGGCGATTTCTTTCAATCGCAGTATTTTCAGCACGCGGTGAAGGATGCCGAGCGGGATCCCCGGTTGAAAGATTTGGCTGCCGATTGTCTGGGTTGCCATTCTCCCTCGGCGTTTCTTTCGAAGCTTGTCCCGCCACCGCCTTCTCGCGAACGGGACAGCTTCTGGAATCAGGATTGGCCGTGGCTGGATTCCTACACCACGCTGGGGCAGATGGCAAAGGGACTCGCGAGCGAAACCGTCAATCCGCCCAAACAGAACCAGCGATGGCGCAACAGCCTGCCTCCCCCCAAACAGGATGCCGACCGGGGTGTTTTCTGCGATTTCTGCCATTCGATTGTGAGCATCGACGGGCGACTGCCTTTCAACCACAACTATGTGCCCGATGCCGGCCCCGGCCGGAATAAGAAACGCGCGGATCTGGAATTTCCCTGGTCGCCATACCATGGGACGCAGGTGTCCGAGCTGTACGAAAGCGCCGACCTGTGCGGCATGTGCCACAACGAGAAGAATACGTTTGGCGTCTGGGTTAAGGCGACTCACAACGAATGGAGCGAAACCATGTATGCCAAACGTGATATTGTCTGCCAGTGGTGCCACATGCCGCCGCGGGAGGGCAAACCGGCAAAGATGGGACGCGAGCGGCCGTGGAATCATCGGCACTGGTTCGGCGGCGGGTTCACCGGTTTCGTCGAAGGGGCGGCGAATGTGAACATCCTGTTCCATGAGGATTCCGTCAAAGCCGGGGCCGCCGTGCCGCTCGAGATCACGGTGGGCGACATTGCGACCGGGCACTTCTTTCCGACCGGTGCGACCGAGGAACGCGACGTTTGGCTGCATCTGGGTGTCTATGATGGCGAGGGCAAAGAACTGCAGCACATCACGATCCCCCCAAATCCAGACGATCCAAATGACCGCTATTTCATCACATCGAATGCCAAAGAGGCATATCCAAGCCACAGCGACTACGGCTCGGCCTTGGCACGGGATACCCTGCCGGAGGGGGATCGCATTTACCAGGATGTGTTCCTCGACTCCAAGGGCAAGGTCACGTTCGGCCAGTGGTACGCCGTGCGGATCGTGGGCAACCGGCTGAAGCCGGAGGAAACCCGCACCGAGAAGTACCGCTGGATTGTACCGGCCGACCTGGCGGGCAAAGAGGTCTATTTGAAGGCGAGCCTCTGGTACCGACGGATGGCCGATTCCCACGCCGAGCATCTGGGGATAGACAAACGCCCGCACCTACTTGTCTCGCAGGATGAGAAGAAGATCACTGTTGTCGAGTGATTCGGCCCAGGTTTATTCTCAGCTTTGCGACAATCCCTTGGCGTTGTCAGGAGACTGCTGTGGCGCATCCGGGTGGCCGATGTCTGTGCCAAAACCCTGTTCCGGGTTTCGTATCGCGACGATCAGGGCGCCGGCGGCGGCGCCGGCGGAGTAACTGAACGCCAAGAACCAGTTGTTAGTCCGGATAAAATTCGACAATACCCACAACCCCAAGAGATTTTCGATAAAGACAATGCAGACGAGAAGCGTCTTCTCGCCGCGGGCGCACGCTAAGGTACGTCGCAACGCCAAGTACCATTCGCCGCAACCAACCGACAGGTAAAGGATCATCGTCGAGAGGAGGTTCATAGTCATCCTCCTGCCCGCAGGTCCAAGAAACCACGATGTTCTGGGTTATTTCCATGGCCTTAGTATACCACATCGACCGTCGTTATGCAATTCTCTTCCAGGGTATCTTATAACGTAACCTCTTTCCTATCAGAGATTTATGTAGATAAGGAAAATACGGGGCCGACGAACAAAAGGGTTTCTTATACGTACAGATACCCATTTGTGCGAATTGTTCCTGGGATGTCGTGACAGGTGCGTCTGGACAGACTACGGGAGTATTCGTTCCTGGCGAAACCAGGCGATGAAACGGGTCAGGCCGGTCCGGATGTTGGTGGACGGCTTGTAGCCCAGACGTGATTCGGCTTTGGATACGTCTGCGTAGGTCCGATCGACATCCCCCGGCTGGAGAGGCAGTTGCTGGCGAATCGCCTTCTTGCCTAAAGCGTGTTCAAGTTCGGCGATGAGGTCGTTGACGCTGATGGGTTGAGATTCCCCGAGGTTGTAAATCTCATAGCCGACGCAGCGTTCCATCGCGGCGACGATCCCGTTGAGGATATCGTCGATGTAAGTGAAATCTCGCATCATGGTGCCGTCGCCGTAAATCGGGACGGGCTTGCCTTCCTCAATCAGACGAGTGAACTTGTGAATGGCCAGGTCCGGCCGTTGGCGAGGACCGTAGACCGTGAAGAACCGCAGGCAAGTGATCGCCAGACCGTGCAGGTGGTGATACGTGTGGCAGATCAGTTCACCCGCTTTTTTCGTCGCTGCGTAGGGCGAGATCGGGAAGTCTACGTTGTCGTCTTCGGAGAAGGGGACCTTCCGGTTGTTGCCGTAGACGCTGGAACTCGATGCGAAGATGAATTTGGGGACGCCTCGTTTTCGAGCGGCTTCCAGGAGCGTGACGGTGCCGTTGACGTTGACGTCGGCGTAGAGGGCAGGCTCGACGATGGAGGGTCTGACCCCAGCTCGTGCTGCCAGATGGACGATCACGTCGGTTCCAGGTTCGACGGCTCGTTCCATCGCGGCTCTGTCGCGAATGTCCGCTTCGATGAGCTGAAAGGCGGGATTCGACAGGCTGGCGGCGATGTTGCGTCGCTTGGTGGCCGGATCATAGAAAGCGTCGAAGCTGTCCACGCCCACGATGGTCCAGCCGTCCCTGAGAAGTCGCTCGATCAGATGCGATCCAATGAATCCCGCTGCTCCGGTCACCAGTGCTTTCATGCTCTCTCCCTACATGTTTTGGGCTAACTGTCTGATGTATTTTCGCAACTCGTCGGCCATGTCCTGCCGTTTGAGGGCGAATTCGATGTTGGTCCGAACGAAGCCGTCTTTGTTACCGATGTCGCAACGGCGGCCCTGGAGTTTGAGACCGTAGACGGGACGGATCTTCACCAGCGAGCGGAGCGGTTCGGTCAGATCGATTTCGCCGTTGCTGCCAGGCAAGAGCTTTGCAATGTAGTCCATGATGTCCGGCGTGAGAAGGTATCGGCTGGCGATGGCCAGACGCGAGGGGGCTTTCTGGGGTTTGGGTTTTTCGACGAGGTCCTTGATACGATAGACACCGGGCTCGACCTCCTCGCCATCGATGATCCCGTAGAGGCTCACTTTCGTGGGCTCGACTTCCTCCAATAGAATGACTGGAGCTTGGAGCCGCTGGTAGAGCTCTACCAATTGAAGGGCCGCGGGTTTGGGGGCGTCCATGACCGTGTCCCCCAACAGGATGACGAACGGCTCATTGTTGACGTGGTGGCGGGCGCAGTAGACCGCGTCGCCCAAACCTCGCATCTCTTTCTGCCAGACAAAGTGAATGTCCGCCAACTCTGAGATACGCCGCATGGCCTCCAACTCTGCGGTCTTGCCCTGCGATTCGAGCTGCCGCTCGAGCTGAAAACTGCGGTCAAAGTGTTCTTCGATGGCTCGTTTACCTTTGCCGATGATCATCAGAAGGTCGGTGATGCCTGCCTGGACGGCCTCTTCGACGACGTACTGAATGACCGGTGTATCGACGATCGGCAGCATCTCCTTGGGCTGCGACTTGGTGGCGGGCAGGAAGCGGGTCCCGAATCCCGCCGCGGGAATGACGGCCTTGCGGATCATGTCTTGGCGGTTCCTACTCCAGGGACAATCTTGGGTTTGATGACTTTGATGTTGAGTTTTTCAAGTGTCTTCTTCAGATTGGCGAACATTCGCTCGTCGGTATACGTGCCGACGATGGCCCCGCCGGAGCCGGTGAACTTGGCGCTGGCGCCGACGGACCGTGCGGCCTGGACCATGCGGAGGTTCTCTTCCGCGATCTTGTAGATCTCGCACCGTTTGTCGAAGTTGGCGTTCAGCATGGCGGGAATCCCATCGAGTTCCCCCTTGAGCAGGCATTTTTTAACTTTCTCGGCGAGGTTCGCCCAGAATTTCATAGCGTTGACGACCTTGGACTCACCCTGTTCAAAGCGATGTCGGATGTTGTTGTGGAATTTTTCCGTTGGTTCGCTCAGGTCGTCGCGATACGCGATGTACAACTTGGGCAGCAGCTTGGGGTCCATGGGTTCATAGTTACCATACCCCTGTTTCTGCATGATTTCCTTGGCGAAATTCATGTAGACCAATCCTTCATAGGCTTGGATGACGCGGTCCTGGAGACCCGCCGGGATGTGCAGTTCCTGCGCCTCGGCCGCCAGGACGAGATTGGCCTGGACGTACCGCGGAAAGCTCACGCCATAAAAGGCCATCAGGGCCCGCAGGCACGCGGTGATGATCGCACTGGAGCCGGCCAGGCCGACGCCGTGGGGGATGTCCGAGTTGTAGCGGATCGAGAAGTTCTTGTCGTGCAGGTCGATCTGATGTTCCCTGCAGTAGTCGAAAAACCGCTTGATCGTGGCTTTCAGCAGGCGGATGCCGCCGTAGTAACCGTGTAGTTGAACATCATTGACCAGAGCCTGAATGCTGGTGAAGCAGGAACGGTCTTTCTCGCTGGGGAGGATCTCCAACTCGGGCGTTTCGTACAGGATCACTTCCGCGCGAAAGTTGCTGAACGCGAACGCGATGGTCTTGCCAAAATACCCGTCGGAGGGATTTCCCACGAGTCCGGCTCTGGGATACGCCTGCGTCCGAATAATCATGTCGTTTCCCCTCGCAAAAAACTACAGGATCCTTACCTGTGTCCGTTTGGACCAAGCCTGGGGATTGCTCCGTCCTTTAGGCCGGGCGAGGTCACCAGAGTCGCCGAGGGCACAGTTAGGTTTTCGGTTCCGGCTGTTTCTCGACGGGTTCGATCATGTCCACATCGATCTCGACGCTCGCGGCCTGACCCAGCAAATCGATCTGGAGCACCAGGCGTGTGTCGCTTTTGGTCTGGATAACGATCCCCTCCAGACCCAGCAGGGGCCCGGCGATCACGCGGCACCATTGCCCCTTGTTGAGGTACTTGTGCGGGATCAAAGGGACCCCGGCTCGGAGGGCCCGTTCAAATCGCACTAATTCATCGATTAGGCCTGCTTGGTTGTTCACTTCGATCAGGCTCGCCACGCGGTTGGTTTTGAGCAGTTCGATCCGACCGTTCTCGTCGCTGCAGAAGAACACATACCCGGTGAACAGGGGCAACAGCGATTTGATGGTTCGATGGCTCTGGCGACGTACCTTCCAGGTCATCGGCAAGAAATAGCTGACATTTCGGGCCATCAGGTCATGGGCCAGGGCTTTTTCGTTTCTGCTCTTGGTATGGGCGACCCACCACCGACCCTCGAATTGGCGGATTGATTCCGCCGGAGGCCAAACCAACGGAGGGTTATCCTCAATCTTCAGCACGCGCTACTCCCACCTTGGGTTGCCGCGGCGTTTTTGCGGAGCAATCCAACATCCCCCGCATGCTTCCTGCAACCCTTGATTCTTAAACCGACGGTATCCCGTCAGCCGATTTCATATAAATGGGTCCTAGTGTAGTAACATCCCGTCAGAATGTCAAAACAAATGGGTTTCCGCAGCCCCAGAGCGGGGTGGTCTGCCTTGGTTTTGCGGCGAGACGTTTTTCAATGGCGTACCACGTTTGTCGAGAGGTAGGGCCTGCGAGGTGAGAGTATGGCGAAATCGTATGTTTGTGAAGCTCCGGCGGTTCGTCGAAAGTGGGCTGTGTTGTTCACCTGTATTGGCAGACGTGTTTCGCTGCTTCGCAGTTTCCAGAAGGCAGCGAGGGAGCTTCGTCTGAGGGTTCTTTTCTGCGGCACCGACATCGACAAGCACAGTCCGGCGCTTCAATTGTGCGACGAAGCGTTGTTGGTGTCGCGAACGACCGAACCCGAGTATATCGATCAACTTCTGGCTATCGTTCGCAGGTTTGGAGTAAACCTGCTGGTGCCGACCGTGGATCTGGATCTTCGGCTCTTGGCCAAGAACAAGGCCCGATTCGCAGAACGGGGGTGCCGTGTACTGGTGTCAAATCCCGACGTGATCGACATTTGTCAGGACAAGCGGTTGACGTTCGAATTTCTGACCCGAAACGGTTTCGACAGCCCAAGGACGCAGAGCGTCCGGGCCGCCTTGGCCGCCGACCGGCGGGGGGAATTGGTTTGGCCGTGTTTCCTGAAGCGATCGGACGGTTACGCCGGACTTGACAACGCGGTGGTGCATGACCGAAGTGAACTTCGTTTTTTCGCCAGGCGAATCCTTAATCCCCTCTGTCAGGAGTTCGTCGAAGGCAGGGAATACACATGTGATGTCTATGTGGATTTCGATATGCGCGTCCGGTGCGTTGTTCCCCGCCTGCGGATGGAGATCCGTTCGGGCGAGGTCAGCAAGGGACGGGTCGTCAGAGACCCTCGCATCATGACTCCAGCCGGACGCGTGGTCGAATTGTTGGGAGCCGGCCCCGGCGTCATCACGGTCCAACTGTTCGTGACGGAAGACGGCCGACTTCGATTCAATGAGGTCAATCCTCGCTTCGGCGGAGGGGCCCCCCTGTCGATCCAGGCGGGCGCGAATTTCCCCAAGTGGATTCTTCAGGAACTGACGGGCAGACGGCCACAGATCGATCCGCAAGGATTCGAGGACGGCCTCACGATGCTCCGCTACGACGACGAGGTCTGGGCCCGTGATGGGCAACTCAAAGGAACGAAGGTCGAAATGTGATGTCGTATGGTTGAAGTCGGAGGCTGTGAGTCTGACGGAGGTTCGTCTGCTACTTCAGGCTTCACACATCAGACTTTCAACTTCCTTCAAATCGTCACCACCAGATATTCGGTCTGGCGGTCGAACCGCATCGTTCCCTCAAACGCCGCGGGAATGATCAGGCTGTCGCCTGCGGAGAACTCCACCGGCGCAGCTTGGCGGGACAGAATGGTACCGTTGCCGCTTAGGACGATCACCACGCGCATAACACCGCGAGAGAAAAAGACCTCGCCGCCTTCGGCCCGGTTCCCCTTGTCCACCTTGAAGTGGTCGCAATCGACGAGCCTACCGACCTTCGTGACAGGCAGCTTGTCGGGCGTCACGTCGAAATGGATGCTCTCCAAGGCCTCTTCGATGTGGAGTTGCCTGGGTTTGCCTGAATCGTCCACGCGGTTCCAGTCGAAGACGCGATACGTTGTGTCCGAAGGTGTTTGGATCTCCGCGATCACAAGGCCGGCCCCGATCGCATGGGCCGTTCCTGGGGGGATGAAGTGGCACTCGCCCACCGAGACAGGAACCTCCGCCAGCAGATCCGCCGCAGTTCCATCGCGGATCGCGGCGGCGAATCGGTCTCTGACGAGCGGTTTCTTGAATCCCTTGTAGATGACTGCGCCCGGTCGGGCCTGGATCACGTACCAGCACTCGGTCTTCATGTCGCCTCTGCCCGTCCGTCGGCAGGTCTCAGCGTCCGGATGCACCTGCACGCTAAGGACCTGCCGGGCGTCAAGGAATTTGATCAACAAAGGAAACGGCTCGGAAAAACCTTTGGGACCGACAATGCCTTCGGCGTGTTGACGAACAACCGAACCCAATGTCTGCCCCTGGAACGGTCCATTGCCGATGGTGGATTTGCCCTCAGGCAAGTCGGCGACCTCCCAACTCTCCCCGATTCTCTCGCCGGGCGGAAGGTTTTTGCCGAACATTTCCTGGAGTATCCGTCCGCCCCAAATTCGCGATTTGAACACAGGCACCGATTTCAGAGGATACATTTCCATGGGGGACATCCTACCCTCTTCTATTTGCGGCGTCCATTCTGCGGAAGCGTTGGCCTACTGCAAGTACGCCTCGATGCCGTCAGCGATGGCATGGGCCAGGCGGTCCCGGAAACGGTCGTCCGCCAGACGGGCGGCGTCCTGGGGGTTTGACAGGTACCCCAATTCGATCAGGACCGCGGCGCCTTTGCTTTTCATGAGGACGCGGTAATCCTGTTCGCGGATGCCTCGATTGTTCAGGCCGGTTTTTTCCATGGCCTGGCTGATCGCCTGGGCGGCGCGGTACGACTGGGCGGAGGCACCCGCCGCGACGTAAATGGTGAAACCTTGGGCGCTGCTGCTGGGCGCCGAGTCACAGTGGATGCTCACGAATAGAGCGGCCTTTTGCCGATTGCCGGTCTCGGCTCGCTCCTCAAGTTCGATGAAGGTGTCTTGCCAGCGGGTCATGACGACCGGCAGGTTTCGCTGTTCGAGCAGGTTGGCGACCTTCGCGGCCACCCGCAGGTTGATGTCTTTCTCCTTGATGCCGGTAGGACTGATAGCCCCTGGATCGTGAGCACCGTGCCCGGCGTCGATGATCACGGCGCCTTTGCGGACAGGCGTTGTCGGTGGCTGCGGGAGACCTGTACGGAGGTGCGGGCGGATCTGCTCGGCCAGCGTCGATGGCACGTGAATTACGCCGTGCTCTTTGATGACGTTTCCGACGGAACCCAAGGGCTTGCCGTTGACGAAGAATCGACCGTCCGGGTGCGTGAAGACGATCACCGTGTTGGCGGTGTTCTTCATGACGACGAAGGTCTCGTCCCGCTGCTCGATCCGCAGGCCCAATCGAAGGGCCAGTTGCTCGATAGTTATCGTGTCCTCGCCGATCACCACTCCTGGGGGTCTTCGCTGGGGACCTGGACAGCCGGCGATCACCAACACCAGGGGTATCAATACGATCCATATGTGCGTCTTTGTAATCATATACGGGCTATTATCGGAGATAGGCCTTCCATCGGTTCACATTTCGTTCTGGAATTCCGTCGGTGAACGAAAAAAGTGGCCGCGGCATCCTCTCAGTCTCCCCAGTTGCCCCATTGTGTCCGCCAATTGGCCGCCATGCGGGCGAAGTCAAGAAGGTCCACGAACCCGTCGCGATTGCTGTCCGCCCGCTCGCAGAAATCATTCTGCAGGGAGCTTTCGCCCGACAGCCAGTGATAGGCCAGTTGAGCGAGGTCCGCGGGTCCGACTTGGCCGTCGACAACCAAATCCCCTGCGAGGGGCTCGACATTGAATACGATCGTGATCGGTTCCGACGGTTCGTATTGGTCGCCGTCGTCCAGGGCGTCCACAACCCGAAAGCTGATCCACCGCAGGGTGGTTCCGCTGGTCGCCTGGTAGGATATGTGGACATGGGAATCCCCTCGCAGGCTGTGGATGGCGCTGTGATCGAAATCCTGGCCGGGTGCGTCGAGGGTGAACTGGGGGTAATCCTTGTGGACGGCCCGAAGTCCTGGTGACAGATCGACGCATTCGATGATGAACCGATAGTCGACTCCTGGTGCCCCGACCGGGGCCCAGTTGGGCTCGTAGGTGGTGCTTGAACCGGGATCGATCGCCTGGAACAGGTCGAAGCCGGGTTCGCCAATCCGGTAAGTGTAGTTCGGGAAGATACTCTTTTGCAGAGGGTAGAACCAGTTGCCATAGGGTGTTTGGCTGCTGTTGCGGTACTTCTGGCTACAATCCAGGAAGAGCGTACAGTCGTCGGCCGTTCCTTCGATCCCATCGCGATTGCAGCCGATGATCAGATGGTCGAGGGGGCATTCCGCGCGTACGACACAACCGCACGCCAGCGAGATCGTGATGATCACTGTGTACAGGGGTCTCATACGTGTTCCTTTCGCATAGATTTTGCCGTCCATCACTCCTACGGATTCTCCGGCCATTTCGGAGCCGTTTCGGGATACCAATTGCAGACGCCGGGGTACTCGTAGGTGTGCTCGAACTTGAGCCCTTCGGCGTGGCCGTCCGCGAACAAGTAGTGCGAGATCCCCTGGTGGCGATCCCAGGCGATGAATTGCTTGGCGTAGTCCACCGAACCTTCCCACGTCTCCGGATGGATATGGTCGGCCAAGCGGAAGCTCTCGGTGGCCGGGGCTTCACTGATCCAAATACATGACATCGGCCGCCGGATCGAGTTGACGCAGTTGTAGCGGTTGGGCCCCGCGCCGTAACGATAGCAGATCGGGTCCAACAAGCTATTGACCGCGAAGCTCGAATACCTCGCGTCTTTTTGCTTGTTCAACGGCTTGTCCCAATCGACAAACTCCTTCCCTTTGTCGCTGGGGCAGCGGAACAGAAGCTGTTCTTTCGTGTAACGGGTCAGGACCCGTAGCCAGTGGTCGTTCGGCTCGCGGACGTGGCACGAACTGGGCGGCAGGCGGTATCCCGAATCGGGCAAATACGTCTGCAACGCAATGCCCATTTGTCGCAGGTTGCTCCGGCACGCGATCTTCTGCGCCTGCTTTCTCGCCCGATTCAGCGACGGCAACAGGACTCCCATTAGAATTGCGATGATCGAGATGACCACCAGCAGCTCGATCAGCGTGAAGGCCCCGTAGCTCTGGCGATTGTGCCCTCCGGGGCGCCCAAGGACACCCCGGAGGTTTCTCCGCCACCGCTCCAATTGGCATGGATTCCTTCTCATGACGAGTTCCCTTCGAACCGAGGTTCTCAGTGCTCGTGGTCGTGTTCATGCTCGTCGTGATCGTGTTGTCCCGGATCCTGGAAGCTGTAGATTCCGGACAGCCCCCAGTTCTCCATCACGATCCTGAGGTCCTTGATGTCCACGATTCCGTCGTTGTTCACGTCGCCTACGATGGGCTGGACGACCGTCTTGGCGAAGCGGATCGTGACGTCCGCGGATCGCTGGTACCGGCCGCCAGTGTCGTGGACAGAGAGAACGACGTAGACTTCGTTGTCCGTTTCGTCGAGCCAGAAGTAGAAATACAGATGGCTGTGAATCCCCCAGGCGTTCTCGTCCTTGAGCCATCTCTTGGGGAACGTGTAGGTCTGGCCATCGGCCTGAAGGACCGGCGTGTCGTCGGATTGCAGCATGAAGAAGTCGTCCGCGTCGAGATTGCCGCTGACTCGCTCTCGCCGCAGTTGGATGCTCCAGGCAGGTACGCTGTTCGGGTCGCCTGCTTCGAGATTCCACGCTCCCTGCGGGCCGAACGCGGAACTCCATCCGTTCAGGTGTAGCGCGCCCGTAGGATCGCCGTAACCGTTGGCCCTGCTGTAAAGGAAATTGCAGGTGTACAGCTCCTTGCTCGGGTCGTCCGGCTTGGTTACGTGCTGACCGTCCTCGTGGACGGGCGACAGGACGAGAAACGTGTTTCCGTTGCTGTGCTCCCAGTGGGGCCAGCCGGGCGTTGCGGCCATGTGTGTCGGTGGCATCGAGAACAGCCAGAGCTTGCTGTCGTCGGTCGGGTCCGAATCGATGGAATCTTCGTCGGGCCGGCTCCACTCCGCGGGTCGCCAAGTGGGGTTGATGCCGATGTGGAAGTGGGCCACGGCGTCGCCGTGCCCCTGTGCCTGCACGGTTCGTGAGAAAGCTGCCGCCAGCATCAAGGTTGCGGCAGTGATTAAGGACAGTGTCTTCATTGTGTAGTCTCCTTGTAGTCCTGCTCATATTGCATGTGGGTTCAAGCCTGGGGCTCGACGGTAATCCCCACCGACGCGCGATACGCGTCGGGACGAGGCGGCGAGAGGGACCCCTAGGAACGAACTGAGGGAGTCAGGAAAAAAGGAGGACCGCGAGGCCGGGAGATCTGCGGAAAGCGGTGTTGGATGGGTTCGACGAAGACCGGCACGTTCTCGTCGAGAACCAAGATTTGCAGTACCCTTTCGACGGGCGATACCGGAAGTGCTTTTTTCGAGAGGATCAGGAACTGCCGGCAAATCGAGCACTCAGGGGAGTCCTGACAGTGGGAATGGTCAGAGGTCAAAAGGTGGATCGTCAACAATAACCCGCTCGTCAGGGCAAACACTGCCGCAGCTGCCGTGACCACCATGACGGTTCGTACCGAGCCGGGAAATTGTCGCGAGTCTATCCGCACGGCTTATTTCTCCCCACGACGCTACGCGCAGGCCGGGCACAGGCCCTCCAGCCTCACCTGCTGGCGACTGATGACGTACCCTTTCTGGGGGATCTGGGCCATCGGGAATGAGATATCCGTCATACATTGCGTCACACCGCAGTTGGTGCACGTGAAATGTGGGTGACACTGTTTTTCCGAGCAGTGGTTGGCCAGTTCGAAATGCCAGGCCCGGTTCTGCATGAAAGCCCGATGCACCAGTCCCGCTTCCGTCAGAGACTCCAGCGTCCGATAGACGGTAACTTTGTTGAGTTTGTGGCTCTCCCCTCGGGCGATCTGATCCTGACGCAGAGGGCCGCCCGCCTCCAGGAGGACGCGGAGGATCGTCACCCTGGCCTCCGTGCAGTAGAGCTTGGCCTCCTGGAGCATGTGACGGGCTGTGTCCTCAGACTGCTTGCTCATGGGGTCACCTCTGTCGCACGGTCCTGGTGGCAACGACACCCGCAATGCACGTGGGGTAACTTGACGAAAAACATCGGGAACACGATGTCGCTCACGCAGCAAGGCAGCCATACCGCGATGAACAGAACGACAAAAACGCCGACGAACAGCATAGGCGTCAGTTCGCGATGAGTGTTCATCAAGACGTGGAAGGACGAAGCCCAAGTGCTGATGAGGATGTGCCCGGCATGGGGAAACTTCGTTCTAGGCCAGAACCAGGCAATGAGAACTCCCAGGATGGCCGCCGGGTTGACGACATACCAATCCTCGAGGAAACCAAGGTGGATGTGCGGCTTGCCTGTATGTTCGTGACTTTCGTGGTCATGCCAAGCGTGGTCGGGATCCGGTTTTGCTTGAGCTGAGCCGCCGAGTTCGTGCAGGCTTGCGTGGGTCGGTACGGCCACGCCCAGAAAACTTTCCCCCAAGAACGGCAGGATCGAGTCGCTCAGAGTCGCCACGCCGACCGCTCCAAGATAGCCTACAAGCAGTACGACCAGAAATCCCCGTTTGCTCTCGTGGAGTCGGAAGAGGGAAGCTGTAACGATGGCCGAGAGAGCCACGTGGGCGGGATGAAACACTTGAAACAACCGTTGACTGATCTGTGGCGAGGCGTCTTTGAACAGCAGCATCGCCAGAATACCGGATACGGCTCCGATCACGGTGAACGGTGCATGATTCCTCAGCTCCTTCAGGATCGCTTTCAATTTCTCTTGCATTTTTCTTCCTGTTTCTTTGCGTTCTCATCGGGAGTCTCAACGACGGGCGATATTATAATACGCTTGCGCAAGATTTGCAACTAAGTTGCATATTTTTCTTGAGACCCGTTGTTTTGTAGAATTTGCATGGAGCCGGGAAATGCCGGCAAGAATAGTTCGTCGTAGGGGGGAAATCCCTCTGCAAAGGGGGACTTTTTATCAGAAAATCCGCCTTGCGATTTGGTCAAGGCTCGAGGAAAGTGGCCGTGATTTCAACTTTTCAACCCGTTTCAGGACAGGCTGTGGAAATGACGCTGGGCGCTGCGTTCGTGGCTGGAACCGCGGCTTCGCTGGGATTGTGCGCCGTGGTCCGCTTGCCGATCATCACGGCCTACATCGCGGGTGCGGCCGATTCGAAACGTCATGGAGTCTTACTCTCTTTCTTGTTCGTGCTGGGCTTGATCTTCGGTACGGGGTTGCTCGGCTTGACGGCAAGTCTGCATGACGAGGGGTTGCGCCTCATTCTCAGTTGGAACCAGTTCTTGTTTTCGCTCCTGGGCGTGGGTTTGATCATCACGGGCCTGCTCCTCTCGGGCCTGATCCATCCGCATCTGCTGCCTGCCCGGTGGCAACAGACAATGATGAAACTGGCCAAGACCGGCTCGCCGGGGGCGTTTCTTCTGGGCTGTGCTTTCGGGGTTCTGCAGACTCCGGCCTGTCCGCACTGTGGGTCGGCGTTTCAGACCCTAATCGACGTGGCCGCCAGCGGGTCCTCTCTTCATGGATTGTTCTTATTCCTGTTTTTCGCCGGGGGTCAAGGGATCACCCTTTTGGCGGTCGGGGTTCTGACCAGCTTGTTGATGCCCGACCTGCTTCGCTGGTTGCGGACCCGGATGTGCTCGATCGAGCCAAGAATTCAGTGGCTGTCGGGAAACGTCCTGATGATTCTGGGGATCTACTTTATCATTGTTGGTTAACGGGTGTTCCATGGAAGACCGCCTGATCGTTTATCGCCAACGAAAACAGCGCATCCAGGAGTACAAAGAGATCGCGGCCCGAGGCTGCTACAGCTTGATCTTCATTGGGGTCGTTCTCGTTTTGCTCCGACCGGTGATGGTCAATCAGATGCTGGGTTTGGCCGGTGCGTATGCCGGGGCGGGATTGTTTGCAGAGTCCTTGAGGCAGTGCGATAAAGCATTGCTTATCGACGGCCAGAGCAGCGAGGCCTGGCATCAGTCGGCGCGTATTCACAAGATCCAGGGCGACCGCGAGATGGCGTATGGTGCCTACCAGGAAGCGGTCCAGGCGGACCCCCTGAATCGGGCAGCCCACCTGGAGTTGGCCACCTTGTATATCGAGGACGGTCGTCAACCGTTGGCCATCCCCCACCTTGAGCAGATCCGAAAGCTCGGGCCCGATCGGCCTGTCACGGGCAACCGCTCGCGATTCTCTTACCATCGGGCTTCGCTGGAGCTTCTGATCTTCTGTTACGAAAAAGAGAAAGATCCAACCAAGCTGGAACTTGTGCTCAAAGAGGCCAAGATTTTCTACCCTGAATGTATTCAGGAACAGACCGGGTGGACCATTTCCGACAAATCTTGAGGTCTGTGTGTTGAGAATCCAGTGCCCACGGATTCGCTCGGCAACGTGAGGAGAGGGTCATTGGCCGTTTCTCCGCCCGCCGACACAAACCATACGGCAAGGGGACGCCCACTCCCACTCTCGGCTGCTTCCATCCAAAAAGCCCTTGCAGGTCCTGGCCCGCCCAGTACACTGGGTGTCGTATGAGAACCCTTACACAGCGTACGGAATTCGGGCAGGTCGGAAAGGGATGTGTCCTGACGATCGGGAATTTCGACGGCGTGCACCTGGGCCACCAGGAGATCTTTCGTACCGCCCGACGGATCGCCCGTGAACGGGGTGCTCAGATGGTTGTTATGACCTTCGAACCGCACCCTGTGGCGATTCTCCACCCGGAAAAAGCCCCCGGCGTATTGACGCCCCTGTCGTTGAAACTCCATCTACTGGAAGAATACGCGGACAACTGCATCATCGTCCTGGAAGACAACAAGGATCTGCTGGGACTTTCGCCGGAAGCCTTCATCGACGAGTTTCTGATGGCTTCGATTCGTCCTTCGGTCATCGTGGAAGGCGACGATTTCCACTTCGGCACGGCCCGCGCCGGAGACGTCGGGACTTTGGCCGAGTTTGGAAGGACCAAGGGGTTCGAGGTCATCGTGGTTCCTCCGCGACAGATCGAAATCGAAACCACCAGCCAAGTCCTGCGGGTTTCGAGCACGATCGTGCGATTCATGCTTGAGGGGGGCCATGTGGCCGAGGCCGCTGCGGCTCTGTCCCGTCCCTACCGTCTGATCGGTCCGATCGTCTCGGGCTGGGGTCGCGGTCGAAAACTAGGGTTTCCCACACTCAACATGCGTACCCCCCGGCAGATTATCCCAGCCGAAGGCGTCTACGCGGGTTTTGTTGAGACCGCCGGGTCGGAGAACGACCTTCTGCGAGAACGCAAGCAAGTTCCCGCCGTCTTCAGTATCGGGCAGGCCCGGACCTTTGGGGACGAACATCCGTTGTTGATCGAGGCCCACCTGCTGATCGAAGGGGTGGGGGACCTGACCGGTCGTTGGATGGCGATGGACTTCGTGCAACGAATCCGCAGCCAGCACAAGTTTGGTACACCCGAAGAACTTGCCAGGCAGATCGCCAAAGACTGCCAAGTGGCCAGGACTATTTTACAGAGCTCAAAGACAGGCAGTAGAGATAGGAGATCAGAATGAACAAGGCCAGGCATCTCATTATCGGCATTCACATCTCGGATCGAGTACACAACGTCCCCGGCGTGCAGAACCTGCTCACCGAGTACGGTTGCAGCATCAAGACGCGAATCGGCCTGCACTCGGTCGATGACAAGTTCTGCTCGCCCAACGGGCTGATCCTGCTGGAAATGGCCGGCCCAGAGAAACCGACGTTTGAGTTGATCGAGAAGCTCAAAGCGATCGGCGGCGTGGATGTGCAGACGATGATCTTTGAACACGATTGACGCTAGGACCCGAACCGCAAGAGGGTTTGGGGTTTTGCCACGAGGGGTACGGACCCGTCGAGGAAGAAAGGCGTTCTGTGAGTCTTGAGGCATGTCAACGTGCCGTCGAGCTGATCGACGGCGCGAATCACATTCTGGTGACCACCCACATCCGCCCCGACGGCGATGCCTGCGGGTGCGTCGCTGCGATGGCGGAGGTGTTGAAGGACCGCGGCAAGACGGTACACTCTCTGTTCGTTTCCCCCGTCCCCGACGGGTATGTGTTTCTCTTCGAGGAGAAGGTCCCTGTGCTTGGGGAGGATGTCCACGTCCAGGCCCTTCTCGATGGCGATTGGGGACCGATCGATCTGATCGTGATTTTGGACACCAACAGTTACGGCCAACTGTCGGATTTCGAGACGTATGTCAGACGCAGCGGCGTGCCGATCCTGATTTTCGACCATCATGTGACCTCGGATAAGCTGGGGCAGGTCGAGGTTGTCGATTCCACCGCTGCGGCGGCCGGTCTGGTGTTGTTGGAGTTTCTCGATCAGGTCGGTTGGCCGATCCCGCCCAAAGTGGCCCAGGCTCTGTTTGTGTCGATTGCCACCGATACCGGCTGGTTTCATCTTCGCAACACCGACAGCCGAGTGTTCCGTCGGTGTGCTGAGTTGATCGAGGCGGGTGTTGATCCGAACGACCTTTATCGCAGGCTCTACCAGACCTTCTCCTACGCTCGTTTCAAGCTGATGTCTGTGATGTTCGACCGCCTCGAACTCCACCTGGACGGTCGATATGCGTCGCAGTACCTTCTCCGTGAGGATTTCGAGCGGACCGGCGCCGCCTACCGCGATACGGAGAACCTGATCAATGAGTGCCAGCGGATCGCGTCGGTGGCGGTGGCGGCTCTGTTCATGGAGCTGCGCGACGGACGCATCCGCTGTTCATTGCGAAGTCGGCCCGAGGGCGAGCGGGTGGTGGATGTCAGCGAGATCGCGGGCCGGTTCGGCGGAGGAGGCCACAAGATGGCGGCAGGGACCTATCTGCCGGCGCCTATCGAGCACGCGATGAAACTGATTTTCGACGAAGTGGCCAAGCGACTGGGCTGAACGCAACTTGTTCGCACGGTGCCTGCCGGGAACAAGCTGGCCGAGAATCCGCGCCGGACGGCCACGGGTGTTTTTTGCAGGCTTGCCGACATAATTTGTCTGAACTGGTTACAGATACGCAGGCACGTGCCAATGACTTTTCCCATCGGTTGCGGATTTTCGCGATTGTCCTGGCGTCCCTTACTGCGGCGGGGGCGCGGGTCGTACTGTCGGTTCTGCTGTATACGCCCGACGGTGTGAGCACGAACGGACTGATCCCCCACAACCGACGCGCTGATCATGTTGTTGATCGTGATGGCTCGGCTTCCGATTGTGTAGTTTCTTTATTCCTGAATGTCGGCACGCTGGGTTCTTCTAGGCTCTGGCGGCACGGGGCACCCACCTGACGCCTCTGAGGGAGGAGGGGCTCTGGCGGGGATTTGTGCAAGGTGTGTTGGAATGGGCGGGAGGCCCTCTGCCGGCCTTGGTGGGGCAGGTTGTTCTCTTCGTATCAGCTCATCTGACGTTTTGCGTGCGCCGCTTGACCGCGGGACGCATCGAGCGTAAACTGGAGGAGGTTTCGCTGAAAGGTCCCGCGATGCCCCTATGGAACAACATAGCGGAGTTGATGGACTACTACCTCCCCCCTTTGCCCACTGTTTACTGGTTCGACATCATCCGGTTGTGCAATCTCAAGTGCGTGATGTGCCCGCAATCCCAGGGGCTCAGGCCGTTGCGGGACAAAATGTCGATCGAAGTGTTCCGCCACGCGATCGACGACATTTGCGAGAATCGCCCCTTGGTCAAGCTGTATCTCTCGGGGGAACCGTTGCTCCACCAGCAACTGTTCGAGATGATCGAGTACGCCGGAGACCATGGATGCCGGACCATGTTGCACACGAATGCGACGGTTCTGACGAAGAAAATGGCCGAGCGGGTTCTGTCGTCTTCGCTGGACTTTCTGTGCTTTTCCTTTGACGGCTGTTCACCGGCGGTCTATGAGAAACTTCGGCCGCCTTCGCAATTCGGGCACGTCAAGTCCAACATCCTCCAGTACCTGTCCCTACGGCGGCAACAGGGCGGGGCGGGTCCCAGAACGTCGATCGAGATCATCCTCATGGGCGAAACCGTCGATAAGATCGACACCTTCGTCGAAGAATGGCGAGGCATGGGCGTGGACGACGTGCACATCGCCCAATACACGACTTGGCACGGCCTGGTAGACGACCGTCGAGTGAGGAAGCCGCCTCGCCCGGTAGGGTACAAACCTTGCGCCGCGCCGTTCTCATACGGGTGTATCCTGGCCGACGGGACCGTAGTGCCGTGTTGCCTCGACGTGAATGGGCGCATGCCCCTGGGCAACATCGCCGACGGCGGTTTCCGCGCGATTTGGTCGGGCAACGAGTTTCGGCAACTAAGGCTTCAGATGCTCGCCGGTACCCTGGAGCCCGGGGGGCTCTGCGAACGCTGCGACAACATCTCTCGGGAAATCTAAAGCTATTTCCTGTTCACGCAAGGACCTATGATCCTGTTTTTTGCCTGTGCAAAAGAAACGCCGCCCGATGGGTATCGGGCGGCGGAGTGAATTTGAGGTTTATCCTCGGAGCAAGCGAGGACAGGGAATATGTCTAACCTTTGGCTTTTTCTTCGATTTTGGCTTTGAGGATCTTGAGCTCTTCTTTGGGGGTGCCCTGCGGGGCGGTGCCTGCTGCTTCGAGCTTCTTTACCGTGTCCTGGCCTTCGACGACCTCCCCGAAGATGGTGTGCTTGCCGTCCAACCAGGGGGTGGGTTTGAACGTGATGAAGAACTGGCTGCCGTCGGTGTTCGGGCCGGCGTTGGCCATGCTCACGAGGTAAGGACGATCATGCTTGACATTCGGACTGAATTCCCCGGCGTATTGATAACCCGGGCCGTGTCGACCGTCGCCGACCGGGTCGCCGCCCTGGGCCATGAAGTCCGGGATTACGCGATGAAAGATCGTTCCGTCGTAGAAGCCTTTCTCCGTCAGGAACATTGTGCTGGTGACGTGCATCGGAGCCACCTCGGGCATCAGCTTGATTTTGATGTTGCCCTTGTTCGTCTCCAGGACCCAGAAGTAGTCTTTCTTCGCGTCAAACTGGCGGAGTTCAGGTTTTGTCAGTTTCAATTTCCATTCATTGTCTTTGCCGAGTTTTGCCATGGCCTCTTCCTCTTGTTTGGCCCGTTGTTTAGCGATCTCTTCCTGTCTCTGTTTGGCTTTGGCCTCGCGTTCCTTTTCCCACGGGCCCATGACCTTCTCCTGATCTTCCACGCTGAACGGAGACGGCTTTCCGCTCAAAGCCTCCTGGAGGCCCTTGATGAATAGGGGCATGTTCACTTGGACGTCCTGGGTCCTCAGCATGCTGGCGATCTGGCTGGCGATCCGTGTGCCGAGAATGTAGCTGACCTTGTCTGCGTCCGTCTTGAAATCATTGGGATCCGCGGCCCGCGCCGTTCCGGCGAGAATCGCCGCGGTGAAAGCGCCGAGAATCAACAACATGCGTAGCTGTCTGCCAGCGGTCATGATCGAAACCTCCAAAGAATCCAATCTGCTATTCGTCGCACGACAAAAACTTCAGCTTAGCCATCTTCCGGGGCTGCGTCAACCTTCTCGTCAATCAAAGAAAGGACTGACGCACAGGGACAAATCCGGGCCTGGATGCCCAAGCCGCTGCAAGCGGCTCCGATAGAGTTGTCGTGAATCGAGCCCGGTGTCTACACCCGAGCGTTTTCGACCGCGGCCAGCCAGGTCCGGCCCATCAGGTACGCGCCGGCCATCGTGGGGTGGACACCGTCGCCGGCCCAGTGGGCGGGCGGAGCCTTCTTGACCGCCTCGTCGAAGGCCGACTGGAACGGCACGAAGACCGCGCCGAACTCGGTGGCCAGTTTCTTCGCCGCCGCCCGGTAGCCGTCGAAGTCGGGGAACCACTTCTCGTTCACCGCTCCCGTGCGGAGCACGAACGGCTCGCAGACGACCAGCTTCACGCCCGGCAGTTCCTTCTTCGTCCGCGCCAGGAGCGCGCGGTAGTCTTTCTCGTAGATCTCGATTGTGCCGTTGTACTGGCCATTGAGCTTGTGCCAGATGTCGTTGACGCCGATCAGGATGCTGACGAGATTCGGTTTGAGCGAAATGCAGTCCTTGTCCCACCGCTCGGCGAGCTGGAAGACCTTGTGACCGCTGATGCCGCGGTTGTAGATCTTCAGATTGGCGTCGGCACGCTCGGCCAGTAGGTGCGAGGCGATCATGAAGACGTAACCGCCGCCCAGGGGGCGTGGTTCGTTCGGGTTACCTTCCCGTCCTCGGTCCCGGCCGGCGTCGGTGATCGAATCGCCCTGGAACAGGATCGTGTCGCCGGCGGCGATGAGTCCGCCAGAGGCCTTCCCGGCGAGCGGCCGCTTGGCGGATTGGGAACAGCCGGAGAGCGCAATAGCTGAGATTGCGGCCGCTTGGCCCAGGAGAGAACGCCGAGAGGTCCGCACATCCATTGCAGACGTATGGGTCATGTCATTTCCCTTCAACCGAATTGTTGTGTGTTCTTCTACCGGGGCAGCAATCCCCACGGTTTGGATCGCACCATGGTACCATCGCTTCCTTAGGTATGCCAGCGGAATTGTCCCTGTCTGTGGAAGGGGTGTCTGTGCAGATTTCCGACCATGCAGCGGGGAACGGCACGCCCGGAACGGTCGTGCGAAGGAGGTTCTTTGCGTTTTGCCGGCAGCATGACGGAGGCCGCCCACCCCCACACGAAATCTGGTCCCCCACACGGACGTGGGGATGATGGTTCTTGCGGTTCTGCGGCGCAGAGATCTCCCGCCAAACACGTCCCCTGAATGCGATCCGCCCGCTATACGCATGTGACGATGGTGATGCACCCACGGTCGGGTCCTACTCAGGGTGATGCCATAAGGCGTTATCTTCCTCTTCCCCTATCGAGAGGACGCGTTGGGATCAACGGGAGTCGCTCGACGTTCGGTGTGGGCGAAGATACCGTAACCGCTACCATCCTGGTTGTTGCTTTCCCAAACCGCGATGAACGAGCCGTCGGCGGTCATCGCCACATCTGCGTATCTTTGCTTGTCGAGCGTATAACTGTTGAGGCGGGTCTCCTCGCCCATAGGTGCGCCGTCAGAGGTGAATCGCCGAGCGTAAATGTCGACGCCTGTGTTGGGATCGCCTGTGTCGCATTCCCAGACGATGACGAATTCGTTCGAGTCGCTGATCGCGACCTGAGGCCATTGCTGGGCGCCGCTGCGAATCGCGTTGGCCATGAAGGGCTCGCCTCGCGCAGCGCCGTTGGGATCGTAGAGCCTTGCGTAGATGTCGTCGTCGGCCGCGCGGTTCGGATCGCCGTCCCACGTAATGACGAACCAGCCTTGCGAGTTCATCGCGACGGACGGACGCGTCACGCTGGCGATGCCCGTTGTGTTGACCGCGAAGGGGGCGGTTCGTGGCACGCCGTTGGGATCGAAGAGTCTGGCCATGATCGGATGGCTGGATCGGTCCCGCATCCAGGTCACGACGAAGTTGCCTCGGGCGTCCATCGCGGCGTCCGGATAGCGGCAGTCGTAGATGTCGGGGTCCACCAGAATCTCATCGCCCACCCCGGCGCCGTTGGGATCGAACCGCTGGGCGCACAGGAACGTCTGATCGCCGTACACGGTGGTTTCCCGACTCTCCCATGCGACGAGGAACACGCCTTCGCCGCCGGCTGCGACGCATGGATAGAGTTGTCGCCCATTCGTTCGGAGGTTGACGAGCAGATCGCCGGTGATGGGAATTCGCTGCGGGTCGTACATTCGCATGAGAACGTCTTCATCCGGACCGGGACTCTGCCAGACGACCGCCAAATTCCCGAGACCATCGATCACCACCGCCGCCTCGGTCTGATTGCCTTGATTAATGGCGTTTACCGGGAACTCGTCCCCCGTCGGGACGCCGGCCGCGTCGAGTCGTCGGGCGAGGATGTCGTTGGATCGCCCACCCGTCGAGTAATAGCTGCTCCACACGACTATTGCGCCGCCGCGAGGATCTGGGGCGATGGCGGCGCCGGTTTGAGCTCCGCTGGTTCGGATGTTGACTTGGATTTCCCCAGTGGCCTGCGACGACAGAAGAATCGCAATGGTTGTGCAGTACGTTAGCAGTCTGGACATGATCATTCCCTCCTTCCGGTTGTTCGAACGGTTCTGCGGCCTCCCTCGGGCAACGGGCATACACTTCCCGCCCGGCTTATTTCGCTTGCCTGCGAACGAAAGCCGTAACAAAGCTTCTCCCAGGCTTGGGTACATATCAAGCCCCGGGAGAAAATTCACTTTTCGGACTAATCCGTGATGCCGATCTCGCTGTCGTATCTGTTCTGCAGTGACTCCACGCTGACTCGCTCGCCTGTCAGCACTATTTTACTATACACAATCTCGGAGGTTTTTCCAGAAGAAAGTTCAAAATTTTATGTGCGAAATGCCTATGCCGATTTTCAGACACATGGTTTCGTGTGGCCTGCACGCCCGAAACGTTCGTGCAGGGTGCATTCTCCGCTTTCGTATCAACGGAAGAGACAAAAGCGGGGACGTGCGAAAACGTGGAGACGTGAGAACTTCTGTGGTAACGCTTGTACAGTGCAGCCGTTGCTCGCTTGTAGAGCGGGCATTGTGCTCCTGGGCTACCGCGACAGATGCCTGCCGTGAAGTGGAAGATTCCGGATCAATCGGATCCCTTCTTCGTCTTCACCGATTCAGAACGGGGTTGATCCGCCGCAGTTTATGCTGCTCGATGGCCCGGCTGATCCAGCCGGTCAGGCCACATTGGTAGGTGTATTCGTTCGGGTCGCGAAGCTCGTCGAGTTCAAAGGGACCGGCCGCCCCGACGATTCGACCAAAGGTGTCGCTTTCAACCGCGTATACCTGTCCGTTTGCATGCTGCCAAAAGGTCTTCATAGGCACCTCACTGCAAAGTATATGATACGGCAGGGCTTCGCGGCAAGCGGGCAAACACCTGGTTTGAGAACCGGTTTCGGGGGGTATGCCGTCGGTTTTTATCGGGGCCAGGAGCGGTTCCACGGCGTCTTGTGTTCCACGGTCACGGCAGTACAATCATCAGGCGCAACGACGGACCAAGGGGACTTCTGAGCCGCCGATGCACAGGACATCCGAGGTTTCGAAGGAGACTGTCGATGGATGGGAGAGAAGGTCGAGCGATTCTGATCGTGGTGGCAATTCTGGTAGTTGCTGTGGTATTGCTGGCCGCATTGGGCTTGCAGACGCATCGGGACTATGCCTTTATCTGCGAGAACACCGGCTCTCACAAGGGCGACCGCCAGTGGTGCCTCGGGTGGCAGACACGAGAGTGGTATCGGGAGAGCCATTTCGAACAATTCATGCGGGCCCAACATCCGACCGAATTGCGATATCGATGGACGAGTTACAGCGGAACGGGTAAGAACCTCTTCGGCCGGCCCATTCTGTTCGGCCATGAGATGCCCCAGGTGGGTTGGGTGGTCATGAAGCAGTCGTGGTTCGACAGCTACGTGGACACCCTGGACGACACCGACAAACTCGAACTGCATCGCGTGCTTGCTTCGGGCAATCCCCTTGCCATCCAGGCCGAGGAGAAGAAGATCGAGGAGGTGCTTCTCAGTTCAGCGGCGAGGAATCGCACTGGGCCGTAGCGGAAGAAACTGGATTCGCAGTGATGCAGCGGATATCCTATCCAAAGAATGTGATCGGATACCCGTGTGAGCGGATTCCAGAGAACAGGAGTTTTCGGGAGGTGCAAGTATGCGCGGAACAGCGGTTCTTGTCATCGTGGGGTTGGCCGCCTCGGCTGCTGCGGCGGCCTTCAGCGACGAGCTGGCGGAACCCGTTCGGATCGAGGCTGGCGGCAAGCCGATCGACACCGAGATCGGTCATGCGGCCCCGTTCGTCTGCGATTTCGACGGCGACGGCCGACCTGATCTGCTCGTCGGCGACTACTGCACGCTCAAACCCGATCGTTCCGATCCGACGCCTGAGGAACAGGCCCGGTACGATCAGATCCAGAAGGAACTGGAACCGCTGGAGATACGCTTCGGCGAACTGATCCAGAAGCTCCGGGCCGCCGACCGACCGAAGACGAAAGAGCAGCAGAACAAGCTTTACGAGGATCTGAACGAGATCAGCAGGAAGATATCGCCTTTGCGTTCGCAACTTCCGCGGGAGTATGAGCCCCACGGTTGGGTGTGGCTGTTCCTCCGCAAATAAGGAACTGCGAGTTGCCTTATGTGATCTCACCGTCGAACCGATGCTTGAAAATCTGCTGCTGTGACGGTGTCTGCACTGCGGTTCGCAAACCCTATTGACGATCTCGCGGCAATCGGCACAATACAGGCTGCGTTGTGTTCGCCGGACCGGCTCTCGCCGGAGGGTCGTCGGGCGAGCTTGGTTTAGGGTCGATTACCGACGGCTGCGGTCGCGGATTGTCATAGGAATGGAGGTTTCGTCAATGGCGGAGCGTGTGACTTACCACGTGCTGCCGGGAGAGGGGGGAAGTTGGGTCATCAAGCTGATGAATACCGGTCAGGTCGTCAGCGGCCACCGGTCCAAAATGGAGGCTATTCTTCACGGTCGGGAACTGGCCCAGAGCCATGAATACAGCCTGCTGGCGGTCCACGACCGCGATTGTCGGCTGGAGCGACAATACACGTACGGGTGGGACCGAGACCTCTTTCCCGAACGCCGGAGCGTGAAGAAACCCAGCTCCTGATCGCCCACTAGGATGTCGGCGAGCGGATTCTGTCGGTGGTTTGGAGAATAGAGATGGAGTATTCGGTCGGTCAGGTGGGCCGGGTGGTGGTAGCCCGGTTGTACGAGGGCGAGGATCTGCACGCGTCCATCGACAAGATCGTTCGCCAGGCCAATATTCGTTGTGCATCGATCTTCATCGTGGGTGGTTTCCGCACTGCGGCGGTCGTCGTCGGGCCCGAGCGGGAGAAGCCCCAGATCGTGCCGCGATTCACCACGTTCACCGGTCCCGGCGAGGTCCTGGGCGTCGGTTCGCTCTACTGGGACGACACGGGCCCCCGGCTGCACATCCATACCGCCATCGGCAAAGGCGGCCAGAGCCTCATCGGTTGTCCACGCCACGACGTTCGCGCGTTCCTCATCCTGGAAATCACCATCCTCGAGATCACCGGTATTGAGGCGACACGCCAACTCGATCCCGGCAGCGGCATGAAACTGCTCCGTCTGAGGATGGACGGGCGCAAGGAGTGAAACGGTAGACGATACGGGTCGTTGAAAGAAAGAGGGGGCCGTGTTTTGTGGACGCGGCCCCCGTCGGATTGCAGGGTTGCCCTTTTGCCTTGCTGTTTCACAGCGGCTTGTGGATCGGCAGTCTTCTGCCCGCCAGCCAGGCGATCTCCTCGGCCGAGAGGGCCTTGTTGTAGATTCGCACTTCGTCGATCAGGCCGGGGAAATTCCCGCCTGCGGCGTGGGCGCGTTTGCCCATCTGGAAGTTGTCCTGCGTGTTCAGGACCCAGGCTTCGCTCGCAACGAACTGGCCGTCTCCGTACCAAGCGATCGTCGCGCCGTCGTAGGTGGCCGCGAGGTGATGCCACTCGAGGTCGATGGTCAGGATCGTTCGCTCCCAGCCGTAGGCGTGGATGCCGTACTGGTTGGTGCCGCCGATCTTGTTCATATCGAAGCTCTGCGCCGCGACGCCGTCCGGCTTGCTCGTGAAACCGAAAAGATTCGTCCAGTCGGTGAACGTCGTGTTGTCGGCCTTGACCCAGCCGGAGATCGTACGCGGAGCAGCTCCGCTGATTCCGACGCTGCCCACCGTCACGTAATCGTCGGTTCCGTCCAAACGAAGGGCCTGACCGTCCACACCCGCGGCGTAAGTAGGTCCGCCAACCGCGACACCGTTGCGTCCTTTGCCGGAGGAGTCCTTGACATCTCCTTCGAATGCATACCAGGCGATCAGATTTGCGTTGTCGGGTTCGGCAGGCGTGGTGTACTGGGGGGCCTTTGGAGACAGGCGGATGTCGTCGAAGTACAGTTTGCCCGTGGCGCCGGCGCCCTCGACACCGATGGTCAGCGAGCGGACGTTGCTCATACCCGTGATCTTGGTCAGGTCGATGTTCCAGGCCTGCCAACCCGTTCGGGCCAGGTCTTTTTCATCGCCGTTGTAGGACACCTTGGCGTTGTTGATTTTGACGTAGAGCTTGCCGGTGTTGCCGGCGGTTCCTGCGAAGTGGATCGCCAACGTCTTGACGCCGTGGGCGGTCCAGTCCTGAGCGTCGTCGAATGTCCGCTTGGCTTCGGAGAACGCAAACGACGTGTTGTCGTATGTCAGGGGCATCGATTGCGATCCGCTGCGGACGACGGTTCTTTCCGCGAACGGGGCCTCGTTGTACCCGACCTGCGAACCGCTGGCCTTGTCGGTCAGCCCGTCGATCCAGGCGTGCCAGATCGTGGTCTCGGCGTCGATATCGTCGTTGTAGCGGTCGAAATCCTCGACGACCACGAATTCCTCGGTCGTGAAGCTCCAGACGTCGCCGGGATAGTTGCCCGGTTGGCCGCCGGCGTGGCCGTCGCTGCTTTCGTCCACCTTCCAGAAGTACTTTGTTCCGAGCGACAAATTCGCGGGGGTGTAGCTGTGATCGGTCACGGTCGCCGTTTCGCCGCGTCCGGGGTCTTGGGCGTCCGGTCCGATGGAAACGGTATGTGAGGTTGCCTCCCGACCCGGCCGCCAGGACAGACTGACGCCGACGCTGACGTTGGTGGCTCCGTCCGGCGGCTGCGGTCCGAACGCCTGCAACGGGATGTAGAAGAACCGCACCTCGCTGAGGCTGGTCTGCTGCGTCACGCCGCCCCAGTTGCTGTTGATGGTCACCCGGACGTACTTGGCCATGATGCCGCCGAAATCAACGATCGTGTCGGCTGTGTAGGTTGCCACGCCGGGCGCTCGGGTGAACTCGGGCACGCCCTCCAGGACCGTCCATTTTTCGCCGTCGGTGGAATGCTCGATCACGACGTCCTTGGCGCCGAATCCAACAAACGCCTCGACGACCTGGTTGGCGTTCCAGACCCAAAACTGGTCGAACTTGTAGACCTTGTCGAATTCGTACTGGATCCAGTGCGGTTTGGTGGTGCCGCTCATCCACATATCCGTCATCGAGGTCGAATGTTGGTTCGCCGCGTTCAGGCCCGAGCCGTTGATGGTATTCTCCGGTCCAAAGCCGGGCTGGGAACTGGATGCTGTGGCCACGATGGGCACGATGGGATAAGAGAATGGCTCGACGGTGAAGCTCCAGACCTTGCCCTTGAAGACTGTGAAGTCGGGGGCCCCATTGGCTTCGTCAACCCGCCAGAAATACGTCTGCCCATAGTCCAACACACCCTCAGGACGATATGAAGCGTCCATCTGGTCCTTGCTTGCGAGCACGCCTCTCGGATCCGCCTCGTTCGCTGCGTTGACATCCGCAAAGCTCGTCCCGAAGTACACGTCGTGTGTTGCGATGAACTCCCCCGACCTCCACGACAGGATCGTGTCGCGGGGCACGTCCGTCGCGCCGTCGGGCGGCTGGGGCTCGGTCGCGAATCGCATCGTCGTGTCCATCAAGGGGGGCTGTTCGCCTACGTGCACACGGTCCACCCACACCTTCGACGGAATCGTGTCGTTCTTCATCGCCCACCACTGGCCTTTGAGCATGAGGTAGATGGTGGCTTGCCACGCCGGATGGGCAGACATGGAATCGTCATTGTGCGTGTATTGGAACAGAAACGTCTGGGGTTCGGTGGTCAGGGCCACCCGCTGCATCACGATATCGATCCACGTCGGCACCTCCGGCTTGTACAACTGGATCAGGATGACCATTTCCCGCTCTTTGTCGGCCTTGGCGGTTACGCCGACCGGATAGGTCTTGCCCTTTTCGAATTTCAGGCCGCCTTGGGCGATTCCGATGCTCGTCACGGACGCGTCGGTCACGTCCATCAGCGCCGCGTTGGGCCCCGAGAGACGTGCCCCCGACACGACGGATATCGTATAGCCTGTGGTGCCGTACCGGCCCCAGGAGGTCAGACCGTCGTCGAATTCGCCGTTGATGATCTGATTCTCCTGGCCCCAGAGGACCGAAGAGAACCCTGCCAACAACATCAGAGAAGCCAAACGGATGAATCCTCGGTTCATGGAATGCCTCCTTCCAAAAGGGAATTCCGGTAGCAGCGGAAAGGATCGGTGGTCACACACCAGGGATCCGGATCTTCGATGGGATGTGGGGCTCAGGATGTCTCACGTACAGCGTTTTACGCTGCTCATTCCTCCTTCTGCCTTCCTCGAGAAACGGGATTACGACACGTGCGAAGCGTCGGTTCCCATACCGACAATCCTACCTGTTAGGGCGGTCGTTCGTCAAGGAAAAGCCGGTCGCTCATCGGAGGACAGTGCGACTACGCCAGCGTCATCAGGAGCGACTTTATGGCTTGGGTGACGGCAGGGCCATAGCGCTGCGGGTCACCAATGTGGAAGATGAACCGGGTCGTCGTGTCGGAAGCGGGCGTCCAGTCGCTTCCGTCGGGACCTGTTCCGGTCAACCGGATGGGATCGAAGATGTTGCTGCAACAGTTTGACCGGTCGATCTCTACACCACATACGTCAGATGATCTCTTGAGGTCTTCTCTGAGTGTGGATACTATACTATTGAGAATACCCTATGATGTCCCGATGCAAGAGAAATCATGGCTGACGTTACACGGATTTTGAATGCGATTGAACGGGGAGATCCCGAAGCCATCAATACCTTGCTTCCGGCTGTGTACGAAGAACTCCGCGAAATGGCCGACCGCAAGCTTGTAAGCGAAGGCCCAGGTCATACGCTTCAGGCGACCGCGCTGGTTCACGAGGCATACCTGCGTCTTGTCGGATCGGCCGAAAGCGGTTGGTCGAGCCGGGCTTATTTCTTTGGCGCGGCCGCTGAAGCGATGCGCCGTGTTCTGGTCGAGCACGCTCGAAAGAAGAAGAGCAAAAAACGGGGTGGAGATCGCAATCGCATCGATTTTGCCGGCGCGGATGTGATGGCGGAGGAATCTCCGGAGGACTTGCTTGCCATGGACGAGGCTCTCGCCAAGTTTTCCCAGATCGATCCGCTCAAGGCGGAATTGGTGAAGTTACGTTTTTTTGCCGGTTTGAGCTTCGAGCAGGCCGCGGAATTGCTCGATATTTCCCCTGCCACGGCCAGAAGATATTGGAACTACGCCAGAGCATGGTTGTACGGCCGCATCTGCTGCCCCGATTGATCCCGCACTTTTTTCCGATTTTTCCGTAAAATTGTGATCGAATCTTCAGCGAATCTGCGCAGGTCCTGTAGAAAGGGCCGATAGCCCGACCTTGGTGGCAACGATAGGGAAGAGTCTTCTGTTATGGCGTTGGAACGAAACCCAGAAGAACTATTCTACCATGCTTTGGAATTGAAGGACCTCCGGAAACGGGCTGTCTACTTGGAAGAGGCCTGCGCCGGAGATGCGGACCTGCGGGCACAAGTGGAAGCTCTTCTGCGGTGGGACAGCCAAGCCGGAGGGTTCATGGACCTGCCGGATAGAGACCCCGACGCCACCCGAGAGGCTCCCCCTGTTCCAGACTTGACGGGTACGGAGATCGGACGCTACAAGCTCCTCGAAAAGATCGGGGAAGGAGGGATGGCGACCGTCTACATGGCAGAGCAGAGACACCCGATCTGCCGGCGGGTGGCCTTGAAGATCATCAAGTTGGGGATGGACACCAAGCAGGTCATCGCCCGCTTTGAGGCGGAGCGTCAGGCCTTGGCCATGATGGACCACCCCAATATCGCCACGGTCTTGGACGCGGGGACCACCGAGACGGGCCGACCCTATTTCGTGATGGAGCTGGTCCGGGGGCTGTCGATCACTAAGTTCTGCGATGCCAATAATTTAACGACGCAAGAGCGTCTGGAGTTATTCGTGTCGGTGTGCCACGCCGTCCAGCATGCCCATCAACGTGGGATCATCCATCGAGATATCAAGCCCTCGAACGTGCTGGTCACCCTGCACGATGGCAAGCCGGTTCCCAAGGTGATTGACTTCGGGATCGCCAAGGCCCTGAATCAGCGACTGACGGAGAAGACCATCTTTACCCGGTACTCCCAGATGATCGGCACGCCGGAATATATGAGCCCCGAACAGGCCGAGATGAGCGGGCTGGATGTCGATACGAGGACCGACGTCTTCTCGCTGGGTGTACTTCTTTACGAGTTGCTCACAGGTAGAACGCCATTCGACTCGCAGTACCTGCTCAGCAAGGGCTACGGTGAGATGCAGCGGATTATCCGTGAGGAGGAGCCGACGCGTCCGTCCACCAAGGTCAGCACTTTGGGAGAAGCTCTCACCGAGGTCGCTAAGCACCGCAAGGTGGCACCGGAGGCACTGAGAAAGTTGATGCGCGGCGATCTAGACTGGATCGTGATGAAGACACTGGAGAAAGACAGGACGCGTCGTTACGAGACGGTCCATTCCCTGGCTGAGGACATCCAACGACACCTGCGGAACGAACCGATCACCGCATCTTCGCCCGGTACGATCTATCGCATGCAGAAGTTCCTCCGGAGGAATCGGACGAAGGTCCTAACGTGGTCGGCGGTTGCGGTGATTGTCGTCGGTCTGCTGCTTGTCCCGGGCGCGTATCTGCGTTTTCGGACCGAGCGAATTCGAAACGACCATCTTCGAACGATCGCGTCGGTCGAGGACTTGGTCACCAGCGGCGACTACGAGCGGGCGCTGGCCGAGGTGAAACCCATCCTTTCCAGCCGGTTCGTCGGCCCGGAAGCAGGGCTTCTGAATGCACGGGCATTGCTGGAGATGCAGAACCCCGACGCCAGCGTCGAGCAGTTGTTCAAACTCTTGAACGAACGGTCCGAAATCGCCGCCAACGCCCATTTCCTCCTGGCGAGGATCTACCTGGAGTCCGCAGCCCGCGATCCTCACATGAAGGACAAGGCGGAGATTCACCTGCAGCATGGCGAACGACTGCTGCCGAGAACGGCCGAGGCCTTCTTGCTACGCGCTGTCGTGTCCCAGACGGTCGAGGGGACTCTCCGATGGCTCGAAGAGGCCCTGCAACTGGATCCGGGAAATCCCGACGCCCGCCGGGCCCGCGCGCTGACTTGTTTGGCGCTCGGCGAATACCGCGACATGGAAACAGAGGCATCCATTATGATCGGGAGCCAACCAAGGAACCCCACGGGTTATTCACTTCGCGCCGTCGCGAGGCGTGAACTGGCGCTGGTCCAAAACGACAGTGATCTCCTGGGCAAGGCTTTGGCGGACCACAACCGCGCGATCGATCTGACGTCGCCATACGACAACCGCCTGGCGGATCTCCGCAATCAACGTCACCGGACTCTCGTGCGGATGGGCAGGTACGATGACGCTCTGACCGATATGCAGGCCTGTGTCCAGATGCAGCCTCACAACTCATCCTACCATTTCAATCTGTTTTGTGTGCTGCTTGCGCTGGGTCGGTACGAGAAGGCGCAGACAGAGTACGAGAGCATTCTCAAGTCCGGCCTGATGACCCCGATGCACTTCGATTCCCTGGCCGCCAAGTACGTTTCCGACAGTCTGTGGTCGAGAGGCTCTTGGCACCCTCAGGACAGACCACCGGTGGGAGAGGTCTTCGAGAACATGCACGCCGCGGCCAGGCAATACCATCGCCTTGCCGAGCGGGCCCGGCGCGTTGTGCCGGAAGGGTTTCATCCGAGTTTCTCCCCCGACGGCATGCAGTTGGCGTACAGTCGAGGCGTGCTCGGCGCCAGCGGGATCGAGATCCTCGATCTCGGCACAGGTAAGACCCGCCTCCTGACTGTGCCCGGCAAAGACCCGGCCTGGTCTCCCGACGGACGACACATTCTCTACGTTCGCGACCGACAGTTCTTGTCCATGCAGGACTTGGCGTCCCCGGAGCAGGAGAGGCCTCAGCAGTGGAAGCAGGAGGAGGTTTGGATCATCAAAGCCGACGGCACGGAGCGTCCGCGGCTGCTGGCCAAGGGCGGTTGGCCGAACTGGGCCGGCGATTCCAAGAGGCTCTACTACCACAGCCGTCTGGACAAGATGGTGTACTCTTTGTCGACCGATCCCAACAACCCCGATCCGAAGAAGGTGTTCGCATGTGAATCGCAGTTTCCCGTGGTGTCGCCGGATGAGAAATCGATCGCATTCATTGACCAGAAGACCGGCGCGCTCAAGATCGTGGATCTGGCAGAGGGGTCGGAGGCGGCATCCTGGCCGGGGCTTGGCAGAAGCAGGCCTTCGTTCATCTCCTGGTCGGCGGATGGCAAGCGGTTGGCGATCGGGTGTTATTGGCAGGGAGGACTCTGGGTCTATGACGCGGACGCGAAAGAGGCGACCCAGGTATTCGACGGTTCCTTTGCCTGGTGCGCCTGGTCGGCGCCCGATATGAGCCGCATGGTCATCGAGCGTGCGTTTGGGTCGTGGCATCACGAGATTTGGATCGCCGATGTGGTTCAAGACGGAATTCCGATTGTCGCCCATAAGAAATGAGACGCACGGGAACGGTCATAGCCAATATGGGAAAGGAGTGAAGAATGAGAGGCACAGTAGTGTTGATCGCGGTTGTTGTGATGGCGACGGCTTGTGCCGGCGTGGCAGCCGACTGGCCGCAATATCTTGGCCCGGCCAGAAACTCAACGTCGTCAGAGAAGGGACTCTTACGTTCCTGGCCTGAGAAGGGGCCGCAGGTGCTATGGACTGTTGGTGTTGGCAGAGGCTTCGGCGGACCCGTCATCAAAGACGGCAAGGTCTATCTGCTCGACCGAGATGATAAGGTGGGCGATAACCTCCGGTGTTTCGATCTGGCCAACGGCAAGGAACTCTGGAACTTCGCCTATGACGCCCCCGGATCTGTCATGTTTCCTGGCTCTCGCAGCGTGCCGGCCGTTGACGGCAACCATGTCTATTCGTGCGGCCACAACGGGGATCTGTATTGTATCGACACAAACACACACAAACCCGTTTGGAACAAGAACGTGTGGACGGATTTCGGCGGAAAACCCGCCAGCGGCTCCTCGGGGGGATTTGGATCGCGTGAACCGGGTAGTTTTCCCATCTGGGCCATCACGCAGTGCCCCTTGGTTTACGGCGATTTGGTCATCGTCGCTTCGCAGGCTCCTGAGGCCGGCGTCGTTGCCTATGACAAACTCACGGGTGACGTGAAATGGAAAACGCCCAATCTCGGCAATGAATCCTATGCCAGTCCTGCCGTGGTGAAAATAGACGGAAAAGACCACGTTGTTATGGTCATTTCATCGACGAATCCTTTTGGAAACCGAGGATTGCCTCAGACGCTGGGAAATGTAGTTGGAATAGAACCCCTGACGGGGAAGGTCCTTTGGGAGTACAAGCAGTGGAGGTGTCATATTTCGGTACCGAGCGCAGTTGATGCCGGCGACAACAAAGTACTTGTCGTGGGCGGATACGAACTCGGCGCCACAATGATCAAGGTCGAGAAGAAGGCCGATGGCAGCTACGGCGCCACAGAACTGTTCACCACGGAAGAATTCGGCGATCAAACGAAACCGCCCATCCTGTACAACGGTCATTTCTACGCTCAGTACGGCACTAATAACCGACGGGACGGCCTGGTGTGTATGACCATGGGCGGCAAGATCCTGTGGAAGACGAAGCGCTCGCCGGATTTCAACAAGGGTAGCATGATCTTGGCCGATGGCCTGATTCTGGCCACTGACGGAGCCAAGTCCTTGTACCTGATTGAACCCGATCCAGCTGGATTCAAGTCGCTTGCATCGGCGGAGTTACTTGGTGATGCAGGAACGGAGAGTGAAGGCATCGCGCGGCAAGTCGGAGGGGCAACTCAGAACTGGGCGCCTTTGGCGCTTTCCGACGGCAAGCTTCTGATCCGAGACCACGCCCAGTTGAAGTGTGTCAAAGTTGCTGAGTGAAAGATTGTATTCATGACGATTGCTTTGAATGATCGGACCGGAAGACGCGTGATCGTTCACGGGATGGGACTGGTGTTGATATCACTTGTCCTTCAGGCCGGCGCTGAAATCACGGCCGGTCAACTTGCCGATCCGAACGTCGCAAAGACCCCGACTTTTTCGCAGGACATTCTAACGAACTGGACCAGCTTCCGGGGCCCGGGTGGGAATGGGCACGCCGCTCTCGCGAATCCCCCATTGAACTGGAGTGCAGAAGACGGCAGGAATATCCTCTGGAAGGCCAAGGTGCCCAAACATGGCATGAGTTCCCCCGTAGTCTGGGAGGATCGGGTCTTCCTGACCGGTGCCGATGAGGAAAGCCGCCAGATCTACTGTTTTGACACCAACACGGGCAAGCTGCTCTGGCAGCATGATATACAGGGCATTCCCGGCTCTCCTCCCGACGGCAAGCTGCCCAAGGTGCTGGACGAAACCGGATTCGCAGCACCCACCGCGACGACGAACGGTCAATATGTCGCGGCCGTCTTTGGCACGGGTGAGCTTGTGTGTGTGAATATGAAGGGGGATCGCATCTGGGCCAGACATCTGGGGACTCCAAAGAACCACTACGGTCATGCTTCCTCTCTGATGGGTCAGGGACCTCTGCTGTTCGTTCAGTACGATCAGACAGAGGGCTCGCTCCTTCTGGCGTTTGATCTGGCGTCGGGCAATCCTGCCTGGCGAGTTACACGAAGCACCGTTTCGTGGTCGTCTCCCATCCTCGTTGACAACAAAGGGAGGATCGAACTGATCCTGACCAACAGCAAGGCCGTCGATAGTTACGATCCGAGCAGCGGCAGACTCCTCTGGCACGTGGAGTGTCTTACCGGGGAAGTCGCTTCGTCAGCGGCCTATGCGGATGGTGTCGTGTTCGTCGCCAACGACGGCGCTGTTGCTTCCGCGATTGATGTCGGTACCCACGGTTCGGAACCGAAGATTCTCTGGCAGTGGGACGAGGCCCTGCCGGATGCGGCCAGTCTTCTGGCCAACGACGATCTCTTGATTGTGCCGACTGGATTTGGAGTCATCAGTTGTCTCAATGGGAAGACGGGAAAGCGGTTGTGGGAACAGGAGTTTGATAACGGTTTCTACAGTTCCCCCGTCTTGGTGAGCGATCGCGTTTATATCATCGACCTGTCCGGGGCCATGCAGATCTTCCGGATGAGCGAAACGTTCGAACGACTCGGGACTTCCACCATAGGGGAAGATGCCTACGCGACGCCGGCCTTTGTTGGCGACAGGATCTACATCCGAGGTGTGACTCACCTATTTTGTATTGAGGAGCAGAAGAATGAAGGTTAGTACGGCTGTGACAGCAGGGGTCTTGATGGTAGTCGCCGGCAGTAGTCTGGCCGCGGATTGGCCGCAATGGCGGGGGGCCAATCGCGACGGCAAGTCCGCAGACACAGGGCTTCTTAAGCAATGGCCTGAGAATGGTCCCCCGTTGGCCTGGAGGTTCGACAGACTCGGCGGGGGCGACGGCGGTCCGGCCGTTGCCGCCGGGCGGATCTTCATCATGAGCAATCGCGGCCAGGAGGAAGTGGTCTGGGCCTTGTCCGAGAAGGATGGCAGCGAAATCTGGGTGACACCCCTGGGACCGGCATTTGCCCAACGGGCTTCGCAGGGACGAGAAGGGCCGGGATGTACCCCGACGGTCGATGGCGAACGCCTCTATGTCGAGGGGCTGGCGGGCAATGTCGCCTGCCTGCAAGTCTCGGACGGCAAGATCCTCTGGCAGCGCAGTATGACGGAGGATTTCGGCGGGCGCGTGCCCATGTGGAGCTACCGCGAATCGCCCCTCATTGACGGCGACAAAGTCATCGTCACTCCCGGCGGGGCCGATGCGATCATGGTCGCCTTGAACAAGCTGACCGGCGAGACGATCTGGAAGGCCAAGATGCCCGACAGTTCGGCCGGCGCTTCTGAAACCCCAACTGGCCCTGGCGGCGGTCGAGGAGGTCCAGGCGGCCCCGGCGGCGGGGGGGGTGGAGCAGCTTATGCCTCGCCGATCACCATTGACTTCGAAGGGCAGCGACAGTACGTGCAACTGACCGCAAGAGCCCTCATCGGAGTCGCTGCCTCCGACGGCAAGTTCCTCTGGCGCTACGACAAACCCGCCAATCGCATGGGGATCAACTGTGCGACGGCCTTGCACCAAGATGGGATGGTGTTCGCCTCCTCCGCTTACGGCGCGGGCTGCGGTCTGGTCAAACTGAGCAAGAACGCGGACGGCTCGTTCAAGGCCGAAGAAGTTTACGCCACCACGGAGATGCAGAACCATCACGGCGGCATGATCCTCGTTGATGGCTGCCTTTATGGCGCCAGCGGCGGCAATGAAGGCGGCGCCCTGGTCTGTCTGGATTTCAAGACAGGCAAGATCCTTTGGGACCAGCGAGCCGCCGTGGGTCGTCGCGCGAAAGGTTCGTTGGCCTTGGCCGACGGAATGCTCTACTACCGCCTGGAGGACGGCGTCGTGCTTTTGATCGAGCCGAGCCCGCAACAATATGTCGAGCGGGGTCGTTTCGGACAACCCGATCGCACCAGGCTGCCGGCTTGGGCGCACCCGGTCGTCGCCAACGGCAAATTGTACATCCGAGATCAAGACGTCCTATTCTGCTACGACGTGAAGGCGAAGTAGAACCGGATCGATCAATAACCGTGGTTATGTCAGACGTGAATCTGCCTCCTATACATTGCTGCCGGCGCGACCACTGTTCCGATTGGCATGATCGGAAAACGCCGCGTCGGCGCAATTTTTGAGTCTTGTGGAAACAGATGTAAGCTCAGGTTGTTTTGATTTGAATATGCCTCCACAGGTGTTGCCGGCGCGGTTGCTTCTCCGGTCGGTGTGACTGGAAACGCCGCGCCGGCGCATTTTGAGACTTCCTTGTGGGAAGAATCTCGGTGTTTCGAGGTCACGACCGGGTGATACCGAAATTTTGTTCGGCAGGGGGGCACGATCTTTGACTCTCGATGGCCAACTTCAGAGTCTCATCGCGGTCGCTGGGCACAAATCTGAAGTCGGACATCGAAAAGTCACCCTTTTCCACCGGCCTTGCGGATGGCCTCGATGGCGGCGATGCGGTCGGTTTGGCCGAAGATGGCGTTCCCGGCCACAAGGGTATCGGCGCCGTAGGAGACTACGATCGGGGTCGTGTCGGGATCGATGCCGCCGTCGACCTCGACGCGGATATGCGGACCAACCATCCTGCGGACCTCGATGACCTTTCGGGCCGCGTCGGCCATGAAGGACTGGCCGCCGAAGCCGGGACGGACGGTCATGACCAAGACCATCTCGCACAGGGGGGCGACCTTGCGGATCGATTCAACGGGGGTTTCCGGGTTCAGTGTGATGCCGGCAGTGCAGCCCATCGCGTGAATCTGCTCGACGATTCGCTCGGGTTCGTCCGTCACTTCGATGTGAAAGGTGATGTTGTTCACACCGGCCTTGGCGAAGGCTTCGATGTACCGGGCCGGCTCGCTGATCATGAGGTGGCTGTCGAAGAAGAGGTCGCTGTGTTTGCGAAGTTTGGCGATGACAGGGGGGCCGATGGTGATGTTGGGTACAAAATGCCCATCCATGACATCCAGGTGCAGCATCTTGACGCCTGCCGAGGCCACAACGGCGATCTCATCTGCCAGCCGGGCAAAATCCGCGCTGAGGATGGAGGGGACGATCTCAACCGTGCCGGCTTTCGGCATCTGTTTGTTCATGGAACCATCCCTCGTCCGACCAAAGAAACCGGGATGGTGGATCCTGCGATTGTCAAATCGACCGTCGACCATCCCGGTTCAAGTCCGACATTGACTATTTATCATCCAAGATTTCGATGGCCTTGAATTTCTTGCCTTCGAGGAATTCGAGGGAGGCGCCGCCGCCGGTGGAGATGTGACTGATCTTGTCCTGCAGGCCCAGCTGCTCGATGGCGCTGGCGCTGTCGCCGCCGCCGACGATGCTCTTGGCGCCGTTCGCGGTCGCCTGGGCAACCGCCTGGGCGATGGCTTTGGTACCTTGGTCGAAGGGCGGGATCTCAAATACACCCATCGGTCCGTTCCAGCAGATGGTCTTGGCGTCCACGATCTTCTCGGCGAATTCTTTGCGGGCCATCGGCCCAATGTCCACGGCTTGCCAGCCCGGATCGATGTCGCCGACCGCGATTCGATGTTCCGCGCCGGCCTCCAGCTTTCGGACGACCGCATGGTCCGGCGGGAGCAGGACTTCGCAGTTTTTATCCGCGGCACGGTCCAGCAGCTCTTGGGCTTTGTCGAGGAAATCGTCCTCGACCCGGCTGCCGCCGATGGCCTTCCCTCGCGTCTTCAAAAACGTATAGGCCATCGCGCCGCCGATGATGATGCGGTCGACCTTGCCGATCAAGTTTTCGATGACGCCGATCTTGTCGGAGACCTTAGCCCCGCCGAGGATGGCGACGAACGGATGCACCGGGTTGCTGATGGTCTCGCCGAGGAATTTCAGCTCTTTCTCGATCAGGAAGCCGATCACACGGGGCTTACCCTCCATAACCTGAGGCACCGTGTACATCGAAGCGTTGTCGCGGTGGGCGGTGCCGAAAGCGTCGTCGACGTAGATGTCCGCCATCGCCGCCAACTTCTTGGCGAAGTTGTCCTTCGCGTCACGAAGCTGCTTGTCCTCCTTGGCGGCCTTGTCCTTGATGACCTCTTCCCGGTTGAAGCGCAGGTTCTCCAGGAGCAGGACATCGCCAGGTTTGAGGGCTTTGGCCTTGGCGGTGGCGTCCGGACCGACGCTGTCGTCGGCGAAGATCACCTTTTTCCCAAGCAGTTCGGAAAGCCGCACGGCCACCGGCTTGAGGGTGTACGCGTCATCGCGGGCGCCCTCGGGCCGGCCCAGATGGCTCATCAGGATCAGACTGCCGCCACGATTGAGCACGTTTTGGATCGTCGGCAGCGCCTTGACGATGCGATCGTCGCTGGTGATGTTGCCATTGTCGTCCTGCGGCACGTTGAAATCGACCCGCATCAGGACCTTCTTGCCTTTGACATCGACATCCGCAACCGTTTTCTTGGCCATAAAATCCCCTTTGAATGAATCTTTACCATTTACGACTGACGGTTTGGCGTCGGCGGCGACCCCCCATAACCTCCGAGAGGACGACGCCGACGCTCAAATCGCAAATCATCAATCATAAATCGTAAATTACTTCAGCTTCGCGATTCTCTCCAGCAAGTCGACGCTGCGGCAGGAGTAACCCCACTCGTTGTCGTACCACATCGTGACCTTGACCATGTCGCCGTCGAGGACCATCGTGTTGGTGCTGTCGAAGATCGAGCTGTGCGGATTGTGAATGATGTCCGTCGACACGATCGGATCGGTGACGTACTCGATGATGCCCTTCATCGGGCCTTCCGCCGCGGCCTTCATTGCTCCGTTGATCTCTTCGACCGTTGTTTTCTTGGCGGCCAGGAAAGTCAGATCCGTGATTGAACCGGTGGGCACCGGAATCCGTAGGGCATAGCCGTGCAGTTTGCCCTTGAGGGCCGGGATAACCTCCCCTAAGGCCTTGGCGGCACCGGTGGTCGAGGGCACCGTGTTGATCGCGGCCGCTCGTCCGCGACGTTTGTCCTTATAGGGCATGTCGAGGATCGCCTGGTCGTTGGTGTAGGCGTGTACCGTGGTCATCAGACCCTTGACGATGCCGATCTTCTCGTGAAGGACTTTGCAGGCCGGGGCCAGCGAGTTTGTTGTACAGGAGGCGTTCGAGATGCACTTCATCGAGGCGTTGAGCTCGTTGTCGTTGACACCCAACACGATGGTGCCGTCCGGCTTGTCCTTGGCTGGAGCGCTGAGCAACACTCGCTTGGCTCCGGCCGCCAAATGGCTGTCGTAGCCCGGCTTGCCGTCGGCGGCCCGGGAGGTGAACTTGCCGGTTGACTCGAGCACGACATCCACGCCCTTGGCGCCCCACGGCAACTTGGACGGGTCTTTCTCGGCCAGAATCGGGATCTCTTTGCCGTTGATGACCAAGGCGCTGCCCTTGGCCTCGACCTTGCCGGGGAACTTGCCCTGGGTCGAGTCGTATCGGAACATGTAGGCCAGCATGTCAGCGTCGAACAGATCGTTGATTGCCACGACGTCGAACCTGTCGAACTTGTCGGCCATCGCGCGGAGTACCAGCCGGCCGATACGACCGAAACCGTTGATTCCTATCTTTGTTGCCATGTACTTTTCTCCTTTTTTTAATCCTGCCGTTGGTTAGTGCGGCTCCATTATGGTCAGACCCCGTACCTGCCGGAGGGGAAAACAAAGGCCTTACTGTAGTGGGGGGACGAAACCCTGTCAAGGATTTATTACCCCTTCCAGGAACCACCAGAAAACAGGACGGACAGATTGTTTGTTTGCCGTGAAAACATTTTGTGGCCAACCTACGACCGGATTGCCGGCCGACCACAATCAACATCGCGATAATCCGTCGTAACGTCAACATAAATGGTTTCGACAATTTCCCTCTTGAACGTCACAGACACTCCGATCTGCAGACGGATTGAAAACCCCTACAAAAGTTGTCATTGTCGTGGAAGAGCAGATTCTATCGGACGTTGCCTAGCTCGGCAGGTCTCGCATCCAGCGACGCACAAGTGTGCGGATCGCCGCAAACCCTGTATGTCCAATGCGTTCTATTGGTCCTACGGTAGGCACAGGACAAACAAAACCTATGGACCTTACAACCGCCATACACAAAGATAGCCTTTGCTGCGGTTTCATTTCTTGAACCGCCGAATGGCTCAATGCCAATGATCACCCCTGGGAATGACGATAAAAAAGGAGATTTGGGACGAGATGCGCGATTGTGTCTGGGGAATCCAGGGGTTTGTCCTTGAATTGCCCGTCGAATAATGTACAATAGAAAGGGCCGGCTGGGTGCGATGAGCCCGCTGGGGTTCCAGTGTGGAGGCTGGGGTTAAGAGCCGTTGTCAGAGAGTGTTGCCTTCATGAGGACAGACGTACGAATTCATGAAGTTCCAGCCGTGTGGGCGGGACGACTGATCGTTCTGGGGTTGCTTATCGCCGCTCCGGTCGTGTGTCATGCCCAGCCGGGACAGGTGTTTGCTTGGGGCGAAAGCCTAGGCGGGCGTTCGAACGCGGTGCCGAGCCGGGAGTGCATGGCTGTCGCTGCCGGCGGTTACCACAGCTTGGCCTTGCTTGTCGACGGTTCGCTCATGGCGTGGGGGGAGAATTCCTCGGGCCAATGCAACATTCCTTACGGCAACAACTTCGTCGCGATCGCGGCGGGGATGTATCACAGCCTCGCGCTGAGAGCCGACGGCACCGTCATCGCCTGGGGCGACAACTCGCGGGGGCAGTGTTCGGTGCCTCGGAGCGCCAAGTTTCGAGCTATTGCAGCAGGCACCTGGCATAGCTTGGCGATTCGCATGGACGGCTCGATCGCCGCATGGGGCTGGAACGAAGCCCGACAGTGTGACCCGCCGCCGGGTAAGGATTACGTGGAGGTCGCCGGCGGCTACTATCACAGCTTGGCTCTCAGAACCGACGGCACGCTCGTCGCCTGGGGAGGTAACGGCGACGGCCAGTCCAGTGTTCCCGAAGGCAGAAATTTCGTCCATATCGCAGCAGGCACTATGCATAGTCTCGCGGTCCGGTCGGACGGCACGCTCGTTGCTTGGGGACGCAACTCCGAAGGCCAATGTAAAACTCCATCGGGTAACAACTTCATCGCTGTGGCCGCCGGATCGCTTCACAACCTTGCTCTCCGCCGCGACGGTCGAATCGAAGCCTGGGGCCAGGACAACTACGGGCAGTGCGCAGTTCCTGAGGGGGGCCGGTACGCTGCGATCTCCGCCGGGAATTTCCACAGTCTGGCCATCCGGGATTTGCGAAAACAATTCACGACGATCGAAGTTGTTCCAGCGGCTCCACCCATTGAAACGTCGGTTCCGGCGGTCAAGCCGCGATCCGAGCCTGCAGAACCGATCCAGATCGACAGGGCAGGGCTGCTGACAAACGTGGAAATCGGCACTCCACTGACCGATTCGGGCCTTGTGGGGCAGACCCAGTCCGGTCTTGCCGATCTGGTGCTCAGCAATCAGATTCCCGACGCCGATTCGGCACGGACGGAGAACCTGTTGCACCGTCTGGAACAGCAGCAGCGGATTCCGAGCAAACCCATCGAAACGGCTGACGCAGCCTCGCCCACCAAGAGCGCACAGCCGCAGGTCAAGGATCCGAACGCTGCGTCTGCCATTGCGAAGAAAGCCGATCCGACCCAGGCGATAACGCCTGCGACCATTCCGGCTCCCGTTTCTCAGGCGTCGATCGCGGACAAGCCGACCCAAACGCAGCAACTTAAAGATCCGAACGCTCCGCGGGGCGAGACGGTAAAAGCCCCCCTCTCGATCGAACCAGACAAACCTGCCGCGGCGGTGGCGGTTGCGGAACCGAACAAGCCCTCGATCAACTTTGATGATCCTGCGAGTCAGGGTTTTGCACCCGGCGTCTATATTGGGGTGATCGAGAATGCCGCGCCGGTCTACCACTTCGTTTCGACGACCTCGAAGCGACATTTCTGTACCATCAGCGAAGAAGAGAAGTACAAGATCCTCGACACGCAGCCGACCGCCTGGAAGTATCAGGGTATCGCATTCTTCGCCTATCCCGAAGGCCAACAGCCCGAAGGCGCCCGACCGGTTTACCGCTTCTGGTCCGACAGCCTCAAGCAGCATTTCTACACCATGGACGAAGCCACCAAGGACATGATGATCAAAGAGCTGTCCAAGTCCTGGAAGTTCGAAGGCATCGCCTGGTACGCTCCTGCCCCCAAGCAGCCGGGGCAGAAGAAGTGAGGCCATCCGATCCTGCTGCCAGAGCACATAACTTCTTCCAAACGCCCATTAGGGGTGTGCCAGGACCCTGCCAACCCAGTTTCGCCGGATGAACCGGCGGATCTGAACCGTCACCGGTTTCTGATTGATTCGAGAGCGGTCAGAACCGGCTCGATCTTGAGTGAAGTCTTGTAGACGACGACTTGGTTTGTGATCTGGGCGTTTTCGCGAAGAGAGTCTTTCGGTACCGCCAGGAGAATCCTGTGTCGCTGGAATCGGCGAAGTGTCCGGCGTTTCTCTTCCAGATACTCGGGGGTCCAGAATCCGACGATTTCCAGGAAGACTTCGGTTCCATCGTCGTGGCGGAACGTGAAGTCCGGGACGAAGGTCGCCTGGTGTTCATGAAGGATGTCACCCTCACGGATGAGCCGCCATCCGTTGCGGGCTGGACCGAACTTGTCCCCGAAGGACTCTTCCAGGGCGGAATCGAACTCCTGCGGCGCGGGTAAGTGGCTGGTGAAGCGGTCGGCGTCAGAGATCAGGAGTTTTGCCGTCGCCTTCCAGGGCGTTTGCACCCTCGCGGCCAGCTCCCAGTCCTTGCAGGCCAGCAACGCCGGAAGGAAACGGGCGAAGTTCACGCCGTAGCGTCGGGTCTCGCGAAGCACCGACGCTGGACCGGAGAACACGATTCGATAGCGGGACGGGCCCAGCCGCTCGATCTCGTGCAGCAGGCGAGCCAGCTTGGCGTAGCGGACGATGGTCTTGAGATCCCGCGTCGCCGTGACGACGACTCGCTCGGCGCGGTAGAGCGCCGCCTGGAGCTGCGCGACGTTGTAGCGGGAGAGAAACGTTCCGGCGTCGGGATAGCCGGGGAAGGACTCGAGTTGCTGGAACGCAAGGACATCGCTGTAGAGGGCGGCCTCGATCTGGTCCCATGGCATCCCCATTTTCTGCGCCAGTTTCGCCTTGGCCTGGGCCTCCTGGTGCTCGAACAGGCGGTCGGGCTCCTGGACGAGCGGGTGCAGACGTGCGGCGAGAGAGAAGACTTCCAGCCGGAGCTTGGAGGCCTTGCCCGCGGGGTCGGCGTGGTAGACGGCGGCATCGTCGAGCAACTTGCAGAAGGCCTGAATGCGTCGGACCGGACAGTCGGGCTCATCGGCGAAGATCGCTTCGATTGTCTTGTGCAAGTCGCGTCGCCGGCGGCCCGCGCCGTCGCGATAGACCGCCAGCATCCGCTCGGCGTAGTCGCGATAGTGCCGATGCGTCGCCTGCGTGAGCCGGTCGGGAATGGCCCGTCCGTCCTTATACTCGACGGTGGACTGTTCGCTCGTAAGCATCGGTTCTTCGCCTCTTGCGGGATCGCTCGACGTCCTTGGTGTCCTCGCAGACCACTTCGTACAGAGTCGCTCTGGCGTCGCCTGTGCGTCGCAGGATCCGGCCGAGTCTCTGCGTGGCCTGGCGCGTCGAGGCCTGCCCTCCGATTACGACGGCGACCTTGGCCTCGGGTACATCCACGCCCTCATCGAGCACGCGATTGGCCACCAGGACGGTGAACTGTCCTTTCGCGAACCCGTCGAGTACGGCCAGACGCTCGCGCTTGGGCGTGTGCGAGAGAATAGCGGGCACCAGGAACCGCTTGGAGACCTCAACCGCCATCGCGTTGGAGCCCGCGAAGACGATCATCGGCTGGCCGACGTGCAGGCGAAAAAGGTCCTCCAGGACACGGAGCTTCTCGGCGGCCCGGTCCTCGATGGATTGCTTGAGGTAGTAGGCCTTCTGCGCGTGGCGGGCCTGCGGGTCCTTGCCCATTTCCTTGCACAGGTCCTGCCACGAGTAGCCCGGCTGCTCCTTTCGCCGGGAGGTGATGAAGTGCCGCACGACCCGGCTGCACTGGTCGTACGTCGCCTGCTCGACGTCGGTCAGCGCCACCGGGATGCGGACCACGTCGAAGTCCGCCAGCGTGGAGCCCCGCACGTGCTTAAACGACAGGTTGTACGCAACCGGACCGACGAGCCAGTCGAGGTCCGCGTGGAGGCCGTCCGACCGCTCGGGCGTCGCGGTCAGTCCCAGGCGCATCGGCGCGGCGCTGAGAATCGCGGCCTCCCGCCGGCACCGTCCGGGAAGGTGATGCTCCTCGTCGAAGATCAGCAGGCCGAAGCCGGCGCCCATCTTGTCCATGTGGATGTACGCGCTGTCGTACGTCGTCACGGTCACCGGACGGATGTCGAACGTGGTGTCGCCGACGATGCCGGCGTCGTAACCGAACGTTTTGAGGATGCGGCGGTGCCACTGGTACATCAGGTCCCGTACGGGCGCCACGACCAGCGTCGCCACCTGCGACTCGGCCATCGCGGCAAAGGCCACCTCCGTCTTGCCGGTCCCTGTGGGCATGACGATCTGTCCTCGTCGGCCCGTCCGAATCCAGGCCGCCAACGCTTCGGCCTGCTCGGTCCGGGGCTCCGGCAGATCCCTCTTCGGCCACAAGACCCGGACCGGCGTCGGCAATTCATCGTGAAAGCCCGCTCCGAACCGGCGGTTTAGCGTCGCCCGCACGGTCGCATAATGAATTGCATCGCACCGCCAGGCCCCGACGCGGGCGTCCCATTTCCACACCGACCCCTCGGGCAAAGCACAGAGCTCCCGCGGCTGCAGTCCGTTCAACAGGAGCGTGCCGCGATCGAAGGAAAGAACGACCCGTGTTTGCATTCTGCTTTCAGCCATCGTGACCGATCATAACAGAACCCCAGCTCCATTTCCACGCCTGCCGCGAACGAACCACGACGCCTGTGGTTTGCGGATGCAATTTCTCCAGGGCCAAACGGGGATCGGCGGGTGAACCAGGATCCAGACCATCATCTGATGAGGTCTTTGCTGAGTACTTTTCCTATTGGCGCAACGGCCGATTGTTGATATACTAAGTAGATAGTTCTGGATTGGAACGACACAGAACGTGAGTTGTGCTTCGACGACGACCGTTCCTCGGGGCGAAGATCCAAGGCAGGGTCGCAGAACCTCCCTGGAGAGGAAGGGGTGGGGATCGGTCGGGTCCCCGCAACCCACGTCTGTGGTTATACATGGCGGTTCAGTCAGGCATCACCGTGCCGGGAGGCGGGTGGGGATTGTCGTGTGTTCGATGCGTACCGCCGAGACTTCGATCTCGACAACGCTCCGACCGCGGAGGTGACCCTTTCCACGCATCCGGCGGACTGTCTTGCGGACCTTCGTTGCATTGTCGGGAGTCTTCCCATGACACGATTGCTGCTGTCGTCGATTCTGCTGTTGGGGTGGGTCGGACTTGGGCAGGCGGAAACGCCCGTCACGTTCAGCGACGCCCGTCTGAAGGAACTCGTGGAGGAGGAGCTGTGGGTCCATGACCCGACGCCCTCGGACATGTTGGGGCTGATCGGATTGACCGCCAATTCCCAGAATATCACGAGCCTGACGGGTCTGGAGCACGCCAAGAACCTGGTCACCCTGGAAATGACGCACAATCGCGTGAGCAGCCTGAGCCCGTTGGCGGGACTGCCCAACCTGTCGGTGATCGTCTTCAACACCAATGAGATCAGCGACCTGAGCCCGCTGAGCGGATTGAAGAGTCTGACCATCGCGAATCTGCACGCCAATCGAATCAGCGACGTTTCGCCGCTGGCGGGACTGCCCAATCTCCACACGCTGATCCTGCGGGTCAACCAGATCAGCGAGATCTCGTCGCTGACCGATTTACCCAGCCTCAAGACTTTGCACCTGGAGGACAATCAGATATCGAGCCTTGAGGGAATCAGCAGACTGTCGAACCTTCGCGAATTACAGGTCGGATTCAATCGCATCAGCGATCTGAGCCCCGTGTGCGGCTTGAAGAACCTGTCGTATCTGGACGTCCACAACAACCAGGTGCGCGACATCTCGTGCCTGACCCGCCTGACGTCCCTCCGCAGGCTGGACCTGCGCAACAACCCGCTCAATCAGAGCGCCTACGACGAGTACCTCCCGCAGATCCAGGCGAACAACCCCGGCATCTACATCGAACGAGACTCCCACGCCGGACACGTTCTTCGAGTCACCTCGACCGCCGGCGGGGCCGTGATCGATCCGGGGGAAGGTGAATTCGGATACGACTACAACGCCGCCGTCCGCTTGGAGGCCAAAGCTGATCCCGGCTTCAAATTCGCGGGCTGGTCCGGGAGCTATTCCAGCACGCAGAACCCGATGTTTGTCACCCTCACCTCCGACGCGTCTGTCCGGGCGACTTTCGTCAGCCTGTGGACCGAGATCTATGTGGACGACGATGCGCCGGGCGATCCCAAGCCATTCGACAGTCAGGCGAGCGATCCCTTGGAGAACGGGACTTTTCTACATCCGTTCGACCGAATTCAGGAGGCGTTGGACGTCGCGGCCGACGGCACTTCGATCATCGTCGCGCCGGGGGTCTACCGAGAGAACATCGATCTGCTGGGTAAGAAGGTGTACCTCACCGCGATCGACCTGCAGAATCCCCACGGGGGGCCCTGCGCCGTGATCGAGGGCCAGGGTAACGGCCCGGTCGTACGCATTCGCCCCGGCAGCGGCGACAAATGCAGCCTGGTCGGATTCGTCATCACCAAGGGCACAGGCTACCCGGCCGGGGCGATCGACTGCACCGGCGCCAGCCCCACGCTGGCCAACTGCCTGATCGTGGGCAATCGATGTTTGGATTCCGGTGGAGCCGCCTTGCGTTTCGAGAACAGCCAGGCCGTGCTGATCCATTGCACGATCGCCGACAACGATGCGGGGTTTGAGGGAGCGGCTCTGACGCTGATCGACAGCAATATCACCATGACCAACTCCATCCTCTGGGGGAACAGTCCCCAGGAAATCGCCAAGACCATCGCCAGCAAGCCTCTCATTCGTTACTGCGCCGTTCGAGGTTGGTGGCCCGACTTAGGCAACCTTCATGCAGACCCTCTCTTCGCCGTCCGCGGCGTCTGGGTGAACCGAGACAAACCGGAAGAAACGCTGGATTCGCAGAACGTGCGGGCTATTTGGACAGGGGGCGATTACCACCTTAAATCCTTGGCGGGTCGTTGGGACCCGGTGGCCGGGACCTGGATTTCAGACGCATTGACCAGCCCCTGTATTGACAGCGGAGATCCCCAGAGCCCGATCGCCCACGAGCCCATGCCCCACGGCAACATTGTCAATATGGGTGCCTACGGAGGCACGACCGAAGCCAGTAAGAGCCCGGCGGACCCTCGCTTGTAGGGTTTTGGGTCGGCTGACCGATCTTTCTCAAGGCGCTCGTATGTGCCTCCTCGAATTGGGGATCTGCGAAGGCTAGAACGACATGGGAACGCTCACGTCGTAGGGAGGTCCCTCCAGGGCCGCGTCGATGATCATCTGCAGCAACTGGGGATACTGGATCCCGGCTCTCTCTGCCGAGCGGGCCAAGGCGACGCCCTCCTCCAAAGAGGCGTTGCAGTTCACCTCCAGGACTCTCGGCACGCCGGCTTCGTCCAGACGGATGTCGACCCGGCTATATCCCCAGGACCTGACCGCTCGAAAGGCGCGGATCGCAATGTCGCTGATCTGCTGAGCCAGCTGGGGCTCCACCTCCGCCGGACAGATCACCGACGTCTTTTTGTACTCCACCGACGTTTCGATCCATTTGGCCGCATACGACATGATCGGCGGAATCTCGGGGGGCAGCTCTCCATAGTTGACTTCCGCCAGCGGCATCACACGCGGGCGTTTGCCTCCGACGATGCCCACGTTGAATTCCCGGCCGGGCAGAAACCGCTGGACGAGGGCAGGCTGATTGAAATTCCGCAAGACATGTCCCACTTGCCGTCGCAAGGCCTTCTTCGATGTTACGATGGAATCCCGATCCAGACCGATGCCCGAATGTTCCTGGCTGGGCTGAACGATCAGTGGAAACTTCCAGTCGTGCCGGTCTACGTCGCCGACCTTTTCCAACAATGCCGTACACGGCGGGATCGGAATTCCCAGGCCATGGAGCAGACTGGCGGACATGTACTTATAGCGACTCAGCCCCAGCGCCAGAGCCGGTGAGCCGGTGAGGGGAAAACCCATCATTCGCACCATCGCGGCAAATCGCATTTCATACAGAGCGCCATGCACCACATCGTCGTATTGATTGAACACCACGTCGGGGGACAGACGACGAAGTTTGCGTTGAAAAGCGAACAGGTCGTGCGCCAGCGGAAGAATTGTGACCTGATGTCCCAGCGATCGCAGCGCTCTCGCCATGTCGCGGATCATGTTCCTTAGGTCGGAAGTGCTACCCCGATCCTCCGGCGTATCCGGAATGATCCCGGTGTCTGCGTTGTAGACCAAGGCTACGTGGAGAGGTTTTTTCGATCGTCTGGGCCGTTTCGGCATATTGTCGTCCTTGTTCTGCATGATCGGCCGGGCAGAGTCGCCTTCGCTCGGAAAGTGCGGAGACCGCCACAACTCACCAGGTTGGCGTGCCGCAGAAGAAGCTCTGTCATGGGATACAGCCTGTATTTGCATTATGCAGCCCCGGATCAAGGTCGTCAACCTCGATACTCGAGCTCTCTTTTTTTCTGCGGGCGCCGGCGTTACCACATACCTATCCATGTCCTGAATTCATAGCATGAACAACCGGACGAGAATTCTATTTTGCCACCTTCGTTCCCCTTCCTTTTCTTTGCATCGACTGTCGGTGGTTCTTACGGGGAGCGTCATTCTCAGCAGGACCTCGGGGGTCGGATTTCCGACATCTTCAACGAACCGGGAAACTGTCGAGGGGTGAATGGGCGGGGATGAAGAGGATTTTGTCGTTTCCGTCGACCTCGCGATTACAGCACGTGCACGGACGGAATTCAAAAGAGGATTCGTGGAGACGGGCCGTTTGGGGGGGGCTATTTGTGTCCCATTCGTCCCACAGGACGGATGGAATCTATGGGACGAATGGGACCGATGTGGCGCACGTGCCGTGCGGTTGCTCACTTCTTCGCGGCTCGGGCCTTGCGAACGGGACGCTGCTGCACGTACCGGCTGATGTTTCGGATCGCCTGGCGGAGACGCTGTTCGTTCTCGACCAGGGCGATGCGGAAGTAACCTTCGCCGTTTTCGCCAAAGGCCCGGCCGGGACTGATCGCGACCTCTGCGTGTTCCATGAGGTCCATCGCGTAATCAATCGTGCCTTTGCCGTTGAGGTGTTCTTCCGCAGCCTTGGTCCACACGAACATGCTGGCCCGGGGCTTTTCGACCTGCCAGCCGAGTCGTTGGAGGCCATCACAGACGACGTCCCGCCGACTCTGGTACTTGGCGTTCTGGGCATCGATGTCCTTATCGCAGTGACGCATCGCGATGATTCCTGCGATCTGGATCGCCTGGAAGATGCCATAATCGTAGTAGCCCTTGATGGTGGCCAGGTAGTCGATCATCTGTTTGTTGCCTGCCACGAACCCGACGCGGAAGCCCGCCATGCTGTAGGGCTTGCTCATCGTCGTGAACTCGACGCCGACGTCTTTGGCGCCCTTGGTCGAGAGGAAACTGGGGGCTTTGTAGCCGTCGAAAAGGGTCTCACCGTAAGCGAAGTCGTGGATGACCTGGAACTTGAAGTACTTGGCCAGATCCACCACCGGCTCGAAGAAACCCGGATCGACCGTCATGGCGGTGGGGTTGTGGGGATAATTCAGGATCAGTAGTTTAGGCTTGGGGAACAGGGTCTCGCACACCATCGCGATGGTGTCGAGGAACTTCTGGTCGTTGCCCAGAGGAACAGTGATGACGTTGGCGCCGGCCAGGATTACGCCGTAGTTGTGAATCGGAAAGGCCGGGTCGGGCACAATAGCAGTGTCGCCCGGTCCCAGCAGGGCCAAACACATGTGGCTGAAGCCTTCCTTGGATCCGATGCAAGCGAGGACCTCGGTGTCCGGGTCGAGATCGACGCCCCATTTTCGGGCGTACTTCTTAGCCATCTCGCCACGGAGGTTCTTGATCCCCTTGGAGGCGCTGTAGCGATGGTTGCGCGGGTCCTTGGCGGCCTCGCAGAGTTTCTCGACCACGATCTGAGGGGCCGGGTCCATTGGATTGCCCATGCCCAGATCGATGATATCTTCGCCCTTCTGCCGTCGGGCGTGCCGCATCGCATTCAGACGTCCGAACAGATAAGGCGGCAAACGGGTGACCCGTTCTGCCGGTTTGATGATGTATTCCTCGTTGTTGGTGCCTTTTTTCATAGTCGGAACCTGTAATCCTGCGTTTCGTTCTGCCTGCGGGTCGTTTGAGTTTTCCAAACCGACCGACCGGTTGCATATTCTATCACAATTCCTGCAAATCCTACAATCCCACTCGACTGAATTGTGCTATTTCCCCTATATTGTTCGATGCTCTCTGTCCACTAATTACCACTGCTATCCTTCGGTCGGAGCGACCTTGCATCTATAGTTATTCCGGTAAGAAACCGTGGTACGTTACTTTGCAGCCCCCCGTGAAATGGGATGTTCTTTGGAGGGCCGATGCCGCCGCGAGCCAGAATGCAGCAGGGACATTCCCAACGAAGGTTCCCCTCGTGTCTTTCCCGTCAGCGATTTCGCAACAGGTCGATCAACTCGTCGGCCGTGAGGGTGTGGGCGGTGTCGGTGCCTTCGAGGAGCGAGTCGGCCAAGTCGCGTTTGGCATGGTGGAGTTGGACGATCTTTTCCTCGATGGTATCCGCGGCCACCAGCCGGTAGACCGTCACCGGGCGGGTCTGTCCGATACGGTGGGCCCGGTCGGAGGCCTGGTCTTCGACCGCCGGGTTCCACCAGGGGTCCATGTGGATCACGTAGTCGGCTGCGGTCAGGTTCAGGCCCAGGCCGCCGGCTTTGAGCGAAATCAGGAAGAGATCCCCTTCGCCGTTCTGGAAGGCGTCGATCCGTCGTTGGCGGGTCTTGGCCGGGGTTTGGCCGTCGAGGTACTGGTAGCGGATGCCCTTGGCGTCGAGGTACTCGCGGAGTAAGGTTAGATGGTCCACGAACTGCGAGAAGACCAGAGCCTTGTGCTGGTTGTCAATCAGCTCGTCCACTAGTTCCGCGAAGGCTTCGAGCTTGGAGCCGGTCAGGCCGCAATTAGGCACCACCAAACGCGGATTGCAGCAGCAGCGGCGCAGCTTCATCAGTTCGGCCAGCACCTGGATATGAGCCTGGCCGCGGTCCATCTCCCGCGTGCCTTCGAGTCGCTCCAACGCCCGCTGGCGGAGGGATTCGTGCAGGGCCCGCTCTTCGGGGCTCAGTTCGACCAGCCGCATCACTTCTGTCCGCGGCGGCAGGTCTTCGAGCACCTGGGCCTTGGTCCGCCGCAAAATGAAGGGCTGGACGATGGCTTTGAGCACGTGGTTGGCCCCCGGGTCTCGCTCTCCCTCGATGGGTCGGACGAAACGTTCGCGGAACCGCTCTTCCGAGCCCAGCAGGCCCGGGTTGATGAAGCGGAATAGATTCCAGAGTTCCGAGAGCCTGTTCTCAATGGGGGTACCGGTGCAGATCATGCGGAATCCCCCGTTGAGGTTCATTGCGGCCGACGACCGCTTCGTGGCGGCGTTCTTAATCGCTTGGGCTTCATCCAGGACGATCGTCGCGAACTTCACATCCTTTATTGCCTCGGCCTCCTGCTGGAGTAGTGTATAGGAGCAGATCAGCAAGTCGAAAGGACCGAGGGCCTTCAGGACGTCGTTACGCCGGCCGAGGTCGCCGATGCCGAAACGGATGGGCCGCAGAGTCGGGGCAAACCGTTGGGCTTCGAAGACCCAATTGGCACAGACGCTGGTCGGAGCGGCGACCAGCGTCGGGCCCTGCGACGCACGGTGCAGGATCAGAGCCAGAGCCTCAATGGTCTTGCCTAGCCCCATGTCGTCGGCCAGGCATGCGCCGACTCCCCATTCGGCCAGGCGAGCCAGCCAAATAAAGCCGTCCCTCTGGTAGGGACGCAATTGTGTTTGGAGCGTCGAGGGGACCATCGGCTGGTACGATTCAACCCTTCGGAAACGATCGATGTGGGCATCGAACGTCGCATCGGCCTGAAACTCACCGATTTCATTCTTCCACTTTTCCAAGCTGATGGCCGCCAGCGGATGGATGCGGAGCCTGTTGCCTTTGCCGGTGAATTGGCCACCCGTGGCGAGCCACTGAAGCTGCTTTCGCAGTTGTTTCGTAAGGGCGACGTACTGATCCTTGCCCAAGGCAATAAACCGCTTGTCCCCGTTTTCGATCTCCTCCAAAAGGGCCTGCATCCGGATCATGAGGTTTTCGTCCACACGGATTTCACCCTCGATTTCGAACCAGTCTTGGGCCGAATGGATCGAGAGACGCAACTGCTGCGGCGAAAGCGACCTTACGGTGATCGGGTCGCCCTTGGGCCACTCGACCCGCAGGGTCTGTTCGTTCACCTCCTGAAGCCTTTCCAGGAGTCCCAAAGCCATTTCGGGATCGTCCAGGATCCAGAGGTAATCCCCCTTCTCATCATCCAACCCGATCGCTTCCAATGCGGCGGCAGCGCGATCGGCTTCGTCCTGGAGGACACGATGGGTCTGGAGGGGCTTGCCCCCGATGAATTCGACCAAATGCGGATTGCCGACACCGGGAGTAAAAGCCCGTTGCGACTGGTTGCCCAGCGGAGCGACGACCATCTCCGCCCGGAGGCCCTGGTCCAGACGTTGCAGGCGGAGGCGGGGTTGGCTGTCCGGTTCGACGACCTCGGCCCCCTCGGTCGCCAAGGCCACATCTGATTGGATGGCCACGTGCTTGGACAAGCCCTGTAGTCGGTTCAGCACCGACTCGGAGTGGTCCTTCGGGACCGAAACCCCGTCGGGACCCAGGATCTCGGCCATGCGAATGTGCTTGGGTTCGAACACCACAACTCGCACCCGGGTCGGCGACTCCTTGGTGATGATACTGGCGAAGTTGGCGCCGACATCGACCTCCGGATAGGGGATCATTCGGATGCACAAGTGATGAGCCTTGGGAACGATGCATACCTCCGGTGTCCCTTGCACGATTTCTACCGGGAGGTGGGGGTGGTCTTCCCAGAAGACGTTGGGGTGTCCCGTCAGAGCCCGCAGCGCCAGGCCGGTGTCAAGACGATAAACCATATCGTAGTATTCGCGTCGTCCGGTGATGTTGACCAGGGCCGCTCTGTCCTGGTCGGTCAGATAATCGATTTCCTGAGGATTCAGTTGGGCGAGCCGATATACCCCGATCTCCCGGCCTTTGGTCCAGCCGCCGGTTTTGGTCCGCTTCTGTTCGACCGGGATAACTTCAATTCGACCGGCGTGTTTCCACTCCCGCAACTTCCAGCCCAGACGTCGTGAGGCGTTCGTCGGACGGGTTTCGGCGTCTTGTGCTTCGTGCAGAAGCTGTTCCAAGGCGTCGATCCGGCTCTCCCAGATCTCTTTGATGGGCCACAGTTCGGACAGGTCCTTGGCCGGGGTGTCGCGGAAGAATGCCTCGGCCTGGTCGCGATAAGCCGGCAGTGTTTGGCCAAGCCTGCTCAGCAGGCGGACGATTTGCATTCCCACCCAGTTGGCACCGCCCGTACTACACTCGTGGAGGAAGCTCTCGAGCTCGGAAAGGATCGCGTGCTTGCGGTTCTTCATCGCCTTGGTCTGCGAGGTGTAGAACCAGGAGAGCAGTTGTGTCACATAACTGCTGGCTCGGATCAGCGCAGGGACATTGGTTGTAGGGAAGAACCGGGCTTCGGATTTCAAACGGGCGGCTATGTCGTAGCCTTCGTGCCACGCAAGCAATTCCGCCAGGAAAGCATAGGTATCGCGATACCCGCTGTAGATTCGGCTGGCGTTCAGCCAGGTCATCCAGTTTCGGACCTGCTGGTGGTCCGTCGGCGTCTGATCGGACTGAATCAGCAGCAGAGTGTGCAAAGTAGCGGGAAAGCTGAGGAGATACTCAATCTGTGCGGTCTTGCTCTTGCCAACCTGACGGAGGGCCTGTTCATAGGCAAACCGAGCTTCGTCCTTGCGGCCCGAGAGCAGCTCGAACATGCCGCGGATGATCCAGATGTTCAGATCGGCGAAATGCTCCAGGAGGTCTCGGGCGGCTAGGAAATCACCCGCCAACAAATCCCGTTCCACCACGTGGGTGACGCACCGTTCCAGAAGGGTCTTGTTCAGTTGGGGATGGTTGTGTACTAACCAGTCTCTCGCATATGCAAAGACGGGGTGGTTCAGCTTCAGGAGCATCACTTCCTGATGGAGACCTTCGTATAGCAACAGGTCGCGGTACTGGGGCAGCAGCCGTTCTACGTACTGGGGTTGGAACGGATCCATACAGACGATGACCAGTACTTTGACGATGGATCCGATTCGCTCATCCTGGCTGCACAGTCCCGCCAGACGTTTGATCTGGTCCTGATCGTCCAACTCCAAAGCCAGGAATACGTCCCGACAGGCGTGGGAGAACGAGACGAATCGCCGTCTTCCCCACTTGTACTCCCAGGTTTCGGCACCGACCTGGCCGGGCACCGCCCGCTGAAGCGCGGCGGCGAATCGGTGCAGCCAGCCCTTCTTGCGAGCCGCCTCGATTGTGGTCGTGCGGGCCTCCGGTCGGCAGACCGGTGGGTCGGATCCCATACTCGTGATTTGGCCCCGGTCTCTAAGTCGCTGCATGCAGGGGGTAAGTTTCTGAATCGTGATGGCCGAGCCGTCGCGCATGGTCATTCCGACCTGTTTGAGGGCTCGGGCCAAGTCGCTTTTGGACAGTGGACCGAACGACAAGGCATACATCACAAGCGCCGCCTCTTCCACGCTCGACGGCAGCCCCGCATCGAACAATTCAGGTTTGTTTTTTACCGTCTCCAGTCCAGGTTTCTTGCTGCGGAATCGATCCGTCGTTGTGTCCATCCCGAGACCATCTCCAGTGGTAGGGATCGCCGAGAGGCCGCCTCAAAGCACCGGTCCGGGCTCGTCGATCTCAAAACCTTCACTATACACGATAGCGATCGGCATCCGCAAGACCTCGCTTCGAGTTGAATCCACGTTCCACGTTCTTCGTGGGCGGCGCAGCAAAGTTCTTTCCCCACCAGCAGGGGGACGCAGAACCAAGGGTCCGCGTCGAGCGCGTTGGCCAGTTGGATCAGGGACTCGATCGCGACGCCGGCTTCATCGCCCTGGACCTGCCTTGAGGGAGTCGTGCAGTCGGACCAGTGGATCTGTTCGGAGCCGTTGGTCCGCCAGAGCCGAGTTCTCATTCGCGGCGGCGCTCAAACCGACTGGCTGGAGCATCGAGAGAAGGATGGCTCCTACGAACAGCATATTCCTGGTCTTCATCAGGCACCTCATCTCACAGGCAGTTGTGAGATGAACTCGTACGTCCCGGACTCCACCTCGAAGACGACGCAGCCCTTTTCAAAGCGCAGGAACCTCGCGTGTTCGCCCACGTGAATGACGTCGGGGCCTTCAGCGATTGCCTTCTGCGGGTCGCAGGGGACGTACACGGTGGCGGTCGTATTCACCGGCACCGCGATCTTCAGGATGAACCTGCCGCCACGGATCTCCCAGTTGCTGCGGATCGTGCCGTACATCGATTCGTACTCCGCTTTCGCCCATCTGACGTCGCCCAGCAGTTGCGGCTTGATCACAAACCGCTTGAAACCCACCGCATCGGGATCGAGCCGGATGCCGCCGAGAACCTGGTAAAACCAGGCGCTGATGTGCCCGAACATGATATGGTTGCGGGAGGCCTCGCCGTCCCACTGCTCCCAGAGCGTGGTCGCGCCCTCTTCGAGCCAGCGGCCCCAGCTCGGATAGGTGGTCTTGGTCGCCATGCCGTACACCACATCGGCCCGGCCGCCCGCGGTCAGGCAGTCGATCAGGTACTTCGTGCCCAGGATGCCGGCGTCGAGGAAGCCGTCGTTCTCCTTGATCATCGCGACGAGATTGTTCAGGACTCGCTCCTGTTCCTGCGGCGGGACGAGCCCATGCGTCAGGGCGCAGCTCATTGCAGTCTGCGTGCCACCGGCGTAGAGGCCGGTGTCCTTATTGAAGAACTCGCGATTGAACGCGTCGCGGATTCCATCGGCCAGATCCTCGTACTTGCGGGCCTCCTCGGTTTTGCCCAGCCTCGCGGCGGTCTTCGAGACGATCACCGCGTCGCGATAATAATAGCCGGTCGAGGTCACCTTCTCCGGCGTCTTGGACTTGGCGGGCACCCAGTCACCCAGGCCGATCGAGACGATGCCGTTCTGGGCCTTGCTGGTGAGATAGTCCACATAGCGCTTGTGCCGCTCGTAATGCTCGGCCAGGACTCGCGTGTCGCCGTTGTATTGATAGAGATACCACGGGATCAGGACATAGGCGCTGTCCCAGGCGGGCCCGTTGCCCCAGGCGTATCCCCAGCCGCTCGTGGGCACAATGCCGGGCAACTCGCCGCTGTCCCGCTGCTCATCGTATAGATCGTTGATCCATTTGGCGTAGGCGGCCGCCGAGTCGAAATTGTACAGGCCGGTCTCCGCGGCCAGGTGGGCGTCGCCCGTCCAGCCGTTCTTCTCGCGGTGCGGGCAGTCGGTTGGATAGCCGTGGAAGTTGCTGACATAGGACCACAGCGTATTGCGCTGGATGCGGTTGAACAACTCGTTGGAGCACTCGAATGAGCCGGCCTTGTCGAAGGCGGTGTGTACGACGCGGGCCTCCAGCATGTCCAGGCTCGCCTTGCCCGGCAGCCCGGTCACTTCGACGTACTGGAATCCGTGGTAGACGAACCGAGGCTCCCAGATCTCCGTGCCCTGGCCTTTGAGGATGTAGGTGTCGGTTTGGGGTTTGCCGGTCTTGATGTGCTGACCGATCTCTCGCTGGTCGAGCGTGCCGTCTTCGTTGAGCCGCTCGCCATATCGCATGACGACCTCCGTGCCGGCGGGCCCTGAGACCTTCAGCCTCGCCCAGCCGGCCAGGTTCTGCCCGACGTCGAAGACGTACACGCCGGGCTTAGGCTCGGTGATCTTGGCCGATCTCAGGGTTTGCGTGACCTTGATCGGCGGCATCATCTGCGACCGCAATTCGCCCTTGGGGCCCGCGTCCACCTGCGCCAGGGGCCAGTTCGTGTCGTCGAAGCCCCCGGCGTCCCAATTGGGGATTTCCAGGCGGGCGTCGTAGGTCTCGCCGTTACGGATGCTGTCGAAGACGATCGGACCGGTCGAGACCCGCCACGTCGCGTCGCTGGCGACGACTTTCGTAGAACCATCCGCAAAGGTCATTTCGAGCTGGCACCGCAGGACCGGGCGATCCCGCCAGGGGGCCTTGTCGAAGTCCCACACGCAGCGCGTGTGCATGTTGTACCAGCCGTTGCCGAGAATCACGCCGAGAGCGTTTTGCCCTTTCTTGAGCTGGCTTGTCACGTCGTGGACGACGTAGAGAGCCCGCCTGTCGTAGCGGGTGAACGCCGGATCGAGAACGTGATCGCCGACCTTCTGGCCGTTGAGGCGCAGCTCGTGATAGCCCAGACCGCAGATGTAGACTCGCGCGCTGACGGGCGTCTCGGACAGGAGAAACGACTTGCGGAACAGCGGCGCCGGTTGTGGGCCTTTGTCCTCATCCCTGCCCGGCGCGCTGATCCACTGTGCCTTCCAGTCCTGCGGCGTCAGCAACCCCATATCCCATGTGCCGACCTCGCTGAAGGGGCTTGTCTTGCCGTCGGCGTCCCAGACCCGCACTTTCCAGTAGCAGGGGGTCCGCGAGGCAAGCGGGCGACCCGCATAGACGACGTGAACGGACTGGTCGGACGTGACCTTGCCGCTGTCCCAGAGGTCCGCCCGGTCCTCCTTGAGCATCTTCTCGCTGCCTGCCACGAGGATCTGGTAGGCGGTCTGCCTTTGACCCCGCCAGCGGGATTGGAGTTTCCAGCTCAGCCTGGGCTGTGCGACATCGACGCCCAGCGGATTGCTCAGGTACTCGCATCGCAGGTCCGTGACCCGCACGTCGCTGCCCAGTTGCGGCAGCCCTGCGCCGACGCTCGAAACCGCGATCCATTGCGCCAGGATGATCGTTCCCCACTGAACCATGTCCATATACCTCCTACCAGGGTTGCGGAAATACCTTTCGCGGCGATTGTCTCGCAGAACGCGGCGCAAATCAAGCGTACAATTCGCGAGCATGCGCGGGGATTCGTCTGTTGACGGTCGTCTCCCCGACCAGTAGTTGACGACACGTCGATTGATGTCGAAGAATGACTTGGTGGAGGCCGCCATCCTGCTGCTCACCCCGCTGTACGTCATGGGGCAGGCACGCGAGCGACAGGACATCGTCGCCGCCGAGATTGGCTCCGATCCCAAGTGCCCCATGTTCCTGATCTCGTGCCGGACCGAGCAGCAGATCACCCGGGGGCTGGGAGTCAGCTATTGGATCTGGGGCATCCTGGGACTGGTTCTGGCAGTGGCAGGCGTCGCTGTATTCACCTCCGCCCATGGCGGTGGACTGCCGCGTGCCGTGACGCCCGGCGTGGCGGCTGCCTCGGTCTACCTGCTGGCCTGGGCCCTTGGATGGGTCTGGTTCGTCTTCAACAGCCTTATCGGCCTGCGAAACCGCGTGAGCCAGGCGTGGTCGCTGGTCGAGGTTGAAACGTCGATACGATCTGATTCCGAATCTCATCTCGGTTGTCAAAGGACTGAGCGACCACGAACGCGACGTGCAGACGGAACTGGCCTCGCTGCGCACGCAAATGGAAGCCACGCCGCCGGGGGTGGCCGGGCCGGGCTCAAGCCGCAACCCCTCATGGCTGCCAACGATTTCGAGCGAGCCGTTGTGCCGGTCGACCTGGCGCAGTAGCAGGTTCGTCGTCTGGATCAGAACCATCTGGACAGACTGATGCCGACGGCCGGGGTATCGCGGCTGCCGGTGTAGGGGAGCACTTCGAATCCCGCGATCTCGGCATTGCCGTGACGCTGGGCGACGGTGTGACCGACCACCCAGCCCAGGGCCGCGCCGAAGACGACGTCGCTGGCCCAGTGGTCGCCGTCGTCCATCATTCGCCAGGCGACGACGCCGGCGATGGCATAGGCGGGCAGGCCTACTTTCAAGCCGTAGAACTCGTGCAGCACCGAGGCGACTGCGACCGAGCTGGAGGTGTGGCCGCTGGGCCAGGCCCAGCCCTGGCCGTCGGGCTGGTCGTTGTCGCGGATCGCCTTGAGTCCGCCCGTGACGGCGCCGGTGATAGTCAACGCAGAGAGCATAGTGACCGCCTTGCGTCGGCCCTCGTCGCTCTGGTCCCTGGCTTCGACGAGGTACCAGAGACCGGTGGCGGCAAAATGCGTCACCGGCGAACCGATGACGAACAGTACGTCCTCGTCGAAGCCGCCGAAGGTGCTGTGCCTGTCGAAGTGGTCGGCGATGTCGTCGTCGGCAGGGCCGTCGTTCATCGCATAACTGGCGAGCCCCGCCCAGGCCAGCAGGGCGAGATTGTCGCTGCGAAGAAATGTGGCCTTGGCGTCGGCCAGGAGCCGGCTGGGAAACACATCGAGGTCGGCCTTGGCCATATCCAACCAGCCGGCAGACAATTCGTTGGCATCCGGCTCGGCCGCCCCGGCGGCCCTCGTCCCCATCGCCACGCAAAGAGAAAGCATCAAGCACGTTGTTCGTAACATCGTGTCGTCAATTCCTCATGCTCGGTTTGATCTTGTCCGCAGATGCTGCTCGAATAATGATTTTGTCTGCGATCTGTGTGTCGCGGGCGAAGCGGTAGAGGCCCGATGCGCTTCGCAGGCAGGAGAACCACGCCTGGTTCCAGATGGACAGGAATCCACGCTGGTACCACGGGCCGGGATAGTTGGGCGACTGGGAGGTGTTGACGATGAACTGCGGCCCGGCCAATCGCACAACCTCCTGCTCGTCGAGCGTCAGGTTGCAGACAAAATCCGTTCGAGAGAACTGCATCGAGTCCGTTGCCCTCGCGAGCCGTCCCATGATTTCTTGGGCAACACCGAAAAGCAAAGCCATCAGAAGAATCGAGTTAAGGTGGCTTCTTGCCTGAGTTTTCTGTCGCATCGTATTCTGCACTGACTCTGGTCCAAAGACTCACGATGATCGACAACGGCTCGTGTTTCAGCAATCACTCGGTGTTCCTAGTTCCTACATACCCAATAACTTGGCGTAGGCTGCCAGACGTTCATCTCTTGTGCCTGACAGGACGTCTTTCGTCAGGATCTTACCGAGCTGGACGCCTTCTTGATCGAAAGAATTGATGTTCCAGGCCAGGCCCTGGAACATGACCTTGTTCTCGAAATGGGCCAACAGCGCGCCTACGGCTTTGGGCGTGAGCTGCTCGCCGTACAGGAGGCTCGATGGCCGTTCCCCTTCGAAGTTTTTGTTGGGATTGTCTTTGTTCTCCCTGCCCAAGGCGAAGGCTGCGATCTGGGCGGTGAGGTTGGCGTTGAGCTTTTTCTGACTTGTGGAACCCTCGACCTCGAGATCAAAGTCCGTTTGGGCAGTCTTGAAACCGACGAACTGAAGCGGGATGACGTCCGTTCCCTGGTGCAGGAGTTGGTAGAAGGAGTGCTGGCCGTTTGTGCCGGGCTCGCCGAAGACAATCGGGCCGGTCGAGTAGTCCAGACGCTCGTTGTTGCGGTTCACGGACTTGCCGTTGCTCTCCATGTCGAGTTGCTGTAGGTGGGCGGGGAAACGCACCAGCGCCTGACTGTACGGCAGAACGGCGGTACAGGGATACCCGAGGAAATTCCGCTCCCATACGCCGATCATCGCGTCCATCATTGCAGCGTTCTCGCGGAGGTTCGAATGGCGGGCGAGGACATCCGCTTCATGTGCCCCAGCCAGGATCTCATCGAACACCTTCGGGCCGAAGGCCAGTGACAGGATCGCTCCTCCCACGGCGCTGGTCGAGGAGTAGCGACCGCCGATGAAATCGTCGATAAAGAATGAGGCCGCGTAGTCGTCCGATTTGGCCAAGGGGCTGGTCTCACTCGTCACCGCGACCATGTGCAGGCTCGGCTCCAGGCCCGCGACGGTCAGTTTCGCTCGCACGAGTTGCTCGTTGGCCAGGGTCTCCTGTGTGGTACCACTTTTAGAGACCAGGATGAACAGCGTCGTCTCGAGCTTGAGCCCCGCCAGCACCGCGTTGGCGTCATCGGGGTCCACGTTCGAAATGAACCGGGCCTCCATCTTCAGTAACTTCCGCTGGCGGGCATACTGCTCCAAGGCCAGGTACAAGGCTCGCGGCCCGAGGTCCGAGCCGCCGATGCCGATTTGCACGGCGGTCTTGAACCGCTTTCCGGTGGCGCCCTTTCGCTTGCCCTTGTGTACCTCGGCGCAGAAATCGGCGACCTTCTTCTGTTGCTCGGCATAGAATTGGCCAAGGTCCTTTCCGCCGTGGACGACGGGATTACCCAACTGCCCGCGGACTAGATGGTGCAGAACCATCCGCTTCTCGCCCACGTTGGCGACGGCGCCGTTGTAGAGGTGCTCGTACTTGGCGATGAGTTGCTGTTCGTCGGCCAGTTGCTGCAGTGCATCCACTACTTCGTCGGTCGCCTTCTTGGCGGCGTAGTTGAACGTCAAGCCCCCTCCGGCCGGGATCGAGCACCTGGCGACCCGATCCGCGGTTAGCAGCGTCTTCAACGAAATGCTCCGTGCGTCGATGCCCCGAAGCCGGCCGTAGGCGGCGGTTTGATCCAAGTTCTTGTACGAAAGCTCCATGCGATCATTCTCCTGAGAGTCTTCAAAATCTCCTCTGTGCGAGCGAAGG